>JAVBRE010000132.1:0-21326 GCA_031548325.1 Desulfovibrionaceae bacterium
AAGGGCGCAGGCCGCGAGCAGGGCCAGACCCAGCAGAATAAGGGCGTTCAGCATGGCGGCGCTCATCGTTTCCGCTCCCGGAACCGGGCCTTACAGCATTTTACGCTTGAAATAGTCGCTTGACGGCGGGCCAAGCTCGCCTGCGCCTATTTCGCGGCAAGGATTTGCTGACAAATCCTTGCGAGCATTTCAAGTGTGAAATGCTTTACAGCACCAGTTCCGTTTCGTTGATGATCTTTTCGCGCAGGTGCAGAAAATCCATGTCCGTGTGCTCGCGCGGCCGGGGCAGTTCCACCCGGTATTCTTTTTTGATGGTTCCCGGCAGCTTGCCTTCCATGAGCACAATGCTGTCTCCCAGAAACAGGGCTTCGTCGATGTTGTTGGTCACAAAGATGACGGTGCGTTTTTCCTGCTCCCAGATGCGGATGATCTCGTGCTGCATGAAGATGCGGGTCTGGGCGTCCAGCTGGCCAAAAGGTTCGTCCAGCAGCATGACGTCCGGGCTGTTGGCGTAAGCCCTGGCGATGCCCACCCGCTGCTTCATGCCGCCCGAAAGCTGGTGGGGGTAGTGGCCCTCAAAGCCGGAAAGGCCCACCAGTTTGATATAGTGCCGGGCGATCTCTTCCCGCTCCCGCCTGGGCACGCCGCGCAGCTTGGGCCCGAGTTCCACGTTGCCGAGCACCGTCTTCCAGGCGAAAAGCATGTAGCCCTGAAAAACCAGTCCCCGGTCCGGGCCGGGTCCGGTCACCGGGCCGTCGGGCAGGCTGACGAAACCGTGGTCCGGAATCTCGAGACCCGCAATGATGCGCAACAAGGTGGATTTGCCGCACTGGCCGGGTCCCAGAATGACCATGAATTCGTTCTCGCGCACCGCCAGGTCCACGTCGCGGATCACCGGCACTTCCACGCTGCCCTTCTGGATGAAGGTCTTGCTGATGGTGTGGCACTGTATTTTCAGGCCCGGCGGAGGACAGGCGCAATCGTTCATAGGCGACTCTCAAAATCCGGTTACAGATTTTCGATGCTGCGGCGCCAGGGGCAGGCGATCCGCTCGAACAGGCCCAGAGCCTGCGAGGTGCTCCAGGCGGCGATCGCGATCAGAACCATGCCGGCCAGCACCAGGGCCGGCTGGTGCGTATCCATGCCCCGTTTGATCAGAAAGCCCATGCCGTCGCGGGCGTTCATCAGTTCCGCGGCCAGCACGCAAGTCCAGGCCACGCTCATGGATATCTGCAACCCGGCGAACACGGCCGGAAAGGACGCGGGAAAGCAGACCTGAAAAATCTCGTCGCGCCGGCAGCCGCCCAGAGAGCGGATCACGTCGTACAGTTCCGGCTCCACCAGGCGCACCCCGTTGTACGCGTTGAGCAGACAGGGCACAAAGGCGCCGATGACGATGATGAAAACCTTGGCCGATTCGCCGATGCCGAACCAGAGAATGGCCAGAGAGACCCAGGCGATGGGCGGCATGGGTTTGAACAGGTCGAACACCGGCTTGACAAAGGCGTTCACATACTTGTTGATGGCCATGAACAGCCCCAGCGGCACGGCCACCGTAGCGGCCAGAACAAAGCCGATGATCACCCGGCGGGTGCTGGCCCAGATATGGCCCCACAAATTGGTGCCGCCGAATTTGATCTGGGTGAGCAAAATCATCTGGTCGATCACTTCCAGAGGCCTGGCCAGGGAATCGCCGAACACCCTGTTCGCGGCCACGCGGTCCCAGAGCAGAAAAAAACTCAACAGGGACACGGCGTACAAAAAATACACGTTGCCCAGCACGCTTTTCAGGGTAACGGGACGCCGCTCGCGGGCATGGTCCACGGTTTCGTTGGCAATGCCGGGCCGCGCGGTGTTGTCTGCGCTCATGCGGCTACCTCCTGATCCCGGCCAGCAGCCGTTTTTCAACATGGTCGATGATGATGCCGATAATGGCGCCGGAAATGCCCACGCAAACCATGCCCAACAGCACAAGGTCGGGCCGCAGAAGCCTGCCCCCCATGGTGATGAGATGCCCCAGGCCCGTGTCCGCGGCCAGCAGTTCGGCCCCCACGAGGTTGGTCCAGCAATAAGCCAGCGCGATCTGCAGGGCCCCGAAAACCATGGGCAGGGCCGAAGGAATGCAAAGCTGGGTAAAAATCTGCCAGTCGCTGGCCCCGTAAGTGCGGGCCATCTGGATCAGGGTGGGGCTGGTCATGCGCACCCCCACGTAAGAGTTGATGACGCAGGGCACGATGCCCGCGATCCAGATGATGAAAACCTTGCCCGCAAGGTCGATGCCGAACCAGAACACGGTCAGCGGAATCCAGGCGATGGGCGGAATGGGGCGGATCAGTTCGAAAACAGGCCGGGCCAGGCCTTCGACGGTACGAAACCAGCCCATGGCCAGCCCCAGCGGAATGCCCACCAGCAGCGACAGCGAATAGCCCAGAAAAGCCTCTTTGATGCTGGTCCAGGTATGGGTGGCCAGAACCGCCCCCTCGGGCAGGGGGTCTGAAAGCTTGTCCAGAAATGCGGAAAAAACCTGCGCCGGAGAAGCCAGCAGCGACGCGGGCACAATTTCCCAACTGATCAGAGCCTGCCAGGCCAGAAAAAAACCGCCCAGGCTTACGACCGGCAGCAACGTCAATAGCAAAGGCTGCCGCACCGTTACGCGTTCATAGGCCATGCAATGCGCTCCTTAAAATTGTCTGCCGCAGACCTACCACCAGCGGATGAGCTCGGTCACTTCCTTGCGCAGGGCGACAAAGCGGGGGTCCACCAGACTGCGGGGCCGGGGCAGATCCACCCGGACCTCGGCCTTGACCGTCGTGGGCTTGTTGGAAAGCACAAGAATGCGTTCCGCCACGTACACAGCCTCTTCAATATTGTGGGTGACGAAAAGGATGGTGCTGTTCAGGGTCCGCCACAGCTTGACCAGCTCGTCTTCAAGATAATAGCGCAGTTTCACGTCAAGCTGGCCGTACGGCTCGTCCATCAGCAACAGATCCGGACCCACGGCAAAAGCCCGCGAAACCGCGATGCGCTGCATCATGCTGGCGGACACCTGGTTGGGATAAAGATCCGCGCAACTGGCCAGGCCCACCAGATCCATGATTTCCTGGGCGCGCTTCATGCGCTCTTCGCGGGGGACACCCTTGATTTCCATGCCGTAGGCGACGTTGTCCCTGACCGTGCGCCAGGGCAGACAGGTCGGCTCCTGAAAAACATACGATATATTATGGCGTCTGGGGTCGGCTTCCGCTCCGTCGATGAGAATGGCCCCGCTTGTTGCGGGCATCAGCTTGGACAAGGTGTTGAGAAAAGTCGTCTTGCCGCAGCCCGTGGGGCCGACTATGGCCACAAGCTCGCCCTGGCCGATGGAAAAATTGATGCTGTTCAGAACGGTAAGATCGCCGAAACGCTTCGTCAGGTTCTTCACCTCGATCTTGGGCTTGTTTTGTGAAGCCATTGCATTCCTTTTGATTGCCGGGGCGCGGCGAATCCTGCTTTCGTCAATGCGGGCGCTGATGGCGACGCCCGCAGGCGGTCTGGTGCAATTTCACAATGCTGATCTGTTTTAGTAGGCATTTTCATTTTGAAAATGCCCGCCTGTCCCTTCAATTCAAGGCGCAAGGGCATCCGGCGCTTCGCCCCCGCGGGGGCGAAGCTTCCGTTCAACCAAGCACGGTCTTCAGCGCGCCGCGCAGCGTTTTGAGTATGATGTCGATATCCGCCTTGGTAACCACATAGGCGGGCGCGAAATTGATGATGTTGTTCTGGCCGGGAAAGCTGCGGTTGGTGCGGCCGATCAGCACGCCCTGGGTCGCCATTTCGCCGCAGAGCGCCACGACTTTTTCTTCCGGCAAAGGCGTTTTCGAAGCCTTGTCCGTGACCAGTTCGATTCCGGCCAGCAGCCCTTTGCCCCGCACGTCGCCCACATTGGCATGGCTGAGCGTTTCTTTCAGCCCGGCCAGCAGGTATTCGCCCATGGCCGTCACATTAGCCAGCAGCTTTTCCTTTTCAATGATGTTCATATTGACGATGGCGGCCGTGGGTCCGCCCGCGCAGCCGCCAAAGGTGCTGATGTCCCGGAAGTACGAAAGTTTGTCGCTGCCCGATTGCAGGGAATTGAACACCGCTTCCGTGGTCACGGTGCAGGAAATGGGCATATACGCGCTGGCCACGCCTTTGGCCATGGTCACCATATCCGGGGTGACGCCGTAATGCTGGTAGCCGAACATGGTGCCGGTACGGCCCATGCCGCAGACCACTTCGTCCATGATCAGCAGCACGTCGTGCTTTTTGCAGATGGCGGCCACTTCTTTGTAATATTCCGGAACGGGCGGAAGTATGCCGCCGCCGGCGGTGATGGGTTCGAAAATGATGCCGCCGACGGTGTCCGGGCCTTCTTTGAGAATAACGTCTTCAACGGCCCTGGCGCATTCAAGGTTGCAGCCCGGATAGCTTTTGTTGAAGGCGCAACGGTAACAGCAGGCGTGGGGCACTTCGGCGAAGCCGGGAACAAAGGGACCGAAACATTCTTTGCGTTCCGGCTGCCCGGTGGAACTGAGCGCGGCAATGGTGGTGCCGTGGTAGTCGCGATACCTGTAGAGAATTTTCTTTTTCTCTTTCTTGTCGCTGTTGTACGCCCGGAGCCGCACCATCTTGTAGGCTTTTTCATTGGCTTCCGAGCCGCTGTTGGAAATATATACCCTTGCAAGTCCGGGCATGTATCCGAGCAGCTTTTCCGAAAACTCGATGCTGGGCAGATTGCCGCCCGAAGCCGCGTAATAAGCCATGGTTTTCAACTGGGCCGCCACGGCGTCGGCGATTTCCGCGCGGCCGTAGCCCACGTTGACGCACCAGACGCCGCCGGAAGTGGCATCAAGGTATTCTTTGCCGTTGATGTCTTTCAGACGCAACCCCTTGCCTTCCGTAATAATCATCGGGGCTTTGCCCTGATGCAGCATCAGGTGGTGCCATACGTTTTTCACGTCGGCATCGACGATATCGGAAACTTTCTTGTCCGCCATGGCTTTCTCCTTCGAACGATGTATCAGAAAAATGTATGCAACGCCGTCACGGTTGCGCTCGCGTCGCCCAGCATCAGAGTGACGTCTTCTTTCGTATACAGGGGGTTTTCAACGCCCGCGTAGCCGGGCTTTGTGTCAAAGTTGCAGATGATGACCCGCGGAGCCTCGTCCACCTTCAAGATGGGCATGCCGTAAATGGGGGTGTCCACGGCCGTGTTGGCAGCCGGGTTCACCACGTCGTTGGCCCCCACGACTATGACGAGGTCCGCTTCCGCAAAGAGCGGGTTCACCGCGTCCATTTCCAGCAGTTGCTCGTAATCCACACCGGCTTCGGCCAGCAGCACGTTCATGTGCCCCGGCATCCGCCCGGCCACGGGATGGATGGCGTAACTGACCTTCGCCCCTTTTCCTTCCAGTTTGTCGGCCAGTTGTTTGACCGCGTATTGGGCCTGAGCCAGGGCCATGCCGTAACCGGGCACGATGATCACCTTGCGGGCCGAGGCCAGCAGGGAGCCCGCGTCCGCTCCGGACGCTTTTTGTTCCCGCGCCGCCGCCGCGCCCTGCGCGCTTTCGATCAGGCTGCCCACGGTTTCCGAGGCGTCGCCCAGCATCAGAATGACGTCTTCTTTCGTATACAGGGGGTTTTCAACGCCCGCGTAGCCGGGCTTTGTGTCAAAGTTGCAGATGACGACCCGCGGAGCCTCGTCCACCTTCAAGATGGGCATGCCGTAAATGGGGGTGTCCACGGCCGTGTTGGCAGCCGGGTTCACCACGTCGTTGGCCCCCACGACTATGGCGAGGTCCGCTTCCGCAAAGAGCGGGTTCACCGCGTCCATTTCCAGCAACTGCTCGTAATCAACGCTGGCTTCGGCCAGCAGCACGTTCATGTGCCCCGGCATGCGGCCGGCCACGGGATGAATGGCGTAACTGACCTTCGCCCCCTTCCCTTCCAGAACGTCGGCCAGTTGTTTGACCTTGTGCTGGGCCTGGGCCAGGGCCATGCCGTAGCCGGGCACGATGATCACCTTGCGGGCCGAGGCCAGCAGGGAGCCTACGTCCGCTCCGGGCGCTTTTTGTTCCCGCGCTCCCGCCGCACCATGCGCGCTTTCGATCAGGCTGCCCACGGTTTCCGAGGCGTCGCCCAGCATCAGAATGACGTCTTCTTTCGTATACAGGGGGTTTTCAACGCCCGCGTAGCCGGGCTTTGTGTCAAAGTTGCAGATGACGACCCGCGGAGCTTCGTCCACCTTCAAGATGGGCATGCCGTAAATGGGGGTGTCCACGGCCGTGTTGGCAGCCGGGTTCACCACGTCGTTGGCTCCCACGACTATGGCGAGGTCCGCTCCCGCAAAGAGCGGGTTCACCGCGTCCATTTCCAGCAACTGCTCGTAATCAACGCTGGCTTCGGCCAGCAGCACGTTCATGTGCCCCGGCATGCGTCCGGCCACGGGATGAATGGCGTAACTGACCTTCGCCCCCTTCCCTTCCAGAACGTCGGCCAGTTGTTTGACCTTGTGCTGAGCCTGGGCCAGGGCCATGCCGTAGCCGGGCACGATGATCACCTTGCGGGCCGAGGCCAGAATTTCGGCCAGGTCGGCCTTCTTGTCCCGAGGTTCCGCTTGCGGAGCAGGCACTGCAGGGCCTGCGGCAGCTGTCGTTTTTTCCTTGCCCTGCAACGACGACTCGCCGAGCAGGATGGATATAAGCTTTCTGTTCATGGCCCGGCACATGACGCGGGTGAGCAGAAAACCCGAAGAGCCGATGATGCCCCCGATGGCGACCAGCAGGGGATCGGACACGGCAAGGCCCGCGATGGCGGCGGAAACCCCGCCGAAAGAGTTGAGCAGAGAAATGGTGATGGGCATGTCCGCCCCGCCCACCCGAATGGTGAAAATGATGCCGAAGGCCGCGCCTGCTGCGAACATCAGCGCCACGTTGGGCAAGAACAGAACGCCCGGGGCAAAGGTGCACAGCGCCACGGACAGCAGGATCACGGCCACGATGCCGCCGACAATCTTTGTGTGCCCCGGCAGCCTGATGGGTTTTTGCGGCAACAACTGGTGCAGCTTGCCCGCGGCCACGAAAGATCCCGCGATGGTCACCATGCCCGTGACCAGGGCCAGGGCCGCGTTGATGCGGGCAAATCCGGTGTCCGCGCCGGTGTCGACCAGGACCAGCAGGCCGACAATGGCCGCCGCGAAGCCGCCAATGCCGTGAAGAAAAGCCACCAACTGCGGTATTTGCAGCATTCTGACCTTGTTGGACAAAAAAAGCCCGAAGGCCACGCCCGCCGCAATGGCCGTCCAGAGTAGCGGCGAAGCAAGAGCGCCGTCCTTGTACATGGTCACGACGATGGCCAGCCCCATGGCCGAAGCGGAGATAAGATTGCCGCGCACGGCGGTCTGCACCCTGCTCATGAGGCTGAGCCCGTACAGAACGGAAAGGGCCACTACCGCAGCTACGATGTTATAGCTTAGCGTACTCATTTGTTTTTCTTCCCTGCAACCATCTTCAACATTTTGTGCGTGACATCAAAGCCGCCGAACACGTTGGTGGTGGCAAGCGCGACTCCGACGGCGCCCAGAAAGGCGCCGAGCAGGGACTGGGAAAAATGGGTTGCGGTCAGCGCCCCGAGTATGATGACGCCGGCCAGGGCGTTCATGCCCGACATGAGCGGCGTATGCAGCAGGCTGGGAACGTTGCTGATGATCTTGTAACCCAGCAGGGTTGAGACGACGAAAACGAGCAGCAAGAGTACAGGCGTCATACGGCCTCCTGGGCAATTTCAAGGTGAAATCGCTCGGCAGACGCGAAGCGGGTGCCCGCTTGCGTGTCATTTCAGTTTGTAACGCCGGACCGCGCCGACGCGGTCCGGCGTTTTTTTTCCGTCTATAAGCCCATGGCCTCGCGGGCGCCGGCATGGACGATCTGTTTGTCGATGGTGGTCAATGTGGAAGCCACGATGGGGTCGGCCCTGTCGAGGACGACCTTGCCGTCAGCGGCGAGGAAAGCGAAGAAATTATAAATGTTGTGGGCGAACATCCAGGTGGAACTGGTCGGCACCTTGCCGGGGATATTTTTGGTGCCGTCGATGTTCACCCCGAATTTCGTCGTCACTTCGCCGGGCTCGGTCAACGCGCAGTTGCCGCCCTGGTCGATGGAGATGTCGACGATGCAGGAGCCGGGCGCCATGGAGCGCACCATTTCTTCGGTGATGAGTATGGGCGCCAGTTTGCCGGGAATGAGCGCGGCCAGAATGAGAATGTCCGCGGAAGCGACCAGGTCCTTGATGGCCGCCCGTTCCTTGGTCAGCCATTCCTCGGACAGGCGCTGCGCGTAGCCGCCCTCTCCTACGGCGACTTCGGCGGGCACGCCGGTTTCGCTCACCTTCGCGCCCAGGGACTTGGCCTGCTCGGCGGCGTCCGGCCGGATATCAACGGCCGTCACCACGGCGCCCAGGCGTTTGGCGGTGGCAATGGCCTGCAGCCCCGCAACCCCGGAACCGATGACCACCACGCTCGCCGGTTTGATGGCTCCCACGGCCGTGCCCACCATGGGCAAAAACTTCGCCAGACGGTCGGCGGCCATGATTACGCTTTTGTATCCGGCCACCGTGCTCATGGAAGTAAGCGCGTCCATGCCCTGCGCGCGGGAAATGCGCGGAATGCCGTCCAGGGTCAGGGTGACCGCGCCTTTGGCGGCCAGGGTCTTGATCATGTCGTGGTTGCCGGGAGCGGCCGGATGCAGAAAGGTGATAAGATATTGGCCGTCACGAAGCATTTCCGACTCGTGTTTCTGCACCTCGGAATTGAACTGCGGCTCTTTGACCTTCAAAATGACCATGGCCTGCTCAAAGATCTGCCGGACGTCGCCGACGACACGCGCGCCGGCTTCCGCATACTGCGCGTCCGAGAAAAAAGACCCTGCGCCCGCATCTTTTTCCACAAGCACCGTCGCGCCTTCGGCTACCATCTTCTTCACGGTTTCGGGTATCGCCGCTACGCGTCGTTCTCCGGGCATTATTTCCTTGGGAATTCCGATGGTCATACCGCTGAATTTCATAAGCGCGTCTCCATTGGTTGAAGGTCTGCGAACCTGTCCGAATCGGCCTTGCATAGATCGTGCCTTACGCCAAACCACAGGAAGAATACAGCAACAGCGTGCGGCCGAAGGGAGAAAAAAAAGCAAAACGATGCAAAATCAACTCACAAGGGCCGCGCATTTTTTCCCCACCCCTGTACATCGCTTATCGGACCTGCCGGTTAGTAATATTTCTTCTTGCTATAAGCAAGACTACAACGGCGATGCAAAAATAATTCACGCGGCAAAATGGCATCACTTTTTGCCTCCCGATTCTTTTTCTGTTATGCCGGATTCAACCGAGCAGGCAAGCAGGAGGCGCCATGTCCACCAATTTTTCTTCTCCCGAACCGTGTCCGATGTGCCCCGCCGGAAATTTGCGCTGTCCCGCCGACCCGGAACGACACTGTTCGCTGTGGGAAGAAAACGCCTTGCTGCGCCATGAGTTGGAAGTCATCCTCGATTCTGTGGACGACGGCATCTGGATGATTGATCCTGACGGCATCACGCAGTACGTCAACAGAGCGCTGACCCGCATCACGGGCATCAAGCCCGAAGAAGTTCTCGGCAAGCATGTGTCCGCCCTCATGCACGAGGGGCGCTTCACTTCCTGCGTCACCCTGGAAGCGCTGAAAAAACAGGCGCCCGTCACCTTGTTCGACGACTATGCAAGCGGCAAGCGTTGCCTGAACACCAGCACGCCCATTTTTGACGATACGGGCAAAATATGGCGCGTCGTGGCTTCCATCCGCGACATTTCCGAGTTGGAATCACTGCAGGCCAAGCTGGCGGAAGCCGAACGCGAAGCCTGCGACTATAAAAAACAGCTGGAACGCATTGAAAAAACCAGCACGGCCGTTTTTTTCGCAAGCAGCGTCATTATGCGCAAATGCCTGCACGATCTCGAACGGGCCGCGAAAGCGCCTTCCGGGGTTTTGATTCTGGGCGACACGGGTACCGGCAAAAGCCTCGCGGCCAGCCTGATTCACCAAAAAAGCAAACGCAGCGGCGAACCCTTCATCACCGTCAACTGCGCGGCCATTCCGCCCAACCTGATCGAGGCGGAATTTTTCGGCTACGAAAAAGGGGCCTTCACAGGCGCCGCCCATGAGGGAAAAAAGGGCGTGTTCGAACTGGCGGACAAGGGTACCCTGTTTCTTGACGAAATAGGGGAACTGCCGCTCAACATGCAGGCCAAGCTGCTGCACGTGCTGGACAGCTACTCTTTCCGCCGTCTGGGCGGCGTCAAAAGCATCACGGTCGACGTGCGCATTCTGGCCGCCACCAACAAGCCTCTTGAAAAACTTGTGGCGTCGGGAGAATTTCGGGCGGACCTGTACTACCGCCTGCGTGTGCTTTCCGTACTGCTGCCGCCTTTGCGCGAGCATCCCGAAGACATCCGCATCATGGCCCAGTATTTTCTGGAAGAAACCTGCAAACGCCAGGGCAATGTGAAATTTTTCGACCCCAAGGTGCTGCGCTGTTTCACGGCCCACACCTGGCCGGGCAATGTGCGGGAACTGCGGGCCACGGTAGAATTTCTGGCGGCCATGACCGAAGGCAAGGTCATCAAGCTGCGCGACCTGCCGACGCACATGCAGCTCAACGCTACTCCGGATCGTGATCTGTCCAAGGGAAGCTTGCAGGACGCGGTCGACGAATTGGAATACGCCATGATCAAAGACGCCCTGGCCAAAACAGGCAGTTCGCACAAAGCCGCCAAACGGCTGGGCATCAGTCAGTCTACCGTCGTGCGCAAGGCCAAAAAACTGCGCATTAAAATCATGGACGACAACGGGTAGGGAACAAAATCCGTCTTTTTGCAGACGCCTCCCCCCAGGCGGCGCGGCAAAAAACGATCCGGCTTTCTGGGCGCTCAGAAATGCTGCTGCAAAAGCAGCAGCAGATCTTTTGCCGTTCCTTTTCTCGGGTTGTTGCCCATAAGCCGCGTCGAAGCCGTCGCCTTGGCGCTGTCCAGAGAGCTGCCGCCACCGAGGCCGATTATGCAATCCGCCTCGAAGAGGCGCGCAGCTTCAGCGCTTTTTTCAATGGAATCCGGAGTCGGATCAAGCACCACCCCCGAAAAAATCGCGACCGGGATGTTTGCCGCCTCAAGATTTTCCTGCATTTTTCTATGAACTCCATGCTCCGTTATGCCGCTGGCGGTGACCACCAAAACCCGTTTGCAGTCCAATATTTTGACTTCGTTCGCGATTTTTGATATGGATCCGGCACCGTATATGATTTTACTTATGGATTGAAATACAGATACCATTGGAGTTCCTTTTAGAACAGATAGCGCTTGAAATAGTCGCTTAACGGCGAGCCAAGCCCGCCTGCGCCTATTTCGCGGCAAGGATCTGGGTACAAATCCCTACGAGCATTTCAAGGGTGAAATGCTCCAAAATTACACCGTACCGCGCTCGTTCGCCGGCCGGTACCGGCAAAAAGCAAGCCGCCCTCTTCATCATGAAAAAGCACCAGCCGCCGCAACGCCCGGACTTTGATGCCGCCCTCGCCAAAAATGCCCGTATCCGCGACGCCAACCGGGAATGGGAAGAAGTGCTGCACCTGGCCACCCGGCGCAGCTACCCGAAAAACGCCGTCATCCCGCATCATGAATTTCCCGGCATCTACTACGTGGCCACGGGTGTCGTGCTCATCTCCTATATTTCGTCCTGCGGCCGCGAACGCAACACGCTGTATATCGAAGCCGGAACCCTGTTCAACGAAGCGCGCAGCCTGACCGGCTACGAACCCGGCGGAAGGTTCACCTGCCTGCAGGATGTGGAACTGTACAGCTTTCCGGAAGACCTGCTCTCTGACCTCGACTTCATCCGCGCCTATCCGCACCTCATCTTGAGCCTGATGCGGTCCATGGGCGGCAAAATGCTCATCCACTATTCCTTTCTGGCCGACATGGGCACCGGCAGCCATCTGGCCCACATCGCCCGTTTTTTGCTCGGACTTTCCGCCAAGCACGGCAACGCCGCGCAATTCAGGTCCGGCGTGACCCAGCAGGAACTGGCCGACCTTCTGGGCATTCATCGCGCCACCCTGGCCCGCTCTTTGCGGCAATTGAAAGAAATGGGCATACTCGACTCTTTCACCAACCGCGACACCCGGATCGCGGACATGCGCCGGCTGGCTCAGTTGGCGGAAGGGTAGCAAACAAGGGGGCAGCGCCCCCCCCCACGCCCCCCCGCCAAGGGGCAAGCCCCTTGGAACCCGCGGGCTGGGTCAAGGAGGCTGGCCCCCTTGCGGGGCGCGGGGCGAACCCCGATTTTCCCGTTACGACGCCACGCAGGAACGCACGCTTTTGTTGCCGCTCTGCGCAGGCTTGCCCGCGTTGGGGTCGATGGTCCTGATGGTGGTCACCTTGGTCTGGGTGAAAAAGTTCAGGCCGTCCTTGCCCTGCACCTTGTCCGTGCCCAGCAGGGAGCCCTTGATGCCGCCGAAAGGCACATAGGGATGCGGCGCGCAGATGCCCACGTTCACGCCGACCATGCCCACGTCCGCGTCCATGCTGAACTTTTCCGCGTAGAACTGGCTTTTGGTGAAGATGCAGGCCCCGTTGCCGAATTCGGAAGAACGGATCAGCTCCAGCGCGTCGTCGATGTCCGCGATCTTGGCCACCGCCACCAGCGGGCCGAACACTTCGGTGGTGAACAGGGGGTTGCAGGGCGTGACGCCGGTGATGATGGTCGGCCCGACGAAGAAGCCGTTCTGATTCTTTTTCGGCAATTTGGGTTTGCGGCCGTCAAGAGCCAGCTTGCAGCCCTGGCCGTGCTTCAGGGCGATATCCACGTACTCGATGACCGTATCCGCGGCCGAGCGGGAAATCAGCGGTCCCATGAACACGTCCGGGTCCATGGCGTCGCCCACGGTGATGGTCTTCGCCGCTTCGATCATGCGCTTGACCACTTTGTCGTATACCTCCGGCACGACGGCCACGATGGACCCGGCCAGACAGCGCTGCCCGGCCGAACCGTAACAGGAATTTTTGTATTCGCCGATGAACTGGTCGATGTCCGCGTCTTCCATGACCACGAGCATGTTCTTGGCCCCGCCCAGCAACATGGAACGCTTGGCGCCGCGCGCGCAGCCCTCGGCCATTTTCTTCGCCGTCGGCGTGGAACCCACCAGGCACACCCCCGCGATGCGCGGGTCTTCGTACCAAGTTTCAGGAATGTCGCGGCGGCCGTGAATCACGTTGACCACGCCGGGCGGCAGGCCGATTTCCGTAAATATCTCGCACATCAGCTGCATGAAATACGGGGACTGGGTCGAAGGCTTGTAGACAAAGGTATTGCCCGCGACAATGGCGTAGGGGATAAACCAGCCGAAAACCAGAGCCGGGAAGTTGAAGGGCGCGACCCCGCCGAAAACCCCCAGAGACTGGCGCACAACCTTGGCCGACAAATTGGCGCTGATGTTGTCCAGGGTGTCGCCCTGCATCATCGCGGGCGCGCTGGCGGCGGATTCAAGAATTTCGACCACCCGCTTCACTTCGCCCCTGGCTTCGGCGATGTGCTTGGCCTGGTCAACGGCGATGGAATAGGCCAGCTTTTCCGCATCCCGGATCATGCATTCGCGGATCTTGTAGATGTACTCCACCCGTTTGGCTATGGGCTGATGCCTCCAGGTCTTGTAGGCTTCGGCCGCGGTGGCGATGGCTTCTTCCGCTACGGCCTTGCTCGACATGGACACGTTGCCGATAACTTCGCCGGTCGAAGGGTTGTACAACGGCTCGTGCTTTTCCGTCGGACCGCCCCATTGTCCGTTGATGTAGTTTCTGATGATGATCTGTTCCTTTGCCGACATATGGCGCCTCCATGGGGTATGTGCATGCGGTTTGCGGATGCGGAACAATAAGTATGACTCCCAGCGTACCTTTCGCACAGGTGCGCGTATCGGGCTATCGCAAATGCGACAACGCGCGTTTTTTTGACCGTTGCGCGAAAAACGGGTTCAGGCTACTTGTGGCCTATGAATATCCTCGTCGTCAGCCTGACCCGCTTCGGGGACCTGCTGCAAAGCGCCGCCGCCCTGTCCGTTCTGGCGCGCGACGGTTCGGACGGCCCGCACAGACTGGCCCTGGTCTGCCTCGACAATTTCGCGTCAACCGCGACTTTTCTGCCGCACCTGGAACGGACCTTTCCTCTGCCCGGCGGCAGACTGCTGGCCGCGTTGCAGACAGGGCGGGACACAAAAAACTGGCGCGACGCCGTATCGCATCTTGACCAATGGGCGGGCGAAATTCGCGCGGCCTTTGCTCCTGACCGGATTTGCAACCTTACCC
Source organism: Desulfovibrionaceae bacterium (assembly GCA_031548325.1). Taxonomy (GTDB): domain Bacteria; phylum Desulfobacterota; class Desulfovibrionia; order Desulfovibrionales; family Desulfovibrionaceae; genus FLUQ01. Next base: position 14,398 of record JAVBRE010000132.1, read on the forward strand.
CCACCCTCAGCGCCCGCCTGCTCAGCCGATATTTGGCCGCGAACGGGGCTGTGGACGGCTTTGGCCTGGACGGCATGGGTTTCGGCGTGAACTCCACCCCCTGGGCCGCCTTTATGCAGGGCGCGGCCAAGTCACGCGGCGTCAGCCCTTTCAATGTAGTGGATCTGTTCTGCAAGGTGGCAGGCGGCCCGGCTGACGCGCCATGCGAAGCCAAAGGCCCGGCTGACGCCTCCCTACTCCCCCCGCACCGGGATATGGTTGACGACATGCGCGCGCGGCTTGTAAGCTGCGCGCCGCCAAACTGCCGGGGCTTTGTCGCCCTGCAGATGGGAGCCAGCGAAGATCGCCGCCGCTGGCCGGAAGCGTCTTTCGCAGCTGTCGGCGACTCGCTCTGGCGGACGGAACAACTTTGCCCCCTGCTGCTGGGATCGGACAGCGAGCGCCCCCTGGCCGAACGCTACGCCGCATTGGCCGGCGCTCCCTTCATAGACATGGTCGGACGGACAAAACTGTCCCAACTGGCGGCCGCCCTGCGCGCCGCGACCATGCTCGTCAGCAACGACACCGGCACTTTGCATCTGGCTTCAGGCCTGGGCACTCCGGTGTTGGGCATCTTTCTGGCCACAGCCCAGCCCTGGGACACGGGACCATACAGAGCGGGCAACTGCTCGCTGGAACCGGACCTGCCCTGCCACCCCTGCGCCTTCGGCTCCCGCTGCGCGCATGATCTGGCCTGCCACGCGGCTGTCCGGCCTGAAACCGTCCTGGCCCTGGCGCGAAGCTATCTTGCCGGACGGGACTGGCGCGACGCGTCTGATGATCGCGGGCCGGACGCATATGCGGGCAGCAGGATATGGCGAAGCGAAAGCGACCCCTGGGGTTTCGCGGACCTGTCTTCCTTGTCCGGGCACGAAGAAGACGCCCGGACCGTCTGGCTGCGCGGCCAGCGGCATTTCTACCGTCAGTTCCTTGACAGGGACCAAAGCCGGGCCTTTGCGCCTCGGCCGCTTGCCGCCCCCCTGGCCCTCAAGGCCGATGCGGCCCTCGCTCTGGCCGAGGCCTGCCGTTCAACCCTGACCATGCTTGACGCCCTTTTGCAGCAGGGAGAACTCCTGCTCGCCCGGCCCCTGCCCCAGGTGCGGGAGCGTTTTCTGGCCACCTGGCAGCGCACGGCCTCCTTCTTGCGCGAATCTCCGCTGCTGGCCGCTCTGGCCCTGCTCTGGCAGGAAGAAACCCAGAACAGCGACGACCTGCCCACCGCCCTTGTTCTGGCGGGCCAGTACCGCGACCTGCTCGCCGCGCTGCTGCGCGGCATCGGCGAATAATTCCAATTTTTCGTCTTCATCCTGCCGGAAAACCGACTTCGCACGCGGCAATTTTTTCTCCTGTAAAAATATCCCTGTAAATACAGAGAAGTATTTGCACGCAAACCGTCTTGGCCCGCTGTTTGCATATGCTGCGGCACATACTGTAAAAATTTCCCCTTGGGGAGGAGGAACACATCATGATCGTTATCGACGGACGCCAAAGCGCCATGAATCTCGGCAATTTCACCAACCTTGAGGAAGTTCTGGTCAAGGTTATGGAAGAGGAAATTTTTGAAGACCGCGTCGTCACGGACGTTCTCGTTAACGACGAAGCGTTCAGTGAAATTTATCCGCACCAGGCGGAAGACATCAGCAGCGGCGACATCCGCAGCCTGGAAGTGCGCACCGCGTCCTTAGGCGAGTTGGCCGTCGACATGACGCAGGAACTGTTCAAAGTCATCCGCTTGATGCAGAGCGGCGGCAAACGCGTGGCCTCCCTGTTCCGTCAGGGCGATACCGCGGAAGCGCTGGAAGTGCTGCAGGACCTGCTGGACGTCACCCGCCATTTTCTGGGCATCATCAACATGCTGTACGAGCGTTTTCCCGCCAAGAACGAAGCTACTCTGGTCAACGTCAGCAGGGAACTGGACAGCCTGCTCAGTGAAATGAGCGACGTCATGGTCAATCAGGACTGGATTCTGCTCGCCGACCTGCTGGAATTTGAATTCCTGCCCGGCTGCGACAACTGGAACGAAGTGCTGACCGATCTCGGCAACGAAATCGCTACGGCCAAACTGGATTAGCCCATGCACGAAAGCCTGAGCCTTTTGGATGCCGCCCTTGAGTTGACGCGGCAGGAAGACGCCGCCCTGGCGGCGGAAGATGAGGAACGCCTGGAAGAACTGTGCGAGGAACGGGCAAAGCTCATGGCCCGGGCCTGGGAAAAACGCGACGGCTGCGATGCGGCGCAGTTGCTTTCCCGTCTGGAGGCCATTCAAAATGCTCAGAACGCGCTGACAAACAAAGCGGCGTCAACGTCCGACGCCCTGCGGCAGACCTTGCAGCAAAGCCGCGAACAGGGCAACCGGCTTTCGGGCTACCACAAGGTCGTCGCCCGCCAGCAACACTCTCTTCTGCTGCAAACCAGAGGTTGAAAACAACGACAACCGCAACGCGCCGCAACCGCCATGCCGGATCGCGGCGCGTTCGTTTCCGTATCCCTTGATTTTCGTTCCGGTTCTGGTAGCGAAAGAACAACAACACTTTCGAGGTTCACATGAACGTTGCATGGAAAGGCATCGTCCTGGCCGGGGGGGCCGGCACCCGTCTCTATCCCCTGACCCGCAGCGTCAGCAAGCAACTGATGCCCGTCTACGACAAACCCATGATCTACTATCCGCTCTCCGTGCTCATGAGCGCGGGCATCAGGGATATTGCGATCATTTCCACGCCGGATCATCTGCCGCTCTTTCGCGCGCTTCTGGGCGACGGCTCTCAATGGGGCTGCGCCTTCACCTATGTGGAACAGCAAAAACCCGAAGGCATCGCCCAAGCCTTTTTGCTAGCCGCCGACTTCATCGGCAACGATAACGTTTGTCTGGTGCTTGGCGACAACATATTTTTCGGCCACGGGCTGCCGCAGACGCTGGAAGCCGCCATGAGCCGCGCGGGCGGGGCCACGGTGTTCGCCTACCACGTGCGCGACCCCGAACGTTATGGCGTGGTCAGTTTTGGCGAGGATAAAAAGGCTGTCATCATTGAAGAAAAACCCAAGCGGCCTCAATCCAACTATGCGGTCACCGGGCTGTATTTTTATGACCGGCAAGTGGTGAATCTGGCCCGGAACCTGACCCCTTCCAGCCGGGGCGAACTGGAAATAACCGATCTCAACAACCGCTATCTGCAAGCCGGGCAACTTCATGTGCAGGTTTTGGGCCGGGGCATCGCCTGGCTGGACACCGGCACCCACGACGCGCTGCTGGCCGCGAGCACCTTTGTGCAGGCCGTGGAAACCCGCCAGGGTCTCAAAGTGGCCTGTCTGGAAGAAATCGCCTGGCGCCAGGGTTTCATCAGCCTTGAGGCCATGCATGCGCTTGGCCGCGAGCTGGGCAAATCCGGCTACGGCGAATACCTGCTTAGTCTTAGCGATTAGGACCGTCATGGAAGTTGTAGCCACCCCCATTGCCGGCGTTTTGCTGATCAAACCCAAGGTCTGGCGCGACGCGCGCGGTTTTTTTGTGGAAACCTGGCAGCAGGAACGCTACCGGGCCGCGGGCATAACCCAGCCCTTCGTGCAGGACAATCACTCTCGTTCCAGCGGAGGAATTTTGCGCGGCCTGCATTTTCAGCGCGAATTCCCCCAGGGCAAACTGGTGTCCGTGTCCCGCGGCGCTGTGTTCGACGTGGCCGTGGACATCCGCAAAAAATCGCCCACATACGGGCTTTGGTACGGCGCGGAACTGACCGACGAAAACCAGCATCAGCTCTGGGTGCCGCCGGGCCTGGCCCACGGCTATTGCGTGCTGAGCGAAACGGCGGATTTCAACTACAAATGCACCGAACTTTACCACCCGGAAGACGAGAGCGGCATCCGCTGGAACGATCCGGACCTGGCCGTCGCCTGGCCCGTCGACAACCCCGTCCTGTCGGCCAAGGACGCGGCGGCTCCCCTCTTCAGAGAATTCACGCCGATGTAAGGCCTGTTCACACAACGCCCTTTTGCCCTCTGCCATGTCAAAAAGGCTTTTTGTTGACTCGGCGCATCCTGTGCCTCGCCCCTTCGGGGCGCCGTCGGAAGACCTCCGGCCCCCAATTCCGCTTCCTGCGGAATTGTCCCGGTTGAGTACCGGCAGAGTACACTACCCTTCGCAAAAAACCTTTTTTCTTTTGGCAGAGAGCAAAATTGCTCATTGTATAAATGCATGAACAGGCCTTAGCCAAGCCCGTCCGGCGGCTCTTTCACGCTACATCATATTGACGGGGTCCAGGTCCAGCGCGAGGCGCAGCTTGCCGTAACGGCCCGCCGCGCGCGTCGCGGCCGCATACAGTTCGCGTACCGGCCCCCAGGCGTCGGCCTTGACCAGACAATGAAAGCGCCTGGCCCCGCGCAGCATGGCGATGGGCGCGGGCGCAGGGCCGAGCACCGCCAGGTCCAGTTCCCTGCCTTTGGCGCGCAGCACCGCGGCCAAATCTTCCATGGCGGCCATGCCTTTGGCCCAGTCTGCCGGAAAACTCATACGCAAGAGCGCCAAGCGCACGAAGGGCGGGTACCGACGCCGTTCGCGACGAGCAATTTCTTCAGCGTAAAATCCGCTGTAATCGGCGGTTTTTACATACTGCCAGCAGTAGTGGGAAGGGTCGCGGGTCTGGATGATAACCTCTCCCGGCTTTTCCCCTCGACCTGCGCGCCCTGCCGCCTGCACCAGCAGTTGAAAGGTCCTTTCCGCCGCCCGGTAGTCGGGCAGATTCAGGCCCAGGTCCGCGTCGGCCGCCACCACCAGGGTGACATTCGGAAAATGGTGCCCCTTGGACAGCATCTGCGTGCCCACCAGCACCTGGGCTTCGCCCCGGCCGAAAGCGGCCAGTATTTCCTCCATTCTGCCGGGCCTTCGGGCGCTGTCGCGATCAAGGCGCAGAATGCGCGTGCCCGTGGCCAGGCGGGGGACCAGACTCTCCTCCAACTTTTCCGTGCCTTCGCCCATGGGCAAAAAATGCATGCCCCCGCAGGAAGGGCAGGGACTGGGGTACGGCGCCGCATGGCCGCAATAATGGCAGACCGCACGTTCACGCCCCTTGTGATAGGTCAGGCTGATGGCGCAGTGGGGGCAGCACAGCACTTCGCCGCAGCCCAGGCAGTACATCAGCGGCGCGTAGCCGCGCCGGTTCAGCAAAATCACCGCCTGGTCGCCCCTTTGCACGCGGTCGGCCAGGGCGGCGACGCTTTCATCCGTCAAGACGCTTCCATCCGCCATGCCGCGAGGAACAAGCGTCAAGCGCACGGACGGCAGAGAACCGCCCCCCACCCTGTCGGGCAGGTGGTGCAGGGGCAGTCTCCCTTGCTTCGCCGCGTGGTAGGTTTTAATGTCCGGGGTCGCGGAACCGAGCAACAGCAAGGCCTTTTCCCGCCCCGCCCTGTACCAGGCCAGCTCTTTGGCCTGGTAGGTCAAGCCCTCGTCCTGCTTGAACGACCCGTCGTGCTCCTCATCCAGAATAATGACCCCCGCGTCTCGTACCGGCAGAAAAAGCGCGGAACGCGTCCCCACCACAAGGCAGGGGCTTTTCCGCGCCGCCAGCGTCCGGAAGGTCGCCTCGCGTTCCGGCGCGGACTGGTACCCGTGAAAGAAAAAAAGCGGGGCGCCGGGCAGGCATGTCTCCACATCCGCGCGCAATTTGTGAGCCAGCGCCACTTCCGGGGCCAACAGCAGCACGGACCTGTCCCGGCCAAGGCAGGCCGCGGCCAGGGCCAGGTACACGGCGGTCTTGCCGCTGCCCGTGATTCCGTGCAGCAAATGGGTCGCCGCTTCCCCGGCGTTCAAACAGCGGGTGAAGGCGTCCAGGGCTTCCCGCTGGGCCGGAGTCAGATCAAAAGGCGCCCGCCAGAGAGCCGGAACAGTCGGCTGTTCCGGCGCGGGCCGAAGGGTTTCTTCCAAAGGGCGGATGCGAACCAGTCCCCGTCCGGCAAGCAGGGCCAAAGTCGCCGCGCTGTCTCCGCCCAAATCGGCCGTCAGCCGCCTGCGACTGACGGAGCCGCGCGCAAGCAGATACTCCAGCATTTCCGTCTGCCGGTGAGCTCTCGGCCGCACCGGCCAAGGCGGGTCATGGGCCAGGGAACAAAGTTCCATGTCCAGGGAGTCGCGCCCGCCGTCCAGGCAGACGGCCAGCCCTTCGGTCCAAAGCGCGCCGCAGGCGTTCTTTTCTTCTTCAGCCAGAGCCGCGATGTCGGCAAGGCTCAAATCCCGGCTGCGGCCCGGATCCCGGTCAGAGCCGAAAAGACGCACCCGCCCCTTGCCGCTGCGCAAAGGCGCGGGCAGCACCGTGCCCAGTATTCTGCCGACAGGCACGGACTGGCGCAGGCCAAGCTGGCGCGCGAGATCGAGGTAATCCCCGGACAGCAGCGGTGTTCGTTCCAGTGGCCAGAGCAGCGGCTTCAGGCCGCCCGGCGGCGTTTCACCTTCCGCCTGTTCGCGCAGGCCGAGAATCACGGCCGCCCGGCACCCCCTGCCCAGAGGCGCCGCCGCGCGCATGCCCACGGCCCATGCGCCGCGCGGCAGCCAGGAAGGCAAGCTGTAAGTGAGCGTTGCATAGGGCGGACTGAGCAGGGCCACATCGGCCAGGAATAAAAGGGACATGGAACAGACTCGCGCCGAACTGAAGGGGCTCCGCCCCTTCAGACTTCCCCGCAAGGGGGCTCGGCCCCCTTGACCCCGCAATGACGGGTATCGGGTTTTGTCAGTGGTCCAAGGGCTGTACGCCCTTTCGCCCCCATCAGACTGAGGCCGAACGCCCTGCGGGAGTTTGCGCCGCCCGTCGGCAGCAAAGCCGCCGGGCGGAAAAGCACGAAAATCGCTCAGTTAACGACATGGCAAAGCCATAATCGATTCGCGGTGTTCGGAATTGCCGACT
>JAVBRE010000123.1:0-5505 GCA_031548325.1 Desulfovibrionaceae bacterium
CGACTGCTCCACGCGGGCGCGAAGAGCGTGTTCACCCTGTCCGACATCCTGGCCGAACCGGTGAACGGCAGCGGGTACAACCCGCAGTACGGCATTCTGGGTTCCAACTTGTCCACCAGCGAAGAACTGAAACTCTTTCCCCGCGACTGCGACAGCTTTGTCCGCGAGGTGCGCGACAGCATCGCCCGGCGCTGCGGCACGGCCCCTGAGGTGCTGATCTACGGCGACGGCGCGTTCAAAGACCCCCTGGCCGGCATCTGGGAACTGGCGGATCCCGTGGTTTCCCCGGCCTATACCGAAGGCCTGACGGGAAGGCCGCAGGAAATCAAGATAAAGTACGTGGCGGACACGGCCTTCAAGGACCTGTGCGGCGCGGAAAAGACCGCCGCCGTCACGGCCATGGTCCGCGACAAAAACAAGGACAAAGGCAAAGAAATTCGCAACGAAGGCACCACGCCGCGCAACTACGTGGACCTTCTGGGCAGCCTCTGCGACCTGATCAGCGGCAGCGGCGACAAGGGCACGCCGGTGGTGCTGATTCAGGGCTATTTTGACGATTACGCGTCGGAGTGAGGCGGCCGGCCGCCGCCTGAATCCCCCGCCTTCTGCATCTGCGCCACCGCCGCGCGGATGAGGCCCAGCCGGTCCGCCGCCAGAAGGGTGGCGAAGGCAGCCAGCATGGTCAAACACAAGAGACCGGCCAGGCCGCCGTACACCCATGCCGTCCAGTACAAGGCCACCTTGACCCGGTGCAGCAGACCGATGACGGGCACGGCCGCCTCTTTGTATTCGGCCAGAGAAAACTTCACGGTACAAAAGGCATTGACCTCGTCAAAGTCCCCCAGTTGCACGCCCAGGTTCTGCAAGTCGTTTTCGATCTTCAGAATCTGCTGTTGCAGAGCCATCAGTTCATCAATCTTGCCCTCATGGCTTTTCAGGTCCACCAGGGCTGCGCGGGTTTTTTCCAAAGAAGCGCGTCTGGCTTTCAGGGCCAGAAATTCGTTGGTCTTGTCGGTCTTGGAAATTTCCATGGACCGCACCGTGCCGATTTTTTGCAGTTCCGCGTAAAAGGCGTCGAACTTCGCAGGCTGCACGCCGATAAACAGCTGCAGCATGCGGCTGCCCGCGGTGCCCCGCCCGTTCTCGAACTGAACTATGCCCGCGTGGGCCGCGACGGTTTCACGGGCTTTTTTCTCATCTTCACTGAACTGCTTGGTCAGGCTCTGCACCGTGGCGGTCTTTTCGTATTTCTGGTCCACCTGGCCGGGAGAACCGCCGCTTTGCACGGTATACTTCTCGCTGGCGTAGTTTTTTTTGCTCACGCCGGAAGCGAAAAAATCGCCGCCGGACCCGCCGTAACGGACCGTCTCGCGCCTGCTCTCAGGAACGGCCATGTAGCCGTACGTCAGGCGCAGCAGAAACAAAACAACAAAACCGGCCAGAAAGCAGTAAAAAAGACGGCGCAGGCGCTGGGTGAAGGTCATGGGGTGCTCGTTTTGATACAAGAGGGGGTTATCCGTTCATTCCGGCGGCAGGCGCCCGGCGTGACGGCGCGTTCAGGGCAAGCGCCCGGCGTGACGGCGCGAAGCGTGCGGCGAGGACAAGGCAAAGAGCTTTTTTACGACAGGAGTGTACTCTTATGGTACTCGACTGGAGTAAAAAAGCTCTTTGCTGAAATAATCGCCCGCGATACGCGCCGTCACTCGCCGTTGAGCTCGGCCCGGAACTTGCGTGACAGGCGGAAGACCACGACCTTGCGCGGCGGCAGGGTGATGCTTTCGTCCGTGTGTGGATTGCGGCCCCGGCGGGCTTTCTTGGCGTAGGCTTCAAACTTGCCGAAACCGCTGACAAGCAGAGCCTCGTCCTTTTTGATGGCCTGTTTGGTGATGCGCAGCAGGGATTCCACAATGTTTTTGACTTCCCCGCGATTGCGTTCCGTTTTCTCGTAAATGGCGTCGACAATTTCAGCCTTGGTCAGCGTTTTTCCAGTCATGTGTTCCTCCGCGAAAATACGGCTAGATATGGTTGCGGATGGCTTCGGCCACAGCCTGCATCGATGTTGCGTCGGCGTACGGCCGATGCGGCCAGTGGGTCAGCCCGTCCCCTTCAAAGCGAGGAATGATGTGCCAATGCGTGTGATGTACAAGCTGGCCGGACGGAGAAAAATTATTCTGCAGGCAGTTGAACCCGCCCGCACCGGCGCCGCCCATAAGCGCCCTGCCCACCCTGGCCATGGCCGCCAGCAGGGGCCGGGCCAGTTCTTCCGGCATGTCCAGCAGCGTGGCGTAGTGGCCTTTGGGTATGACCAGCGTATGCCCCCTGCTCACCGGATTGATATCCAGAAAGGCGAGCACACGATCGTCTTCATACACGCGGGTGCCGGGCAGATCTCCCTTGACGATACGACAGAAAATACAAGATTCTGAAACAGGCGCGTCCACCATGCAAGGCTCTCCGGTGCTGTTCGGAAAGAAAGAAATATTTACAGGTCTATACGAAACAATATAGCAAGAGAACCCGGCGCGCAAGCATTTTGGCAGCGGGCCGCTGCCGGGAACAAAAGTTATGGCCTATATCCAGTTTTTACACCCGGAAAAAACCGCTTCCCACCCCAGGGTGCATCCGGTTTTTCTGCCCTTTGCCGGCTGCCCCGCCGGAGAAAGCCGTTGCGTTTTCTGCGCCCAGCCCTTGCAGACCGGACGGCCCGCCTCCACGGTCTCCGCCGTTCTGAACGAGGCTCGCGCGGATCTGGACGCCCTCTTGAAACGCGGCGCGCCGCCTCGCGAACTGGCTTTTTACGGCGGCACGTTCACGGCCCTGTCCCTGGACGAACAGACGGCCTGCCTGGATCTGGCGAATCTTTTCCGCAAGCGGGGTTTCGTCACACGGGTGCGCGCGTCCACCCGGCCCGACCGGCTGGATGCGGGCCATTTGCGCGTTCTGCGCGGCGCCGGGCTGGACCTGCTCGAACTGGGCGTGCAGAGCTTTGACGACGCCGCGCTGCTCGCGGCCCGGCGCGGCTATGACGGCCGCGCGGCAATAAGGGGTTGCCGCCTTGTGGCGGAAGCGGGCCTGGATCTGGGCATTCAGCTCATGCCCGGCATGCCGGGCGCGGACGCGGCCGTCCTGGTCCGCGATATGGACAAAACCGTTGAACTGCGGCCGGAAACCCTGCGCCTGTATCCCTGCCTGGTGCTGGAAGGAACGGACCTGGCGCGGGTCTGGCGGGCGGGGGGCTTTTCGCCCTGGAACCTGGAAAAAACCCTGCCCCGTCTGGCTGAGGCCACTTTGCGCGCCTGGCTGGCGAACATCAAGGTCATCCGCACGGGGCTTGCGCCCGAAGCCGGCCTGGATGAGGGCGGCATTCTGGCCGGCCCTCGCCACCCCGCCCTAGGCATGCGCGTCAGGGCGCGCGCCCTGTGCCTGTATATAAGCCGCCGTCTGGCTGACATCCCTCTGTCCCGTTCCGGTTTCGGCCTTTGCCTGCCCCGCGCCCTGCTGGGCGAATTCTGGGGGCACAAGGGCGAACTCAAGGCGGACTATGCCGCCCTGGGGCTGGACTTCAACCGTTTGCGCTGGCGCGATGACCCGCAACGCTTCATCGAAATTATAGCATAGACGGCGCAAGCAGGGGCTCTGCCCCTTGCCCGGGGGTCTGGGGGACAGCGTCCCCCAGCAACTCATACCTGCTCGCCTTTCAGGCCGTGCATGCTGGAGCCGGTGACGCGTACGGGCACAAGGGCCCCGGCCCGGCCGCCGGGCGGGGCTTCGCCGGTCACTCGCACAATGACCGGGTGTCCGCGCTCTTCGCGGCCCTGCCAGCATTCCGCTCCGGGTGCAAGGTCCTTGTCTTCGGCCGGGCTCTCCAGCATGACCGTGACCGTGCTTTCGCGCATGGCTTCCAGCAGGGACCGGGTGTATTCGAACTGCCATTCTTGCAGGCGGGCCAGGCGGGCCAGTTTGGTTTTCTTGTCCAGCTTGCCCGGCAGCATGGCCGCCTTGGCGCCGGGCCGGTCGGAATAGGCGAAAGAAAAGCTGCCCGCAAAGCCGACCTCTTGCATGAAGGCCAGGGTTTCTTCAAACTCGGCCTCGGTTTCGCCGGGAAATCCCACAATAATGTCGGTGGAAAAATGCATTTCCGGCCGGACGCGCCGCAGGGACCGTACGATGTCCATGAAGCGGGCCTTGTCGTAGCGCCGGCCCATCAGCTTGAGGATGCGGTCGCAGCCCGACTGCAAGGGAAGGTGCAGACGCGGAGCAAGAACGGGCAGTTCGGCAAAGGCCTGCACCACGTCCGGACCCAGATCCTTGGGGTGCGGGGTGATGAAACGCAGCCGGGCGAGATTCGGCAGAGCCGCAGTCCGGTAAAGCAGTTCCGCAAAGCTGCCTTCGCCGCTGTCATGGCCGAAGGCGTTGACGTTCTGGCCCAGCAGCATGATTTCTTTTGCCCCGCGTTCCAGCAAAGCCCGGCATTCCGCCAGCACGGCGGTCGTGGAGCGGGATTTCTGGCGGCCGCGCACATAGGGCACGATGCAATACGCGCAAAAATTGTCGCAACCCTGCATGATGGAGACGAAAGCGGCCGGAGAAACGATTTCGTTTTGCAGAGAAAGGTCGCGTTCTTCATACTGCTCGGAAAAATCGAGCAGGCTCATGCGCAGACGCGGCTCTTCCATCAGGCGGGCAACGGCCGCGGGAGCGCCCGCTATGCCGTCGGCGCCGAACACAAGGCGTACCTGGCGGAAACGCTTGAACAGCGCTTCGCCCACCTGCTGGGCCACGCAGCCGCCCACGCAGACCAGCACGCCGGGGTCGTCGCCCGTGAGGCTGCGAATGCGGCCGATTTCGCTGTAAACCTTCTGCTCCGGCTTGTCGCGCACGGAGCAGGTGTTGAGAATGCGAACCGCCGCCGCATCCGCCGGGCTTTCGGCAAAACCCAGAGCCAGCAGGGAACGGCGCAGCCAGTCCGAATCGGTCGCGTTCATCTGGCAGCCGAAAGTTGTGATGTGAAAAGTGCGGTCAATCATACGGGCTCACGCGTACGATATTCGGAGACGGAAGGCAAGAAGCGCAACGCCCGTCGCACCGGACGGCGCGGAAAAATCCCGGCTTCAACAATGTTTTACATACTGCCGCATTTGCGCTAATCTGCCGCTTGCCCTGTTAATAGTGATACTTGGCTATATCCGGCGCATCCGTTCAGTCAAGCCGCCGGCCAGTCCCGATTACCTATATCGCAACATCGTGACCGCAAAGGGGAATGCGATGCTTTCATCCGACCGGCCCAAGATCGAGGTGAAGAACCTGACGAAGCGTTTCGGCGATCTTACCGTTCTGAACAGCATCAATTTTTCCATCGGCCAGGGCGAGCTTGGCCCGCCGTCAAGCGACTATTTCAAGCGTAAAATGCTGTAAGGCCCGGTTCCGGGAGCGGAAACGATGAGCGCCGCCATGCTGAACGCCCTTATTCTGCTGGGTCTGGCCCTGCTCGCGGCCTGCGCCCTT
>JAVBRE010000220.1:0-4964 GCA_031548325.1 Desulfovibrionaceae bacterium
GTGGCTGTCGGCGGGGGGTCGCCGGACGATCTGCGCGCTGCGGGAGAAGCCCTGGCCGCGCTGCTGCGCGAAGGCGCGGAAAAGGGCAGGCCGCTGGCCCTGATCGTCAGTTCGGATATGAGTCACTATGTGCCCCACGAAAAAGCCTCGAGCCAGGACGCCCTGGCTCTGAAAGCCGTTGCGGGCCTGGACCCCGAAGGGCTGTACGCCGTCGTGCGCAAGAATTCCATATCCATGTGCGGGGTGCTGCCCATGACCATGGCCCTTTTCGCCTGCCGCGCTCTGGGCGCGACGGAAGGGCGCGTCGTCGCGTACGCCACCTCGGGCCAGACCGGCAAGGCCTACGGCGCGGATATGAACAGCGTGGTGGGCTATGCCGGAGCGATTATTGTGAAGTGAGAAGCTATTCCCGCTCCATACGGCGCAAAAGGATATTCGCGATTTTCTGCACCACGCGGGAATCGGGCGTGCGGCGCAGGGGAGAAGGCAGCATGGCGGCAAGCTGCGCCGCCTGCCGGGGCGAAAGACTCGCCGCCGTTATGCCGAAATAGCGACGGCTGGCCGCTTCCGCGCCAAAGGTGGCGTCTCCCCATTCCACGACATTCAGGTACAGTTCCAGTATTCTGTCTTTCTCCAGACTTTTTTCCAGACGCCAGGTGACGATAGCTTCTTGCATTTTGCGGATGATGCTTTTGTCAGGCGTGAAAAACAGGTTTTTGGCCAACTGCTGGGTGATGGTGCTGCCTCCGGCGGCAAGGCGGCCTCTGGCGATATTTTTTTCCAGGGCATCCTGCATGCCGTCCAGGTCAAAGCCGTCGTGCGTCCAGAAGGTATCGTCCTCGGCAATGACTACGGCCTTGCGCAAATTGGGCGAAATCTGCCGCAGGCTTTTCCAGCTCTGCCGGATGGACTTTTTTTGTCCTTTCGCCTTCCATTCCGTTTGCCTGTAAACCATGAACGAGGTGGTCCCCGGGTTTTCACGGGCCAGATACCCTACGGGCGGCCAGACCAGATAGCGGCCGATATTCAGGCAGAACAGCAGGCCAAGCGCCAGAACGGCGCTGCAGAGCGGCCTGCGTTTGCAAAAAACGATAATTCGCCGAAAGCGCTGCATATAACTATGGTACGCAGGGGGAGCGTTTTTCGCAAGTCGCCCCGCGGATGGTCTAAAGTTGTAAAGCCTGTTGCCGATCAGAAGACGTATGAAATTTTTCGCTTGCCACAGGCGAGGTGCCGCATGAAGCTCTTTCGTATACGCAGTCTGCTGGGTCTGCTTACCGTGCTGGCGGTCGGCGTCTTTTTCGTCGGCTGCACCACGTCGCGGGTGCCGGTGCCTGAAAACCCCAAGGCGTACACTCAGGAAAAGTCCCAGGCCGCGGACCATTGGCGCGACATCGCCATCAACGTGGCGGAGCGCGTACGCCATGCCCTGTTGGAGCGGAGCGACCTGACTGCCAAGCCAATTTATGTGGTGCCGCCCAACAGTCGGCCCTTTATGCTGACTTTTCATCAGTTGCTGAAAACCGAAATGGTTTCCCGGGCCATCCAGGTGTCCGAAAAACGCGAAAGCGACACGCTGGTGCTGGAATATGACGTTTTGACAGTCTTTCATGACCCTTCGCGCATGGACGGGGGCGTGTATTCGCGCCTGGCGGACCTGGGGCTTGCGCTCGGCAGCGTTGTGGGCGCGGGGCATCCTTCCGGCTCGGACCACGAAATAGTGGTCAACGCGCGCATGGCGCACAACAACCGCTATGTGCTGCACCTTTCATACATTCGGTATATCAACGACGCGGACTGGCCCCTGTACCTCAGTCCTGAAGCCCTTGAACCCGCCAGCGGCAAGACCCGCACCGTGCGCGTCATCAACAGGTAGGTGTGCCATGCGCGCAATATTCACGATTTGTCTCTTTCTCGGCTGCCTGGTCCTCGCCGGCTGCGCCGGCGGCTCCTCGTCCGATTCCCGGGCGGCCTACCTGCCCCAGGCCGCGCCCGTAAATCCGCCGGAAGGCTCGACCATGCTGACGATGAACACCTATGCGGCGGATGCTCTGCAACGGATGGTGCTCGCGCGTCTGGGCAGCGGCAGCGGCATTTTGGTGGCGTCTTTTGTGGAACTGGAAAATTTTGATCGAACCTCGGCTTTCGGCCTGCTTGTCTCGCAACAGGTGGCCTCGCGTTTGGGGCAGTATGGTTTCAGGGTGCTGGAAGCGCGTCTGGGCTCCGCCCTGCGCATGGACCGCAGGGGCGGCGAGTTCATGCTGACCCGCGATTCGGCGAAGCTGCTGGCCGACAACTATGATGCGGGAGCGGCGCTGATCGGCTGCTACAGCGATGCCGGAAGCATGATCTACGTTTCCGCGCGCGTGGTCCGTCTGGCGGATAACGCCATTGTGGGAGCGTACGAGTATTACCTGCCCCGCGCTGGCGAGATAAGCACCTTGCTTGCGACAAGCTCCTCCGGCGCGAAGAGGGACGGCGGCGATGCCGTGTGGCGGCGCTACAGCGCGCGCGGAATGGCTTTTGTCCCGGAACGGACCGCCCCTGAACGCGCCGCCCGAAAAGTTCCCGCCTCTTCCACGGGCGGCGTGATGCTGAACAGTCGGGGAGGTACGGACCCGCATTGCGGCGCCGTCGTCGATACAGCGGCCACGCCCACGCCTTTTCCTTAGAGACGGCATGATATAAAAGGTAGTAGGTCTGTTAAATTTTTGGTAAAGGCTCATTTGGCAACGGCGAAATGAGCCTTTGCTTTGGCTTTCCTTGACGCCATCCCCGGAAACCAGTAAAGAAATCCGTTCAGATATCTCCCAAGGAGCAGGTCATGAAGAGAACGTATCAGCCCAGCAGAATCAAGCGCAAAAGGACCCACGGGTTCCGCGAGCGCATGAGCACTCCCAACGGCCGCGCCGTGATTCGGCGCAGGCGGGCCAAGGGACGGAAAAGATTAAGCGTCTGAGATTCTTACCCCATCACCGGATAATTCGGCGTGCCGATTTCGTGCGTTGCTACGATACGGGCCGCCGTTACTATACCCGTCAGTTCGTCTTTTTTGTTCGGACGCGGGACGATGCGGAAGGCTGGCGTTTAGGGCTTGCGGTGACCAGGAAAACCGGATGCGCCGTTGTGCGCAACCGGGTAAAGCGCTTGCTGCGGGAATTTTTTCGATTGCACCAGGCGCTGTTGCCACGGGCGACGGATATGGTTGTCGTGCCCAAACGCGGCCTGAAGCCGGATACGCTTACGCTCGCCGTTGTTGAGCAGGAATTCGCGCCGCTGCTTGCAGCGGCCGCAGGCAAACAGCCCGGGTGCGCGGTATGAATCCCCGGATTACGACAATATCCCGTTGCATGCGTTATCTCGCGATATTGCCCATCCGCGTGTACAAGTACTGCATTTCGCCTTTGTTGCCGCCTGCCTGCCGGTACCTTCCCACCTGCTCGGCCTATGCCGCTCAGGCGATTGCCCGGCACGGCGTGTTGCGCGGCGGCTGGTATGCCGCGCGGCGGATTTTACGGTGCCATCCGTGGTCGGCCGGGGGATATGACCCCGTACCGCCGTTGCCCGATCAATCTTACAGGAGCCGTTGAACTTTCATGGACACGCGTCGCACTATCATAGCCATAGCCGTTAGTTTTATGATCCTTTTGGGCTGGAATTATCTGTCCGTGCAAATGGGCTGGATTAAAGAAGCCCCGATGCCGGTACAGCAAAACGGAACGCCGGCTCCGCAGGCGCCGCAGCCCAGAGCCGCCGCTCCCGAAGTGCCCTTGCCGGCCTTTGTGCCCGCTCCGGGCAAAGACGTCACTGTCGATACCCCGCTCTACAAAGCGGTTTTTTATTCCGGCGGCGGAGTGCTTCGGGAATTTACGCTCAAAAAATTCCACCAGACCATCGCCCCCAATTCCCCTCTGGAGCAAATGATTTCTCCGGCAGCGGCGAATATGGCCCCCATGGGGCTTCTGGTTGACGGCGCGCCTTCCTGGAGCAGCGGCTCTTGGAGCATGGAAGGGGGCAACCTGACTCTTGCCTCCGGCGGCACGGGTGTCGTGCGCTTCATCGGCGAGGTGAACGGATTGCGCTTGGTGCGCGAGATGCATTTCAACGCCGACAAATACTCCATTACGGAAAAAGTAAGCCTGTTGTCCGCCCAGCCCCGCACGGTGCGCCTTTCGTTCACCATGAGCACGGGCAATCTGGACGACAAGTCCAGCGACTACAACAAGACCCGGGTGGCATATTACAAGGACGGGTCCTTTGAAGAAGAAGCCAGCGACAGCAAGTTGCAGACCGGCATCAACCCCAAAGGGAACATTGCCTGGGCCAGCGTGTTGAGCAACTATTTCGTGGCCATTGTCAGCCCGCAGGATTCCGACGTGGGCATCAAGGGCAAGTTGCAGGATACGGTTTTCAGGGTGGCCGTGGAAAAAGAGGGGCTGGTCGTCAACCCCGGAACGCCCACCGAATACAGCTGCATTTACTACATGGGTCCCAAAGAGCAGTCTCTGCTCAACGCGGAACCCAACAACATGGGCAACGCCGTGTATTATGGCTGGTTCAGCGTCATTGCCCGACCGCTGATGGCCATGCTCAAGTTTTTCTATTCCTATGTGGGCAACTACGGCATCGCCATTATTCTGCTGACGCTGGTGATCAAAATCGTGCTCTGGCCCTTGTCGTACAAAAGTTACAAATCCATGGAGCAGATGAAAAAACTGCAACCCATGATGGCCAAGCTGAAAGAAAAGCACGGCGGCGACAAAGAAGCGTTGAACAAAGAAATGATGCAGTTGTATAAAACGTACAAGGTCAATCCTGCCGGGGGCTGCCTGCCCATTCTTGTGCAGATTCCCGTCTTTTTCGGCCTGTACCAAGGGTTGTTGAATGCCACGGAACTGCGCCACGCGGCCTTCATACCCCATCTGCCTTTTACGGATATTATCTGGCTGGCCGACCTTTCAACC
>JAVBRE010000091.1:0-16816 GCA_031548325.1 Desulfovibrionaceae bacterium
CGAGCCATCTGCGTGTTGTCCAGCCCGGCCCGTCACGGTCGGACGAGCATTGGGCCATGGAGGCGGACATTTCCCTCACCGGGCAACGCGTGGTGCGTGTCCTGGAAGGACTGCGCCTGCAAGGACGGAAACCGCAAGTCCTGCGGGTGGACAACGGTCCGGAGTTTACCGGCAAAGCCCTGGATGCCTGGGCGCATAAGCACGGCGTCCGACTGGAATTTACCCGTCCCGGCAAGCCCATGGACAACGGTCATATCGAGAGCTTTAACGGCAAGATCCGTGACGAGTGCTTGAACCAGAACGCTTTCGTGTCCCTGGCTGACGCCAGGGGCAGCCTTGAAAGGTGGAGACGGGACTATAACCGGGAGCGGCCCCACAGCTCCCTCGGCTGGATGACTCCGGAAGAATACCGGAACCAACATCAACCCTATTACCCCGCAGGGATTACGAACTTAAATTTGGTATCACTTACGGGGTAGGGTCATCGGCCTTTAATCTCAATGGATTTGTAACCAAGCCATGTAACCCAAAACAAAAAAGGCACCTACATTTCTGTAAATGTCTGAATTTGTTGGCGTCCCCAAGGGGATATGTAGGTGTAAGTAAGTATCTAAAATGAATGATATATGACGGTTGGATTTTGTCAATGTCTACATAAATACCTACAAATACAATAAGTTAAGATGGACAGTGTTGGACTATTGGCCACGATGAAAGAGTGAGGTAAAGGGCAAACTGGCGAGCAAAATACTATGCAAAACGGTATGTTGGCAATTTCGCCACCGCCAGTGGCAAAATTAAGCTTACACTTAATTGGGCCAACGCGTTGGCCTAATTGTCACTGGTCGCGCTTGCGAATTGGATGAAAACGGATGAATTTGTGGCTTGACTAATTGGGTGTTTGTGGGTGTATAAATGGGTATGCTAAACACCGACACACTGAACATCACACCGGAACTCCTTGGCCTGATTGCTGGAATTGACGAGTTCAAAGGCGCGTGGAAAGCCTTGGGAACTCTCGCGCCTGAGCGCCTTTCAGCGCTGCGCCGGGTCGCCACTATTGAAAGCATCGGTTCCTCCACCCGTATTGAGGGAAGCAAGCTATCCGACAGTGAAGTGGAAAAGCTGCTGTCCAATCTCTCCATTCAGTCTTTCTCTTCGCGCGACGAACAAGAGGTTGCCGGATATGCGGAAACTATGGAGCAAATTTTCCAGTCCTGGGAATACATTCCACTAACGGAAAACTATATCCGCCAACTTCATCGGGACTTATTGCGGCACAGCGACAAGGACGAGCGCCATCGTGGGAACTACAAAACCTCGCCTAATAACGTAGTGGCCTTTGACGCAGAGGGCGAACAGATAGGCGTTGTTTTTGAGACTGCCACACCCTTTGATACTCCCCAGCTCATGGGCGAGCTGCTTGAGTGGACGAACGCGGCTCTGGAAACCAAAAGGCTGCATCCCTTGTTGGTTATTGGCATTTTCACCGTGACCTTTCTTGCCATCCATCCTTTTCAGGACGGGAACGGGCGCTTGTCCCGCATTCTGACAACTCTTTTACTGTTACGCTGCGGCTATGCCTACACGCCGTATAGTTCGCTTGAAAGCGTGATTGAGACCCGCAAAGAGGGGTACTATCTGGCCTTGCGCCAAACGCAAACCACTATCCGCACGGATGCTCCCAACTGGCAGCCCTGGCTGTTGTTTTTTTTGCGGGCCTTACATCAGCAAATGAAGCGCCTGGAAAAGAAAGTTGAGCAGGAACACATTGTGCTAGCCGCTTTGCCGGAACTTTCCCTGCAAATTTTGGAATACGCCCGCGATCATGGGCGGGTGACGGTAAAAGATATGGTCATCCTCACCGGGGCCAGCCGCAATACTCTGAAAGAGCATTTTCGCAAGCTGGTGGAAAATAGACAACTTACCATGCAGGGCAGAGGACGGGGTGTGTGGTATCGGCTTGGGGATTGCAATTCGCTATAAGAAAAGCAAGAGAGGCAAGAATTTGTTGGCCTTTTCGACGCCTAAATTGAGAGACCTAAGAGGGATATAGGTATAGAGTATGTAATACATGCCCTGAGTGATTTGATACTCACTGCAAATGCTCACCCCAGAGCGCCCCTGCAAGCCTTCAAGTACAATACGGGCCTTGCTTTTGCTGTCCCAGGTACGGCGTTTCATGTTTCCTCCAAGGCTGGAAGAAAACTACCTTAACCGGGCTACCTTGTTAATGGGGAGCAGTATACGATACCTACAAAAATACCTACAGAGCTTTTGGATGACCTTGGATTTGCCTGGATTTGGGGATTTGAATTGCTTTGGAAAAAGCAAGAGCGGCAAGGTTTTTTACACCTTGCCGCTCTTCTTGATACCCAAATTTGGCGTCCCCAAGGGGATTTGAACCCCTGTCGACGGCGTGAAAGGCCGTTGTCCTGGGCCAGCTAGACGATGGGGACGCGTAGCCTGCCGGGTTTACCCAGCGCGGAAGACGTTGTTTACGTGAGGGGGGCGTCCTTCGTCAAGCTCTTTTTCGTTTTTCAGGAGTCGCGCCCGGCCCGCTGATTTTTCGTGAATATCCGGCGGTCGGGCTTGCGCCTTTTAGCGGAGACACTATATAAGGAAAAACAGAGACACTACGCGGGAATGCGTTTGGTCGCATCTTCGCGTGCCCTTTTGCGGCGACTTTTCTAACCGCTTCAGCCAAAGAGGACGGATTTATGAAAAAAATACGCGTCGGCATCAACGGTTTCGGCCGTATCGGCCGCCTGGTGTTCCGGGCCGGTCTAGGCAACCCGGCCATCGAATTCGCGGGGATCAACGACCCTTTCATGACCCCTGATTACTGCGCCTATATGCTGCGCTACGATACGGTGCACGGTCAGTTCAAGGGCGACATCACGCATACCGAAAACTCCATCATCGTGGACGGGCACGAGGTCAAATTTTTTGCGGAAAAAGACCCGGCATCCATTCCCTGGGCCAGTTGCGGCGCGGAATACGTGGTTGAATCCACCGGAGTGTTTACCGACATCGCCGGCGCCGGCGCCCACCTGAAAGGCGGAGCCAAAAAGGTCATCATCTCCGCTCCGTCCAAAGACGCGCCCATGTTCGTATGCGGGGTCAACCTCGACGCGTACAAGCCGAGTATGGACGTTGTTTCCAACGCGTCCTGCACCACCAACTGCCTGGCTCCTTTGGCCAAGGTCATCAACGACAATTTCGGCATCAAAGAAGGCCTGATGACCACGGTGCACGCCACTACCGGCACCCAGAAGACCGTGGACGGCCCTTCCAAAAAAGACTGGCGAGGCGGCCGCGCGGCGGCGGGCAACATCATTCCTTCGTCCACCGGCGCAGCCAAGGCCGTGGGCAAGGTTATTCCCGAACTGAACGGCAAGCTGACCGGCATGGCTTTTCGCGTGCCCACCCTGGATGTTTCCGTGGTGGACCTGACAGTGACCCTGCAAAAGCCCGCGACCTATGAGCAGATCTGCGCGGCCATAAAAAAAGCTTCCGAAGGCGAGTTGAAGGGCATTATGGGCTACACCGAGGACGAGGTGGTTTCCAGCGACTTTGTCGGCGACTCGCGCACTTCCATATTTGACCAGAAAGCCGGCATCGCCCTGTCGGACAGTTTTGTGAAGCTGGTGTCCTGGTATGACAACGAGTGGGGCTATTCCTGCAAGGTTCTTCAACTTATCGAGCACATGGACAAAGTGAAATAGACAGCGGCCTGCTTTGTCGCGACGCCGCGTCAGGCGGGTTCCGATTTTTGGCCGGAACCCGCCTTTCTTGTCTGAGGTCGCGTTGAGCGTTATTTTCGGGAAAATATGCGTTTGCAGGAGTGGGAGAAAAAGACGCCTTTCAGCGCCTTTTAACTTTGAAGAATTGTATCAATGGTTCTGATAATTGCGAAAAGCCAACTTAATACTATAAGTAAATTAGACGTAAGCGGCGCGCTTCGCGGATGTCCGCTACGCGTCCGTCCTAGCCCGGCCCTTCCGCAGGCAGGCCGACTATCGCTATCCCGGCCTTTTCCGCCAGGGCGACAGCCCGGTCCCGGTCAAAGAACAGGGCGTCGCCGGCCTGAAAGGCCAGACAGACGTAGCCGTGCCGCGCCATGACCTCAATGGTGCCGGGGCCGATGGCGGGCTGGTCCAGACGGTTGTCCTGGCCGGGCTTGAAAATCTTGACGGCCGTGCAGCCGCGCCCGCCCAAAGTCCCGCCCCGTTCCAGGGCGGCGTCCGTGCCTTCCAGAGCTTCCACGGCGGTCACGATGCCGCTTCTGACCGCGATGCACTGACCGATGTCCAACTCGCCCATGGTCCGGGCGATGGGCCAGCCGAAACGAATATCGTCCCATTCTTCGGCCGTGGGCTGCCGCCGCGTGAGCACCCCTTGGGGCGCGGCCAGGCCGGGCACCAGCTTTGACGGCTGGACGACGGCAAGCTTTTCGCGAGCCAGTTCGTCGGCGATGCAGCGCAAAAGGGCGTCGTCGCCTTTGCCCTTCAGGTTGAACATAAGCTTCATGGCCCGCAGGTCCGGACGCAAGTCCATGGCTTTGGGTTTGCTGATTGCCCCGGCAAGGCAGACTTGGGTCACGCCGTGTTTGTGAAAATAGTTGATGAGTCGGCCGAGCTGGCCGATATGTTGCATTTCAAAGACGTCGCTTTCGCCTGCAAGGGCGGGGTCTGTGTGCCCCACAAAGCCGACGGCGATTACGCGAAGGCCCATGGCCTTCGCGCCTTTGGCCACAAGAAAAGGAAACTGGCCGCCGCCCGCGATGATGCCGATGATGCCGGTCATGCCGCCTTATTCCGCGCCTTCGGCGGCGCTTTCGCGGCTGGCGGGCATCACGCCGCGCTGGCTCTGGCGCACGAATTCGACGATGTCGAGAATCTGGGAAAATGCGGAGTATTCGTATTCCGCCTGCTCCAAAGCTTCTTTGCGGGGTATGGCCGAAAGCCAGATCAGGCGGTACACGGCGCGGATGGCGCTGATCTCTTCGCGGGAGGCTTTGACGCGCCTGAGCCCCACCATGTTTGGGCCGCGCAGTTCGGCCCGGGGGCCGGAAGCGAGCATATAGGGCGGCACATCTTGTCCGGCGCCGCTCATGCCGCCGAGAAAAGCGTTTTTACCGATACGGGCGCACTGGTGCACCGCGGCCAGGCCGCCAATGATGGCCCCATCTTGGATGGTGACATGCCCGGCCAGGGTGGCATTGTTGGACATGACGATGCGGTCGCCCAACTGGCAGTCGTGAGCCACGTGGGTATAAGCCATAAGCAGGTTGTTGCTGCCGACGCGGGTGACCAGGCCGCCGCTTTCGGTGCCGCGGTGCAGGGTGGCGAATTCGCGGATGGTGTTGCTGTCGCCGATTTCCAGCCAGGATTCTTCGCCTCGAAATTTCAGATCCTGCGGTTGGCCCCCGACCAGGGCGTAGGAGTGCACATGGTTGTTTTTGCCCATGCGGGTGTATGACTTGATTGAAGCGAAGGGATCGATGCGGGTACCTTCGCCGATGACCACATTATCTTCAATGACCGCGCAGTGGCCGACGATAACGTCGTCCGCCAGTTGGGCGGTGGGCGCCACAAGGGCCGTGGGGCTGATATGGGCCGCCATCACAGGGCATCCTTGGGCATGATGGCGGCGGTCAGTATGCCTTCGGCAGCCAGTTTGCCTTCAACCAGGGCACGGCCGGTTATTTTCCAGAGTTGCAGTTTTTTACGGATCAGGGTGCATTCCAGGTCCAGGCGGTCGCCGGGATAGACCGGGTGACGAAAACGCACGTCTTCCATGCCCGTAAAGAGAAAGAGCACTTTTGCCCGTTCTTCCGGAGACCAGTGGGCGACGACCATGATGCCGCCGGCTTGGGCCAGGGCTTCCATGATCAGAACCCCGGGCATGACCGGTATGCCGGGAAAATGCCCCTGAAAGAACGGCTCATTGAAGCTGACGCATTTATAGGCCTTGATGTGCTGCTCGGGCGCGCATTCAGTCACCCGGTCCACCAGCAGGAAGGGGTAGCGATGAGGCAGGGTGGAAAGAATCTGCCGGATATCGCCGTTGATGCCGCCCGGAGCGGCAGGGACGGAAGAGGTCATGGCTTCTCCTGTGTCAGAAGACGCTTGAGTTCCGCCAGTTCCGCTTCCAACTGGCCCAGGCGTCTGTGCATGTCCGGCAGTTTGGGCATGACGGCTATGGTGCGCATGAAGGTTCTGCCGTCAACGCAGGGGGATCCGCCGCAACTGACGCCGGCCTCGATGTCGCGAATCACGCCGGACTGAGGACCGATGGTCACGTCGTCGCCGATGTTGAGGTGTCCCGAGATGCCCGCCTGCCCGGCCATGGTCACCCGGTCGCCCACCTTTGTGCTGCCTGAAATGCCCACCTGAGAGACGAGAAAACACTGTTTGCCCACAGAAACGTTGTGTCCGATCATCACCAGATCGTCGATCTTGGTGCCGTCGCCGACGCGGGTGGCTCCCAGCACGGCCCTGTCGATGGCCGTATTGGCGCCGATTTCCACGTCGTCGCCGATGGCCACGGTACCGATCTGGGGTATTTTCTGCACAAAACCTCCGGCGCGGGCAAAGCCGAACCCGTCGGCGCCCAAAACGACGCCGGCGTGAATGATGCAGCCTTTGCCAATTACGGTACCCGCCATGAGCGACACGTTGGGATACAGAATGCAGCCTTCTCCGATCACGCAGTCCTCGCCGACGTAACAGCCGGGAAAGATCACGCTGCCCGCGCCTATGGAAGCCCTGGGGCCGATGAACACGAAGGGGTAGACGGTGCAGTTCGCGCCGACGGATGCTTCCGGATGGATCAGGCATTGTTCGCTGATGCCGGAAAATCCGCCCTGGGGGCGGGCAAAAAGGCCGACAGCCCGGCCGAAATCCAGATAGGGATTGGCGCTGATCAGAGCGCGGGGCACGCTGTTCGCGTGCTCTTCGCCGACAATGACGGCGCAGGCCCGGGTAAGGGGCAGAAAGTGCGCGTATTTGGCGTTGGCCAGAAAGGATATTTCGCCGGGGCCGGCCGCCTCAAGGGTGCTGATGCCCGTGACCGGACAGTCGTCGCCCCTGAGAGTCAGCCCCAGCGCCGACGCTATTTTTGACAGCGTCCAACTCATGGCTTAGCGGGCGGCCGCGGCGGGCCTGCCCTCTTTGTACACCCGGTTGATCTCGGTGATCATGTCCGCGGTGACGTCAATGGATTTGTCAAAATAGATGAGGCCGCCCATGGCGGCGTCGATCATGACGGAATAGCCCTTGCGGGTGCCGTAATCTTGTGCGGCCTTGACCAGTTGCTGGCCGAATTCCTGCTGCAAACGCATAAGGGCCGCTTCGGCCTTGCGGTTATATGCCTGAAAACGGTCCTCAAAGTCGCGTTTGGAGCGCAAAAAGGCGGCGCGCCTGTCTTCGCGCGCTTCGGGCGACATGGCCGCGGTCCTGCTTTGCAGTTCTTCGGCCTGTTTCTGCAATGAGGCGCTCTGGGTTTCCAAGGTCTTTTTCTCGTTGCCGAACTGGTTTTCCAGCCGTTTCTGGGCGGCCACAAAGGGGTCGCATTTGGCCGCGACGGCGCGGGAGTTGAAGACAGCTATCTTGTCGGCGGCGGCATAAGCCGGAAGAGCCGCAAGCAGGCTGAGGACCAGGGCAAGGAAAAGGCTTTTACGCATTTGTGTGGCTCCTTACGGAAAATTCCAAGTTTCTCTGTGTATTGGAGCGGGAAAGGCAAGGCCTTTCCCGCCAGCTAACTTACTTTCATACCGCCATGCGAAAAGGGCGTCAAGGAAGGAGAAAACGTCTGTCACCTATCGACGAATTTTGACAGCTTCTGCTTGTACGCCGTAACCCCGGCGGCCAGGCCGTCAGCCAAGCGCTCCAGATAGGCCTCGGACCGCAGGAGCTTGGCGTCGTCGGCATTGCTGAGGTAGCCGATCTCCACCAGCGTCGCGGGCATGCGCGCGCCCATAAGCACGTAAAAAGGCGCGGAACGCACTCCGTTGTCCGCGATGGAAAATCCGGACTTTCGCGCTCGCGCGTGCGCGCTGTTCTGCATAATGCGGGACAACTCGCGCGATTCTTGCAATTTGGCGCTGAGCATCAGGTCGGTCAGGATGAATTGCAAGTCGCTGATGCTTTTGACCGAAACCGCATTTTCCCGCGCCGCCACCGTGGCCGCGCTGCTGGTGCGGGCAAGATCCAGAAAATAGGTCTCAAGGCCGTTCAGGTTTTTGTCCTGGCTGGCGTTGACGTGCAAAGAGATGAAAAGATCCGCTTTCTTCTTGTTGGCCATGTCGGTGCGCTGTTCAAGGGCTACGTACATGTTTTTTCCCCGGGTGTAGAGCACGGCGAACCCGGCCTTGCGCAGGCGTTCGCCCAGCATTTTGGCCAGTTGCAGGGTCACGTCGCTTTCCCGGATGCCGTTGCCCATGGCGCCGGGGTCTTTGCCGCCGTGGCCGGGATCGATCATGATGGTGCGCACGGTGAGCCCCAGTTGCTCCATCAGGCTGCCGGGCGTGCCGGATCTGTCGCCGTCGGAAAAGTTCCCTTGCAGCAGCGGGCCGTTTTTGTCCGCTGACGGCGGAACCAGCCCTTCGGCGAGGTCGCTTGAGGCGCTGGCCTGTATGCTGATGCCGGGTGGGGAAAGGCGTGTTGTAACCGTGTAGCGGCGAACCCGGCTGAAATCGAGAACCACACGGGTCTTGCTGTTGTCAGCCGTTTCCGCGCCGACAAGGGCGATGCGCGCGCGGGAGATGGCCTTGCCCGGCAGGCGAAGGTCCTGTTTCAGGCCCGGTCCGGGTCGGGTGTCGAAAAGTTCAAGCTGAAGACGACTTGGAGCCCCTTTTTTCGAAGGCCCCAGGCATTGATGTGTAAAGGCGGCGGGCCGGTCCAACTCCAAAAATACGGAAGCGAGTCTGCCGTCGCCCTGCCAGCTGATCTGCTTGAGCCGCGACAACTGGGCAAAAGGGCCGCTTTTTTTTACGGCGTCGGCCGCTCCGGCTTTTGCGGGGGCGGCGGGCCGCTCCGGCGGCAGGGAGGCGAGGAGTTCCCGCGCGCTGGCCGTCATGTCGCCGCGCGGGTAGCGCTTTATAACCTGTTCGGCCGCATCGCGCGCGCTGTCGGCGTCGTCCAGATGCTTGTGCAGGATGAAGGCCGCGCGAAACAGGCCGTCGTCGGCCAGATCGGAAACGGAAAAGTCCGCGGCCAGTGTGAGGTATTGAGTGGCGGCCTGTTGCCAGTCGCTGCGCAGATGGGACCGTTCCGCCAGTTCCTCTCGGCAACGGGCGGCCTGAAAGCGGGCCTTGGCGCCGGTTTCGCCTCGAGGGTCCTTGGCCAGAGCGGTCAGAAAACGGCGCTCAAGATCAAGCCAGGGATCGCGCAGCATGCCCCTGCGGCTGTCGCGCAAAAGCGCGCGCCAGTCTTCCGCCGCGGCGCGGTACAATTCCGCCGCGGTTTTGGGATCGGCCGCTTCGGCCGCGGGGGCCGTCGCCCGTGCCGCGTTTTCCGGTGCGGCCTCCCGCAGGGCGGCTTGCCTCTCTTTCGCTTCCCGCGCCAGAGGGTCTTTGGGGTAGGCTGCAACCACGGCCGCAAAGGCTTGCCCGGCTTTACGGAAATCAGAGGGATTCCACGAGCGGCGGGCCAGTTCCTCCAGGCAGCGGGCTCGGTAAAAACCGGCTTTTGCGGCCGCGTTTTTGCTTTTAGCTTCCTTTTGCAGGGCGGTAAAACGGCCGGCCAGCGTTTCCCAGCTATCGCGCAGGCCGCCTTTTTTCGCATCCTTGGCCAGAGCGGCAAAATCGGCCGCTGCCGCGTCGTAGCGGCCGCGCCAGGCGGTCGCGCCCTTGGCGGAAGCCGCGGCCGAAGCCCCGTCGCCGCACAACACAAGGAGGAGCAGGAAAAGAAACGAGAATATGAAAGGCCGTTTTCCGCGCATACAACACTATAAGCCGGGACCCGGCTGCAAAAAAACGATTTTTGGGTCCCGGCAGAAAAAGCGCTGATGCCGGGACAGGGCTGGTTCTTGCCTGGCTCGGCCCTGGACCGGCATCGGCGCTTGACGCGGTCCAGGGCGGGAAAACAGTTTAGAAGAACTGGCCCATGGCGAATTCGAACCTGCCGCTATCTCTGCGCCCCTTGCGGTCCTCGTCCAGGGGGATACCGTAGCCGAAGCGCAAGTCGCCCATGGGGGAACGCCAGCGCAGTTCCATGCCGAAGGAACGCTTGATTTCGTCGTCCCAGTTCCAGGAGTGATCGGTGTCGATGTTCGCGCCGATGTCGAAGAAGGGCACGATGTTGACCCCTACCTGAGGCGCTATGGACCAGATGTACTCAAAATGTGCAAAGGCCATGCGCGTGCCGCCGATGCGGTCGCCCGTCTCCGGGTCGCGGGGTACGATGTCTCTGCTGGCGTAACCGCGCACCGACTCCATGCCCCCCATCCAGAAGCGCTCGAAAACCGGAACTTCGTCCGAGCCGTTTTTGAACACGGCCCCGGCTTTGGCTCTGAAATGCAGGACATGGTTTTCGCGCAGTTGGTAATAGGTCTGGTGTTCGGCGGTCATGCGAATGAAATCGTCGTCGCCGCCAAAGAATCCGCCGCCGTATTCCAGGCTGAGGCGATCGATGTTGCCCGCGGTGGGGTGCAACCGGTCGGTGGTGTCGCGGGTAAGCCGCAAAATGCCCACGCTGGACCAGCGGTAATCGTCGCCGATGTCTTTGATGACCTGGGCCGCGTCGTCGTCGAAATCATAAAGCCTGTATCTGTCCAGACGGTAGCCCCAACCCAGGGACGTATATTCGCCCAGAGGATAGGCGAAACGCAACGTGCCGCCGGTGGTCTTTTTCATATAATCGTAAAAATCGTCCTTCCAGTTGTAAAGGTCAAAGCCCACGGACAAATTGGTGTCGTTGTATCTGGGGTTGACGAAAGTCCAGGTGTAGGCCGTTCTGCGGGCGGAGAACAAGGCCTGCAGGGAGGTGAAGTAGCCTTTGCCCCAGAGGTTGCGCTCCTGTATGGTGCCGGTGACGCCGAAGGCGTCATAGGTGGAGTATCCGAAGCCGCCCATCAAGGATCCGGTGCTCTTTTCTTTGACCTTGATCTTGAGATCCACTTCTTCTTCTTTGGGCGTGGGCACAAGTTCCGTCTCAGCCACTTCAAAATAGCCCAGTTTGTTCAGTCGCTGGGTGCTGCGCTGCAGTTTGGAACCGACGAAAAGATCGCCGTCGGTCAGGCGCAGTTCGCGCAATATGACGTTGTCGCGGGTGCGCACGTTGCCTTCGATGACGGCCCGGCGGACGTACACTTTTTGCTTTTTGCTGATGACGAAGTTCACGTCCAGAATGCCCTGCGCGTCTTCGCGCTTCTTGGGCATGGGGGTGACTTCGGAGAAGGCATAGCCGTATTCCGCGTAGTAGTCCGTCAGGTGCTTGGTGTCGGCCTGCATCGCGGACAGGTCGAAATATCCGTCCTTGTCGGCGATGTCGTCCAGATTGGTCACGGCGCGCAGGTGTTCGTCGGTGTCGATGAGGTCGCCGGCGTAGGTTACTTCTCCCACGCGGTAGCGTTCTCCCTCGTTGAGGGGAAAGGTGACGGTGATGCCGTCGTCGGCGTAGTCCACTTTGGCCGCGCCAACGGCCACATCCACAAAGCCGTTGTTCATGTAATAGGCGGTGATGGCAGAAGAGTCGCGTTCAAGCATCTCTTCTTTCAGCACGCCCGTTCCGGTCAGCCAGGACAGAAAGCCCCGCTCGGTCAGCACCAGTTCTTTTTTGACGTTGCTTTCCGAGAGCTGTTTGGCCCCTTCGATCTTGACCTCTTTGATGTACAGCTTGTTGCCCTCGCTGACCGTCAACACCAGGGCCGCGCCCGTGCCCGCGGTCCGGTCGTCGACCCGGTAATCGACAGTGGCCAGATAGAACCCGTCTTTGCGGTACAGTTCCCTAATTTTTTGCAGGTCTTCGACCAGCACCTTGTCGTTCAGGACCGAGCCGACCTTGGTGCCCATGGCGGCGGTGATGTCTTCCGCATCCACTTCTTTCGCGCCTTCGACGATGACGGATTCGACTCTGGGCTTTTCCTGCACGGTGTAGATAAGGTGCAGCCCGTCTTCCTGAGGTTCCACGCTGACGGAAACGTCGCGGAAATAGCCCAGGTCCCAGATGCGCTTCACTTCGCGATCGATGGCTTCCATGTCAATGGGGTCGCCTTTGCGGGTGTTGATGCGCATGAGCACAACGTCGGAATCAAGCACCTTGGTGCCTCGCACCTCAACCGCGGCGATCACGTCGCGGCGCTTGACCTCGTTGCTGATGCGGGTGGCCAACTCGTCCACGCCGGGCAGAAGTTCCACAGCGTCGGGCCGCTCCACAAAAATGGGTTTGACCACTTGGGATTCGCCCGTTTCCACAAAGCGGGCGTCAATGCTGAAAGCGTTGCCCACCTGGCTGTAACTGCCGTACACGGCGGCTGCGGCGCCCAGTTTCGAGGCAAGGGAGCGGGCGGTCTGGATATTCAGGGTCTTGACGTTGTCTTTGCGCATCTGGGCCAGGACGGCGCTGTCCGGCACGACGGCAACGCCCTTGCCGGTCAGACGCTGGATGAGCATGGCGGGCAGCTCGTCGTTGAGTCGTTCCTGAGCCGGGCCCGCGTTGATTTCAAAAGGCAGCACCACGACTTTCGGAGCGTTTTCTTGCTGGGCCGCCGCCGGAGCGCCCGGCGCGGCGGCCGTTCTGGCGCGCGGGCGGCTGGTCTTGCCCAGTCCTTCCTGCCCGGCCGGGGGCTGCGCCGTCTTTTTTTTGGCAGAGCTTTTCGCCGTTCCCGACCGGGCCGCGCCGTCCGGCGCCTGCGCGGCCAAGGCGTCAAAACCGGGCAGCGCAAGGGCCGCCATCAGCATCAATATCCCCAACAGCTTAGCCCTTCTGGTCATACAGATCTCCGGCTCGTAGTTCCAGGCGGCGGCTCATCAAAGCCGCGATATCCCGGTTGTGGGTCACAACGATCAGGGTCATGCCCATGTCGCGATTAAGCTCAAGCAACAGGCGGGCAACAGAGGCGCCTGTTTTTTCGTCCAGGTTTC
This sequence comes from Desulfovibrionaceae bacterium, assembly GCA_031548325.1. Taxonomy (GTDB): domain Bacteria; phylum Desulfobacterota; class Desulfovibrionia; order Desulfovibrionales; family Desulfovibrionaceae; genus FLUQ01. The sequence continues at coordinate 13,091 of JAVBRE010000091.1, forward strand.
CTGTGGGCTCGTCGGCCAGCAGCACTTTCGGCCGCAGCAGAATCGCCCTCGCAATAGCCGCGCGCTGGCGTTCGCCCCCCGAAAGGGTGGTCACGCTTTGCGTCTCGCGTCCGGCAAGGCCCACGGCTTTCAAGGCCAGGGCGGCAAGGCGCAATGCTTCGTCCTTGGGCGTTCCGCCGATAATGGCCTGCATGGCCACGTTTTCTGCTGTAGAAAATTCCGGCAGCAGATGGTGAAACTGGAACACGAACCCGATGGATCTATTGCGCAGGGCGGCTTTCGCTTCGGGGGTCATGGCGCCGACCATTTCGCCCTGAAAATAAATTTCGCCTCGGGTAGGAGTATCAAGAGTGCCGAGCAGATGCAAGAACGTGGATTTTCCCGCGCCGGAAGCGCCGACGATCGCGATGGATTCGCCGTTCGCGATGGAAAGATTTACATCGCGCAGCACGGCCAGCTTTTCCGCCGGGCCGTCATATTCTTTGCTGACATCCTTGAATGTATATAAAGGGGTTGCGATCATGCTGAAACCCTTTTCGCAAAATCGAAATTTTTGTTTTTCGCCGAGGCGCGCGAGGTCCGGGCGGAGCGAAGCGCATTTGGACATACGTGAGCTTCGCACGGAAAGGGCGTAACGAAGGCGGAGGACAAAAGGACGATTTTGCGCATCATTCGTACCGGAGTGCTTCCACCGGCTCCAGATTGGCGGCCCTGTTGGCCGGATAGAGGGTTGCGAGCCAGCAGATGAGCAAGGTGCCGACGGCGATCAGCGCCAGATCGTCCCCGTGCAGCAGTATGGGCAGGTAATCAAGGGAATAGACGCCTTTGGGCAGCTTGATGAACTGGTAGCGCTTGAGCAGCTCGCAGATGCCCAGACCCAGGCCGAAGCCCACCCCCGTGCCCGCGCCGCAGATTATCAGGCCCTGCATGATGAAAATCCTGCGGATGGAGCGTCTGGTCGCGCCCATGGACATCAGGATGGCGATGTCCCGGGTTTTTCCATGACCAGCATGACCAGGGCGGTGACGATAGAAAAGGAAGCCACAAGAATGATCAGGGTCAGCATGATGGCCATGCCGAGTTTTTCCAGCTTCAACGCGGCGAAAAGGCTGGCGTTCATCTCCATCCAGTTGCGCGCGTAATAGGGCGAGCCCATGGCCAGCCCTACGGCGTCGGCGATCTTGTCCGCCCTGTATACGTCGGTGACCGTGAGCTCCAGGCCCGTGGCCCAGTCTCCGTCGGGGCGGCCCAGCACGTCGCGCGCGGCGGCAAGGGACATGAGCGCCAGAGATGAATCATATTCGAACATGCCGGTGGAAAAAATCGCGGCCACTCTGGCCGTGCGGATGCGGGGGGTGAAACCGGCCGCGCCCTTTTCTCCCGTGGGCGTGAGCAGATTGACCCTGCTGCCCACGGGCGCGCCGATGCGGCTGGCCAGCTCTTTGCCCAGGATGATGCCGGGCAGGCCGTCGGTTTTGGCGATATCCTCGAACTTGCCCTGGGTGATGCGGCTGGTCAGACTCAGTACCTGCGGGGCGGTCGCGGGGTCGACCCCGCGCAGGATCAGGCCCTTGACCCCGCCGGGGCCGGAAATCATCAGTTCCGCGTAAATAAAGGGCATGGCCCCGGTCACGCCGGGCACGCGCAGGGCTTTTTGCCGCAGTTCCTCCAGGGTTTCCGGCGGTCTGCCGGTGGCGAAACCGACGGGAGGCATGCTGTTGGTGCCAGAAAGGACCATGGCATGGGCGTTGACCCCCATGATTTTTTCGCGCAGGTCCGTGGTGAAGCCGTTCATGACCCCCATGACGATGATCAGCGCGGCCACGCCAAGGGCCACGCCGATCACGGAAATAATCGAAATGATGGAAATGAAGGTCTGTTTGCGGCGGCCGAGCAGGTACCGCAGGGCGACGAACAGTTCAAAACGCATGGACGTCAGATTTCCGGTTTGAGCAAGGGAAAAAGAATGACTTCGCGGATGGAAGGCGAATCGGTCAGCAGCATGACCAGGCGGTCAATGCCGATGCCCTGCCCTGCCGCCGGAGGCATGCCGTACTCCAGAGCCCGCAGGTAATCCTCATCCATCCAGTGGGCTTCCTCGTCGCCGGCTTCTTTTTCCGCCACCTGCTGTTCAAAGCGCATGCGCTGGTCCACGGGGTCGTTCAGTTCCGAAAAAGCGTTGGCCAACTCCCGCCCGCTGATGAACAGTTCGAAGCGATCGGTCAGGGCGGGGTTTTCGTCGTTGCGTCTCGAAAGGGGTGATATTTCCGTGGGATAATGGTAGATGAAATGGGGTTGAACGAGTTTGGGCTCCACGTCCAGATCAAAAAGTTTGGCTTGCAGTTTGCCCAGTTTTTCGCCGGTCACGGTTTTTTCGCCGCGCTCTCTGATATAGGCGCGCACCCGGTCATAGTCGCGGTACATGTCCGGAGAATGCCCGCCGATGCTTTCCAGCGATTCGTAAAAAGAAACACGTTTCCAGGCGCCGGGCGTCAGGTCTATTTCCTGGCCCTGATAGGTGATCTTCGCGCCGCCGCAGACCTTTTGGGCGATACGCCCGATCAGGCGCTCGGTGAGGTCCATCAGGTCCTCAAAGGTGGCGTACGCCCAGTAGAATTCGCACATGGTGAATTCCGGGTTGTGGCGCACGGAAATGCCTTCGTTACGGAAACTGCGGTTGATCTCAAAAACCTTTTCAAAACCGCCCACCAGCAGGCGCTTCAGGTACAGTTCTGGCGCGATGCGCAAATACAGCTGCATGTCCAGCGCGTTGTGGTGGGTAATGAAGGGCCTGGCCGTGGCTCCGCCGGGAATGGGCTGAAGCATGGGCGTTTCCACTTCCAGAAAGCCTTCGCTTTCCATAAAGCGGCGGAACTCGCCGACGATCTGGATGCGTTTCTGAAAAATTTCACGGGTGCGCTCGGTGACGATGAGGTCCACATAGCGTTGGCGGTAGCGGATCTCCACGTCTTTGAGACCATGGTATTTTTCCGGCAGGGGACGGAAAGATCGGGTGAGCAAAGTGACGGAGGAACAGGCCAGGGTCAGTTCCCCCGTCTTGGTGCGAAAGAGCTTGCCCCGCAAGCCCACGATGTCGCCGAGGTCGATTTTTTTGAATGCGCCGTATGCTTCTTCGCCCAGGTCTTCGCGTGCGGCATAGCATTGCATGCGGCTTGTGGCGTCCATGAGGTGAAAAAAGGCCACCTTGCCGAAAGAACGGTGGGACACGATGCGCCCGGCCAGGGCGAATTCGCGGTCAAGGCCGGTCAGGTCCTCTTCGCTGATCGCCCCGTATTGCGCCAGCACGGCGGCGATGTCGTCCCGTTTGACAAAACCGTTGGCGTGCAGAGATACGCCCGCGTCCAGCAGTTCGCACGATTTGACCACCCTGTTTTTCACCACTTCGTTGAGTTCTTCGCGGTCGGCGAAACTTTCAAGCATGGGCATAAAATAGGCGGCCCGCTCGGACTTGGTGGGCAGTTTGACGGCGGCGCGGCGGCGGTCGCCCCGCGCCGGCTTGTCGGCGGAAGAACTCAAAACAAAACTCCACACAAAATCGGTTGACGTTGCAGCTTGCTATGCCTAAGTGAAATGCTTGGTCACGTCAATAGCGGCCCGGTTTGGCGCGATGCGGCGTCAGGCCGCGCTTTTCGCTCCGGTCACCTGTGTTTTGACAGGCTCCCGCCGCGAAAAGCTTGCCTTTCTTGCCTCGCATCCAAACCGGGC
>JAVBRE010000232.1:0-10241 GCA_031548325.1 Desulfovibrionaceae bacterium
GGTAAATTGCAAAAATAAGAGGACTTATTTTTGCTACGGTCGCTACGCCGAAAAACGTCGTTTTCGGCCCGCTCCGCCGCCTGCGGCGGCGCAAAATCCTGACGGATTTTTTGCATTTACTTTTGCAAGTAAACACGAGACATACTTTTTAATGCAGAAAAAATTAACGGCTTATGTAACGATCTGCTATTTTTCTTATTCTTCTATGCCAGTGAGCGTAAAACCCATTTGGCCATTTCCCTCACTTCTTCTTTCTGATCCTTTGTTGCGTGTTCTATATACGGAAAATATTTGGCATCATAGTTATTATGAATTGCATTCAAGACGTTGCATTTCCACTTCCAAAGGGAATCAGGCCGGATGTACCAGAATTTTTGCGGGAGCAAAGCATTCAAGGCCGCATAGTCCATGACAAGCAGCTGCTCATAAGAAATTTGTCCGGCCAACTCTTCCAGTCCTGGAAAATTTTCGCGGGCATCCCAGGCTTTTCTGTTGAACGGACAAGCATCCTGGCAGGCGTCACAGCCAAAAACCCACGAACCGCACCTGTCATAATGCTTTTTGCCCGGAGCGCATGTGCCCATGGTGTTAAGAAAGGAAACGCAGGCCGGCCCGTTCATTTGAAAAGGCTCGCTCAATGCGCCCGTGGGGCAGGCTTTGATGCAAAGCCCGCATTTTTCCGGACAGCTTTTGATGGATGGCGAGGCTTTCAACTCCAGCTCATGATCGATGAGAAAGGAGTCCAGCAAATACCAGGAACCGCATTCGCCATAGAAAAAGTTGTTTTTCCTGATAATGCCGATACCGGCCTTGGCCGCCGCCCAGCGCATTGCGGTAATGCCGAAATCGTGTTTGGCGGCATGCGTAATGCCGAGGTCTGTCAGTATTTGCTCAAGTTGGTGTATTCCCTGGTTTTCTTTGGAGTTCGGATCTTTTCTCACATCAACGCAATAATACTTGCCAATCATTCCATGCAAATTTTCCGGGATATGGTATTTCCCGTACCACTGTGCGCAAATAATTACAGATTTAGCCCAAGGAAGCATTTTCGTCGGGGAGGCGAACGCCCGCAGACCTCCATACATCGGCTCAGACTCTGGAAAATGGGCAATCCGGTTAAAGATTGCCGCCGCATATTCAGCCATTTCACTGACCTTTATAATGCCGCACAAGTCATAGCCGCAGTCCAACACGGCTTGTTTGATATGGGTCGCCAGGTCCGCAGAGTTCATGGCATGCTCCAAAATATGCGCCGGCTACAGGTGTCCATGTGTCCTCCCAATCGTGGTGTGGAGTATTTTCTGCATTTTTCATGTATATACATTGGTAAAGATAAAAAAATATAAGCCGAAGAGAGCCGCCTATCCTTTCGCTGCCCGCGTGAGTTTGTCCAAAAGCGGGAGAAGCGCGGTAATGTCTTCCTGCCCCAGGCGGGACAAGATACGCTTCTGCGCTTCCTCCCACAAAGGGTGAGCCGCGGCGAGCGTGGCTTTGCCTGGCGGGGACAGTTTCACCTGTTTCTTGCGCGGATCATCAGGGTGCGGGCGGGTCGACACAAGCCCGGCCTTTTCCAGCTTTTCGATATTGCGCGTAACCGTAGTCTGATCCATATTTAAGCGCCGGCCTATGTCGGAGATAAACGGGTCTGGCAGTTCGCTCACGCACCGGAGCAGGCTATACTGCGTGCTGCGTATTCCAGCCGGGCGCAAAATATGATCGTACATTTGCGAAAGCCGGCGGTCTGCCCTTCGCACATGCAAACAGACGCATGGAGTATTCAGATGCGGAGCAGTCATACTATTTCCTTACCATGTATATACATGTATATATAAACGCCTCCCCTTGTCAATATCAAATTTTGGTTTTTTATTATCCGGCGTGTGGTTCGCTCCGGTTCCAAAAATTTAAACCCCGCGCATGCGCGGGGTTTCGGCCAACGGGGGTGCAGGGGCATCATGCCCCTGCCGGAGGGGTCCGGGGAGGCGGAGCCTCCCCGACTGGGTCATGGCAACTGTAAAGTGCTGTACGGGCGGTTTCGGTTATTGTTGCAGAATACCACAATGCCTGCGTAAATTACGAGAGAAAACGACACGCTTCGCGGGCATCCGCTTCGCGTCTGCCGAGCAATTTCTCTTTGAAATTGCTCTTCAACAGCGTCCGGCAAAGGGCGCGACCACCCGCTCGAAAATGCCCTGGGTTTCGGATATGGCCATGCCGTAGTTGGTCACCGGCACCTTGGCCGCAGCGCAAAGCCTGAGACGCCGGCGCATTTCACGCGCGTTCAGCATGCAGCCGCCGCAATGCAGCACCAGATCGAAGCCGGAAAGGTCGTCGGGAAAATCCGAGCCCGAGCAGACGGTGAAGCGCAACGGATGTTTCACATAGTCCCCCAGCCAGCGCGGCAATTTAACCCGGCCGATGTCATCGCACTGGGGATGGTGGGAACAGGCTTCGGCAATCAGCACGGAAGCGTCGGGCTTTAGGCCGGCAATGGCGCGCGTCCCGGCCAGCAGCATGGCGAAATCGCCTTTCAGCCGGGCGAAGAGCAGCGAAAATGTGGTCAGGGGCACGGAAGGCGGCAGAATTTTGTTGACCAGATGCACCACCTGCGAATCGGTGACCACCAGGGCGGGCGGTTCGCGCAGCAGGCCCAGGGCCTTTTCCAGCGCGGTATGCTGCACCGCCAGAGCCGGGTTGTCCGCTTCCACCAGTTCGCGCAGAACCTGCACCTGGGGCACGATGAGACGCCCCTTGGGCGCGGAAGAATCGATGGGCGTCACGCAGACCACGGTGGAACCCGGAGGCACCAGATCCGTCAGCAGGACGGGCGCTTCTTCTTCCGCCGGGGCCAGTTTGACCAGGGCTTCGCGCAGGGGCGCGGGGTCGGCTTCCCTGTCGGCCGAAAGGCGCAGATACGGAATGCCCCGCTCCCGGCACCAGGCTCTGTCCCGATCCGAAGCCGGGGCCAGATCCTGCTTGTTGAACAGAATCATGAACGGCGTTTCCAACTCGCCCAGGGCCGCTGCCAGTTCTCTTTCCCAATCCCCCAGCCCTGTTTCGTCGGCCACAACCACGGCAATGTCGGCGCGGGCCAGGACTTTGCGGCCTGCTTCCCGTCGCAGCGCGCCGAGTTCGGCCTCTTCGTCCAGCCCGGCCGTGTCGTACAGGGTCACCGGCCCCAGGGGCAGCAGTTCGAAGCTGAGCGGCACGGGATCGCCCGTGGTGCCGGGCTTTGCCGAGACGATGGCCGCCTTCTGCCCCGCAATAAGGTTGAGAACCGTTGACTTTCCGGTATTGCAGCGGCCCAGAACCGCTATTTGCAGCCGCGCGCCGCGCTGTGTCGTGCTCATGATATGTGCCTCCGGCGGCCCGAGAGGGCGCCGTCCTCTCAGGACTCTCCCGCCAGGGGGCTTGCCCCTTGGATCCCCTTTTCGAGGTCCGGAAGATAATCCCCCGGCGGGGCTTGCAAAGGGGCAAAGCCCCCTTGATTGACAATACGCCACGCGCTCCCCGGCCCCGAAGGAACAGAGAAGCCCGCTTGCAGCAAGGTGTCGCGCATGGCGGCGGCCCGCTCTTGCGGTCCGAGTTGCTGGCGGTTTTTGCCCGCGTAAATGGCGTATGCCTCGCGCACCGTTTCCGGAGTCAGCGAGGGCATCAGCACATCTCCCACCTCCAGCGCGCGCAGGCGCACGTCGTCGCCGGCCAGCCCCAGGGCGCTGGTCACGGGAATATGAGCCGAGGGCGCGGCGATGCGGGCCAGAGCCATAATGCGCAGGGTTTCTTCCACGCCCAGAGCCGGGCACCCGGCAAGCGGCGTTCCGGGACTCGGGGTGAAAGGGCTGATGGATACCATGTCCAGATTCAGGGCGGCCAGAGCGGCGATATCGACGGCCGGGCTTTCTTCCGCCGCGCCGGGCAGGCCCGCGATGACGCCGGAACCCGTCTCGTAGCCCAGGTCCGCCAGGGCTTTCAGAGAATCCAGCCGCGCGGGCAGGCGTCTGCCCGGCCGCAGACGGGCGTACAGTTCCGCGTCAAAGGTCTCGACCTTCAGCAGGTACCTGTCGGCCCCGGCAAAGCGCCAAAGGGCGTAGTCGGCTTTTTTCCGTTCTCCCAGAGAAAGGGTGACGGCCAGACCGAAATCCCCTTTGATGCGCCGGATCAGCTCCGCGACAACGGGGCCGGTATAGAAAGGGTCTTCGCCCGATTGCAGCACCAGGGTGCCCAGCCCGAGGCCGGCCACGGCCTTTGCCCCTTCGTATATCTCGTCAGGGCTCAGGCGGTAGCGCGCAAGGTCCGCATTGTCCCGTCGCAGGCCGCAATACAGACAATTCTGGCGGCAGTGGCTGGAAAATTCCACAATGCCGCGCAGAAAAACCCGCCGCCCCCAAAATTCGCGCCGCAAGGCGCAGGCCTCGCGCCAGAGCGCGGTGTTTTCGATCGTATCCGCTTCAATCACGCTGTCCGTCCTGTTCATCCGCTTGCCTGATAAAATTACGGATAAACGCAATTTTGGCAAGGCCCATTCAAATTCGGCAGCGGCTCAATTTGCGCTTCGGACAAGAACCGCGAAGCGAGACGGGGGAACATGGCGACCCCGCCCGAAGGGCGGCACAGGATGGCCAAGTCAAGGCGAACCCCGGACGGAGCGAAGTGTACTGAGACATACACGAGCTTCGCACGAGGTTCGCCTGACGAAGAGTCAAACCCGGAGAGCGGAACTACTGAGCCGCTGCCCGTTTACATTTTCGGCCGCTTCACATACTTGGTGTGCAGCAGCTTTTTAGCCAGCTTGCCGTGCGGTTCGCCGAGAAATTCCTCATACAGCTTTTTGATGGCCGGGTTTTCATGGGACTTGCGCAGGGTTTTGCTTCTGTCTTCGTTGAACAGGGCCCGCATGCGCTTTTCCAGTGTTTCGATATGCCCGTGGTGATAAGGCTGGCCGCCGCCGTCGATGCAGCCGCCGGGACAGGCCATGATCTCTATGGCATGGTACTGGGCTTTGCCGGCGCGGATATCTTCCAGCAGGCGACGGGCGTTGCCCAGACCGCTGGCCACCGCCACCTTGACGTCCAGGTCGCCGACTTTGACGGTGGCCTCCTTGATGCCGCTGAGCCCCCTTAACGCGCCGAATTCCACTTTTTCAAGGGTTTTGCCGGTCAGCCATTCATAGGCCGTGCGCAACGCCGCTTCAAGCACGCCGCCGCTGGCGCCGAAAATGACGGCCGCGCCGGTGGACTGGCCCATGGGTTCGTCAAACTGCTCGTCAGGCAGGCCGAGGAAATTGATGCCCGCCTCGCGGATCATCTTGCCCAGCTCGCGGGTGGTAATGACCAGATCGACGCTGGGCATGCCGTCCACATCCATTTCCGGACGGCCGGCTTCATACTTTTTGGCGATGCAGGGCATGACCGAAACCACGGCCAGCTTGGCCGGATCAATGTCCAACTGCTGGGCCATGTAAGTTTTGGCAATGGCCCCGAACATCTGCTGGGGCGATTTGCAGGTGGAAGGCACGTCCAGCATGTCGCTGAACTGGTGCTCGAAGAACTTGACCCAGCCGGGACAGCAACTGGTCAGAAGGGGCAGCTTGCCGCCGTGTTCCAGGCGGTGTTTGAATTCCGCCGCCTCTTCCATAATGGTCAGATCCGCGGCAAAGTCGGTGTCAAAGACCTTTTTGAAGCCCAACATGCGCAGGGAAGCCGCCATCTTGCCCGTGACCGCGACGCCGGCGGGCATGCCGAACATCTCGCCGAGCGCCGCGCGCACGGCCGGAGCGGTCTGAACCACCACGTACATGTCCGGGTCCGCGAGCAGCGTCCAGAGTTTGGAAATGTTGTTCACTTCCGACAAGGCTCCGGTGGGGCACACGGCCACGCACTGGCCGCAGGAAACACAGGTGGTCTCGGCCATGGGCAAATTGAAGGCCGACCCCACGGTGGTGGTGAAGCCGCGGCGGATGCCCGAGAGCACGTTCACGGTCTGCACCTGGTTGCACATGGTTTCACAGCGCCGGCAGAGCACGCATTTGCTCATTTCCTTGATGAAGGCCGGGCTGGAAACGTCCCGCCGGTGGCGGGCCATCTCACCGGTATACTCTATCCTGTCGATGCCCAGTTCCGCGGCCAGGGACTGCAATTCGCACTCCTTGTTTTTGGGACAAGTCAGGCAGTCCTTGGGATGGTTGGAAAGAATAAGTTCCACCACGGTGCGCCGGGCGTTGATGGTGCGCGGAGTATGGGTTCTGACTTCCATGCCCTGCACCGCCTGGGTCGCGCAAGCCGGGGCCAGGGCGCGGCGCCCGTCCACTTCCACCATGCAGACCCGGCAGGTAGCCCCCTGGTTGACCATTTTAAGATCATGCAGATCAAGATGGCACAGAGTAGGGATGTGGACATCGAGTTTTTTGGCGGCATCCAGAATCGTCGTGCCTTCGGGCACGTCCACTTGTTTTCCGTTGATGTTCAAACTGACCATAGTATCCTCGTCCGGCGGCAATAAGCCGGTATATGGTTACTGGCGGACAACGGCCTTGGCCGGGCAAACGCTTTCGCAGGCGCCGCATTTGATGCAGCGGCCCTGGTGGATGACGTGGTGCTTGCGGCGTTCCCCGGTGATGCAGCCCACCGGACAATCCTTGATGCAACGGCCGCAGCCGATGCAGGCATCCGTGATGAAAAAGTCGAGCAGTTTGTGGCAGACTTTCGCCGGACAGCGCTTTTCTTTGATATGCGCTTCGTACTCGTCCTTGAAAAAATGCAGCGTGCTGAGCACGGGGTTGGGGGCGGTCTGCCCCAGGCCGCACAACGCCGTGTCCTTGATGACCGTGCCGAGGCTGGAGAGCTTTTCCAGGTCGCCGTCCAGAGCCCGGCCTTCGGTTATGGCTTCAAGCATTTCATGCATCCGCGTGGTGCCTACCCGGCAGGGCGTGCATTTGCCGCAGGATTCGTCCATGGTGAAGCCCAGATAAAACTTGGCTATGTCCACCATGCAGTTGTCCTCGTCCATGACGATCATGCCGCCGGAACCCATCATGGACCCGATGGAGCCGAGGGACTCGTAGTCTATCCTGATGTCCAGGTTGTCCACATTGATGCAGCCGCCGGAAGGCCCGCCCGTCTGCACCGCCTTGAACTTCTTGCCGCCCTTGATGCCCCCGCCTATTTCATAAATGATTTCGCGCAGGGAAATGCCCATGGGCACTTCGACCAGGCCCACGTTGTTGATCTTGCCCGCAAGGGCGAACACCTTTGTGCCCTTGGACTTTTCCGAACCGATGCTCGAAAACCATTCCGCGCCGTTACGCAGAATGCGGGGTATGTTGGCCAGGGTTTCCACGTTGTTGATGATGGTGGGCTTGCCGTACAGGCCTTTTTCCGCCGGGAAGGGCGGCTTGTAGGTCGGCTCTCCGCGTCCGCCTTCAATGGAATGCAGAAGGGCCGTTTCCTCGCCGCAGACAAAAGCGCCGGCGCCGTATTTCAATTCCAGATGAAAGGTGAAATTCGAGCCCAGGATATTTTCTCCCAGAAGTCCCGCTTCCAGAGCCTGGCCGATGGCCCGGTTCAGGCGCTCGATGGCTCTCGGATATTCCGCGCGCACATAGATGTAGCCCTGGCTTGCGCCGATGGCATAGGCGCCGATGGCCATGCCCTCAATGATGCTGTGCGGGTCCCCTTCCATGAGGGACCGGTCCATGAACGCACCGGGGTCGCCCTCGTCCGCGTTGCAGACCATGTATTTTTCATTGCCGCCCTGGCGGGCCGCCGCTTCCCATTTGACTCCGGTGGGAAAGCCGCCGCCTCCTCTGCCGCGCAGGCCGGACGCTTTCATTTCTTTGTCCACGCCTTCGGGCGTCATGTGCTCCAGGCATTTGGTCAGGCCCTGATAGCCGCCGGCCGCGATGTATTCTTCAAGAATGTCCGGGTTGATAAGTCCGCAATTGGCCAGCGCGACGCGCGTCTGCTTTTTGTAAAAATCCATCTGCCACTGGTCGGTCAGCTTTTTGCCCGGCTCGTCCGGGTTTTCATACAGCAGCCGTTCAATGACGGTATTGTTCTTGACGTGGCTTTCGATAATCTCTTTGGCGTCCGCCGGCGCGACGGTCACATAAAACACGTCGTCAGGAAACACCTTGACAATGGGCCCTTGGGCGCAAAAGCCGAAACAGCCCGTAATATGGGCGGAAACCGTGTCCTCAAGCCCGGCGGCGCGGATTTCGTCCTGCAGACTTTTCAGCACCTCGTGGCTGCGCAGAGACTGGCAGCCCGTATCGCCGCAGACCAGGAGCTCCCGCTTGCGCGGGGCCGCCTGTATGCCGTCTTCACGCAGAGCCAGAAGCGGTTTCAGTTCGGCATAGACCTCGGCCATCTCTTTGCAACTGGTAAGTTTTTTCATGGCCGTGCCTACCTCTCGTTCTCTTTGATGATCTTGCTGATGTCATCCACCGCCACTTTGTTATAAACCTTGTCGTTGACCAGCACGACGGGAGCGAGCCCGCAAGCGCCCACACAGCGCAGTTCTTCCAGACTGAACTTACGGTCGGGGGTCGTTCTGCCCATTTCCAGATCCAACTGCTTTTCCAGCTCGCGGGCGATCTTTTCCGCCCCGCAGACGAAACAGGCCGTGCCCATGCAGATCTTGATCTGACAGCGCCCTTTAGGTTCAGTAGTGAAGTAGGAATAAAAACTCACCACCCCGTAAATTTTGGCGGCGGGGATATCGAGCTTTTCGCCGATGAACAGCATGACCTCTTTGGGCAGATACCCGAAGATATGCTGCGCTTCATAAAGCACTTTGATCAGCGCCGACTCCTTGTGGTCTTTAAATTGGTTTATAAAAACCCCAAGGGTGTTGAAACCTTCAGCCTGCAACTGTTCGGAAGACATGAACACCTCCGGCAAGTAGTGAACTTCCCTCAAAAAATAGTATTCGCCACATTGCGACACATTGCGAGTGGCTAACCCTAATCCAAGACGCCACGCTCTTTCAAGTCAAGAATGCCCGCGACTCGCGGTCCAAGGACCGTTATTTTCCGCTTTCGTTAAACGGTTTTATCAATATAGTATATCAGTTCAATAGGTTATCAATATTACAATACGCCCGTGCAGGTGAAAAAAAAAATTACCCGCAGCAGAGTCGTGCAATCACGCACAAGCGTATATGCCGTCAGGAAAACGTTCCCGCGCGGTGAGCCCGCGCGGGCGAAAATTCAGGAATTAATGCTCGTGGCCCTTTTCATCCTCAAAGCCATAGGCGGCGTCATCTTCCATTTCCAGGGCTTCCACCTTGTCTTCCAGCCATTCCAGAATGTCGCGGGCGGTGTGGTAGTTGAGGACGATTTTGGAGAAGATATGGCGGTTGACCACCTTCAAATTCTCGTCGAAAGGAGTCATTTCATGGCCGAAACTGCCGTCCGGCGCAACGATCCGCTCTGAAAAAGGCGGCAGTTTGTCGCTTTCGGCGTAAAAATTGATTTCCACTTCTCCCTGCGCGTTGATTCCGCCCCACACGCCGTGCGCATACTGGGGCATCAGGCCGGACACCTGTTCATACTCGTACCGGATGCGCAGAGGAAATTTTTCCTGATTCATGAATGGATGCTCCTACACGAAGTAACTTTGAAATGCTCCAAGGCCGATTTGCTCTGGCACTCATTTTATAAATCGGCCAATGGCCGTTTTATGAAGATCGCTCCGCCGAAAAGCGTGGTTTTCGGCTCGCTCACGCCGCCGCCTGCGGCGCGCCGGACTGCCGCCCGGCGTTAGAAGCCACTTCATAATGAATTATGAAATGACTTCTAAATACTGACCGCCATCAAAACGCCGGCCACCTGTTCGGGCATGCGCAACGGCGAAACCCGCACCCCCAGAATGCCCGCGCCGGAGGGCGTTTCCCCGGATCGGATGCGAGCGGGAAAACCCATGGCCCAGCGGCGGTTGGCGGCTTCGACCATATCTTCGCCCTGAGCGAGGGTGTCCTGCAAAAAACCCGAATAGGGCTTGGGCAATGAGGGATGGTCGAACCAGGGATCAATGCCCGTGCGCACCTCGGGCATGTACAAGTGCCCCGGCGGATATGCCGCGCTGACAAGCGAGGTTAGTTTGATCGCCATGCGCCCCCCGAAAAATCCCGCTCCGGATGCATCAATAGTAGTGCAGTTGCGGGCCGAAGTAAAGGCTGATAGGAAAACGCCATGCATGATTCACCATCCCTTCCCGCCCGCCCCGATTGAGATCTGGAAATGT
>JAVBRE010000169.1:0-5035 GCA_031548325.1 Desulfovibrionaceae bacterium
CGATGCGGCGTCAGGCCGCGCTTTTCGCTCCGGTCACCGGTGTTTTTACAGGCGCCCCCCCCGAAAAGCTTGCCATTCTTGCCGAGCCTGCAAACCGGGCCGCTCTCCGACGCAAGTGATCGCGAGACGGCATACGAGATAACGGACACTTCATGCCGCGTCAGAAATACACATACAGTCAGCAGCAGTGCATTCGTCTCGCAGGCAAGCTGTCGCAGACGACGGGCATGCTGCGGCCCCACGCCCGGGTGGGGGTCGCGGTTTCCGGCGGCATGGACAGTTGGGTGCTGCTTCAGGTCTTGCGCATCCGCCAGGGCATCGTGCCGTTTCCGTTCAGCATCATGGCCCTGCATGTGAACCCCGGCTTTGATCCGGAGAACCACGCGCCGCTGGTCGAATGGCTGGAAAAAAACGGCGTGGCCGGCCATCTGGAAGTGACCGACCACGGAACTCGCGCCCATTCGCCGGAAAACCGCAAGACCTCGGCCTGCTTTTACTGCGCCATGCTGCGCAGAAAGCGTCTTTTCGAACTCTGCCGCAAATACAAGCTGACCCATCTGGCCTTTGGGCACAATCTGGACGATCTGCTGTCCACCTTTTTCATGAACTTGTGCCAGAACGGGCGGGTAGACGGCCTCTCCATGCGCGAGGATTTTTTCGGCGGCAAACTGACGGTGATCCGACCGTTGCTGCTGGCGGAAAAAAGCGCCATCGCCAAAGCGGCCAAAGCCTGGGACCTGCGCATCTGGAACAACCCCTGCCCCTCGGCCGGGCACACCCGCCGGGCCGGCATCATGGACGACATAGGCCGTCTCTGTCAGGGGCACAAAGGCATGCGGGCCACCATCATGGCCGCTCTGGGCCGCCGTCAGTTGGGTCTGGACACGCCGGCCGCCCCGGAAGCGGGTAAGGCCGGCAAATAGTTGTCCGCTATGCCCGGCGGCGAAAAGAACAAGAGTACGCAATATCGCGGGCTGGCGAAATCCTCTCGGCAACGGCCCGAAATGCTCGTCAGGCGAGGAAGGCGTCGGTTTTTATGCAGGGAGTGGACTTCTTCGGTCCATGACCGGAATAAAAGCCAAGTCTGACGCCGCATCACGAGCATTTCAGGCCGTTGCCGGCTTGACAGGGCCGGACAGGGACGGTACTCCCTAAAGTCTTATTTTGAGCACAAGGGCCGCGATGCTTTTTAAAAAATACCAGATCGTGATCTTTAAAGACCGGGGTTCGGGGCACAGCCATCTGCGCCTGCGCGGCTGGTTCGGCCTTGTTTGCATTTTGCTGGTTCTGGGGCTTTCAGGCGCGGTTTTGTATTTATGGAATTACTATCCCCGCAGTTTTCTGCTCAGCCACCAGTTGCGCGAAGCCGAAAAAACCATAGAAGCCCAGAACGCCCAGATCATGATCATGGCGGGCAAGTTGCAATCCCTGCAGGAAGATGTGAAACGGGTGCAGCAGTTTGACGCCAAATTGCGGGTGATGATGAACGTGGACCGCGAACCGGCGGAAACATCCGGCGCCGCCCCCGAAGAGTCCGCCGCCGCGCCTCAGGGCTATGTGCCTTTGCACCGTCGGGACCTTATGGCCAAGCGTATGCATTCTCTGGCCGACCAAATGGCCGAGGATGTGCGCATGGAAGAGATACGCCAGCAGGATTTGCTGCTGCTGCTGCGGGAAAATCGCGGATTTCTCAGCATGATGCCGTCCATCTGGCCGGCCGAAGGGCATCTGTCGTCCGTGTTCGGCATGCGCGCCTCTCCCTTCACCGGGCAGGGGACCCTGCACGCGGGTCTGGACATTTCCAACAGGCCGGGCACGCCGGTCATCGCGCCGGCCAGGGGCACGGTCACTTTCGCCGCTTGGGACGGCGCATACGGCAACTGCATCGTCATCAGTCACGGCAACGGCATCAGCACGCGCTACGCCCACCTGCTGCGTTCGGTGGTCAAAGAAGGGCAGGTGGTGAACAGGGGCGATCTTATCGGGCATATCGGCAGTTCCGGCCGCAGCACGGGCCCGCACCTGCATTATGAGGTGCGGGTGGGCGGCTCGCCCGTCAACCCCATGCGCTATATTCTTAACTGAACGACAACACGCCTTCTTCCAGGCCCGCGCCGGGCGGAAGGTTTCAGGATACGCATGCTTCGAGCCTTTGCCGACAGATTGTTCGAACTGGATAAAGAGCTTTTCCATTTCGGCAACATCACCCTCCGTTCGGACTGGCTGGATGTTCTGGCGCCGGTGTTTTCTCTGACCTGGTTGATCTGGGTGGTGGGGCTCGCCGTTTTCGCGTTGTGTCTTGTCCGGGCGGCGCGCGGCGGGGAGAAATGGAAAAACCTGCGCCCGGTGCTGGCTGGGGCCGTGCTGATTCTGGTCACGGCCGGGGTGGTGGATCTGGTCACCAACGAAGTGAAAGGCAGAGCGGGGCGTCTGCGCCCTTACCAGAGCCTGCCATACGTGCACTACCATTCTCGCGACGGCTGGCAGCAGAATCCCACGGATTTTACGCCCCACAAGACGCGCGCGGATTCCTTTTTTTCCGGCCACGCGGCGCACAGCATGGCCGCCGCCGTCATCACGGCCGGGCTCTTTCCGGCGGCCGGCCCCGTCGTGTATGTTGTTCCGTTGCTTTCCGGCTTTTCCCGCGTGTACATGGGCAAGCATTACCCCAGCGACGTGCTGGGCGGCTGGGCCGCGGGCTGGCTGATCGCCATGGCGGCGCGCGGCATCGCGCGACGTCTCTGGCGGCTCTTGAAGCCGGACGAGTAAGGGCTACTTCGCAAGTTTTGTAATCTTTTTGACCTCGATTTCCACTGAATTCCAGTCCTTGTCCACTTCACCCTGAATTTCCACCAGATCCGCCGCGCCGACGCTCTGGCCGGCCCACTTGTCGTGGTCTATTTTCACGGTGATGGTGCCGCTGGCATCGCGGAACAGGTATTTTTTCTTGCCCAGATGGCGTTCAATAGTGCCGCGCAGGGTAGCGTGGCTGTCGTCGCGCATCTGTTCGGCTTCCTTCACAGTGCTCAGGGCCGGTCCGGGGCCGGTATAGCCGCCCGCCGCGCTTTGCGGGGCGGGCGGCGCCGCGCCGGGACCCGTATAGCCGTCGGATGCGGCAAAGGCGGCGAAAGCGGACAGGACTGTCAGGCACAGAGCGCATACGAGGCGCAATAGAAAATTTTTCATGAGTTTTCTTCCGGTTTGAGGGTTGTTTCGATCAGGTCCAGCGCTTCGCGGGCAAAGGCGGACACGTTTTCTTCGCGGATGGCGGCGCCGTCCAGCAGTTCCGCGTGCGCCGCCTCATTCAGCAGCGGCAGCAGTTGCGGGCGCAAAGAGAACGCATCGGAAGGCGAAAGACTTCCGGCGGCCGCCATTTTAGCCACGCCCCAGGCGGCGATGCCGCGCGCGGGCGCGTCTTCGTCGGCAAGACCCTGTCGCAGCAATTCCCGGGCCAGAGGGGCCAGGGCGGGGCTTGCGGAACCCAGACGCCCCACGGCCCAGTATGCGCCCCGGCGCAGAGGGCCGTGTTCCAGATAGTTGTCGGCCCTGCCCGTATTGCGAACGTATGAAAGGACGATGCGACCGTATTCTTCGGCCAGAGCGGGGTTTTGGGCGCAGATTTCACCCATAGCCTCGCAGATGCCCCAGCCGATGTTGCCGGAATCCTCGTTCATGTGCCACATCAGGCGGCGCATGACCTCGCGGGCTTTGGCCGGGCCCTCGTCCCCCCGCTCCGCCAGGGCGGAAACCACAAGGCCCAGAGCCGGCACGGCCCGCCACTTGAGCATGCCGCCGAGGGGCAGAAAGGACAGCAGAGGGGACAGGACTTCCATCTCCCGTCCGATCGGGGTGAACCAGTCCGCCCGCCAGACCGGGGAGGGGTCCAGCAGTTTTTCCCGCAGCGCTTTTTTCATGTTTCGCGCCCGCATGGTCCCTCCGGTTCTTGTCCTTGCATCAGGGCAAAGAATGCGTGATTATGGACTCTATCGCGTTTTTGATCACCGAGCAACAAGAGGATACCATGCCGCTACATACCCGCCTCGGCCTGGCCGGAGAGCCGCTGTTTCTCATGGACGGAACGGCCTTCGTGTTCCGGGGTTTTTACGCCTATCAGAACATGGCCCGGTCTGACGGCTTTCCCACCAACGCGCTGTTCATAACCGTGCGTATCGTGCTGAAATTGCTGCGTGAGGAAAAGCCCGCCCACTTCGCCTTTATCATGGACGGCAAAGGTCCTCACTTTCGTCATGAACTGTACCCGGAATACAAGGCCCAGCGCGGCGCCACCCCCGAAGCTCTGGTGGCCCAACTGGAGCCGGTGCGCCGCGCCCTGGACGCCCTGGGCATACCGGTCATCGTCTCGCAAGGCTGCGAGGCGGACGACTGCATCGCATCCCTGGCCGCGCGCTTTTCCAAAACAAAGCCGGTGGTCATCATCGGCGCGGACAAGGACCTGAAACAATGCCTGACGGAAAACGTGCTGCTCTGGGACCCGGCTTCCAGAGACGAGCGCCTGACCACGCTCGCGGATTTTACGAAAGAGGCGGGCATGGCTCCGTCTTCCTGGCCGGATTTTCAGGCCCTGACCGGCGATGCCAGCGACAACATCCCCGGAGTGCCCGGCATTGGTCCAAAAACGGCTCAAGAACTGTTCCGGAGCTTTTCCACCCTGGAAGAAATCCGCGACCGTCTTGCCGCTGTTCCGCCGAAAATCCGCAAAAAGTTGGAAGGCCAGTTGGACAACGCCTTTTTGTACCGCAAACTGACCACCCTGAGCCGTGACGTCTGTTCTGCCCTGGGACCGGACGACCTGGCCGTGCGGCCTGTGAACATGGACGCGGCCATGAAGGTGCTGGAAGAATTCGAACTGCGTTCTCTGACGCGCGAACTGGCGGCCATGGACAAGGCGGGCCTGCTGCGGCGGGCCGCGCCGGAAAGAGAGTCCGTGCGGGAGCGGGGCTTCGCCCCTGCACCCCGGGGGGGGGGGGGGGGGCGGGGGGCGCCCGCCGGCGCGGCCGGCGCGCGCGGCCCCCGC
>JAVBRE010000214.1:0-4885 GCA_031548325.1 Desulfovibrionaceae bacterium
ATTAACCACTCAAAGTCCAACGATACTATTTCGGCATAAAACAGGTGAAATTGCAGGGGCGGAGGATGATGCCGGGGTATTGACAATTCTGGCAAGCGGGAAAGATATTGTTATTGTCTGTATGACAAAAGAGTTGATCTATAATATGGACGGAATTGAGTTTAATAATGCTGTTGGAGAGCTTGTCTATAATTATTTTGCATAAGAGTATCCCGCTCTGAAGCGGATGGTGAAGCTTGTACGCACTTTCAGCAAAAGGCACAGTCATGGCACAGAAATTTGACCTGGTTCTGACAGGCGCCCGCGTCGTTGATCCGCTTTCCGGCATTGACCAGGAAATGAATATCGGCATTGCGGAAGGTCGCATCGCTGAACTGTCTCTCCGGAACCTCAGCGCCGAGGCCGGGGCCTTCCTTGCTCTGGATGGGCTGACCATCCTGCCCGGCATTATTGACATGCATACGCATATCAGCAGTGTGTTTGGTTCCGCCTTTGGCGGTTGCCATATGCTAGCCCGGGCGGGCGTCACTACGACCTTGGAAATGTCCGGCCCCGCCCAGAATGTGTTCGCTCTCATGCGGGACTATGGCGCCGGCATTAATGTGGGCGTTCTGGAAGGCATATTGCCCGGGGTGAATTTTCCCGGCGCGGATGCGGACAGCGCCGCTGTGGACAGCTTTATTTCCGGAGCCATGGAAGACGGCGCGCTGGGTGTGAAGATTCTTGGCGGGCACTTCCCGCTTACGCCGGAAACAAATTGCAGGGTCGTTTCGCAAACGCGCAAACAAGGCGCCCGCATAGCCTGGCATTGCGGCAGTACCGCTACCGACAACACAATCGCGGGCTTGAGGGAATTTTTTGAAATAACCAAAGGGCATAGCGTACATTTAGCCCATGTCAACAGCTACTGCCGGGGGCTGCGCGAAACGCCCCTGGAAGAGGTGGCTGAAGCGCTGCTCCTGCTTGAGGCCAATCCGAATATTTATTGTGAATCGTATATCGCCAGCACCAACGGCACCCGCCTGAGCATCGGCCCTGACGGGCGTTGCGTCAGCCGAGCCACAGGAGACAATATTGCCTATCTTGGCTTTGAAAATTCGGCCAGGGGAATGGAGGCGGCTATCCGGGCGGGCAAGGTGCATGTCTTCACCCAGCGGGGCCTGGAGGTCGATGTCGTCACAGGCGCAGCAGGCGCCGAGGCATGGCTGGAAGCCAAGAGCAATATCCGTGGGGGCATGCATATCAACCCGGCTGCGGCTCGAATAGCCTTGTGTCTGGCCAAAAACGCTGCAGGCCGTTTTATTGTTGACGCGCTGGCTACAGACGGCGGGGTTATCCCTCGCAACTGCATCGTCAGCAACGGCCTGGGGCTTGTTGCTGCCAACGCCCTGAGTCTGGACGAATTTGTAATCAAAAGCTGCGCCAATCCTGCCAGGCTGTTAAATCTGCCACAAAAAGGGCACCTCGCTGTGGGCGCCGACGCGGACATTACCGTTGTGGATCTTGCCGCTTGTCGGCCGGTGAGCACCATTGTGGCTGGGAACGTTGTCATGCATCAAGGTTTGCTGCTTGGCCGCGGCGGAACAATTATCACTACCGAACGCGGCAAAAGGAAAGCTGCTTCTTTTGGGCTGCCGCTGGTACTGGTTGACCATACGGACGGACCTTTGCCCTTGTAAAATATTCAATATTCTACGCACTTGGCAATAGCATCCAGCTTTTGTCATCGAGCACGAAGGCGTTTTCCGGATTACGGAAAACGCCTTCGCTATTGTGGGGTCCGGGGGCTCATCCCCCGGCGGGGGCGCGGGGGATGAGCCCCCGCTTTCTTCTACTCTTCCGCTTCAACCAGCACGGTGTTGCCGTAAGCGTCCTTCGTGGTGGACTGAATGCTGAGCAATTCACGCCAGCGCCCGATCGCGCCCACGAACACGATGACCATCAGGCACATGATGATTATGCCCAAAGCGGCCAACAGGTACTTGCCCGTACTGGTTGCTCATGCCGAACAACGGCCGGAAAGAAGCCTACGGAGAATATCCGATTTTTTCAGTCAAATTTTTCCTTTTTGCCGCTTCCGCCTTCCCAAGGAAGGATATCGGACATATATATGTTGCTGCACACGCCAAACACAGCCGGAGGCTGCCATGTGGGACTACACAGACAAGGTACGTGATCATTTTCTCAACCCGCATAACGTCGGAGAGCTTACAGACGCAAACGCCGTCGGCGAGGTCGGAAGCTTGGCCTGCGGCGACGCGCTCAAGCTGTTTCTGAAAATCGAGAACAACCGCATCATTGACGCTTCATTTCAGACTTTCGGCTGCGCCAGCGCCATTGCCTCCAGTTCCGTCCTGACCGACATGATCAAGGGCAAGACGGTGGAAGAGGCCCTGGCCGTCACCAACAAGGACATCGCCAAAGCCCTTGGCGGCCTGCCGCAGCAAAAGATGCACTGTTCGGTGATGGGACAGGAAGCTCTTGAGGCGGCCGTGCGCAACTGGCGGGGCGAAACGCCCGCCGAGCGCAAGGTGGAAAGCCGCATCGTATGCAAATGTTTCGGCGTAAGCGAAGATCTGATTCGCCGGGCCATCAGGGAAAACGACCTGACCACGGTAGAGGAAGTCACCCATTTCACCAAGGCCGGCGGCGGCTGCGGCGGCTGTCTGGACGACGTCGCGGCCATTCTGGCCGATGTGACGGGCGCCAAACCCGCAAAAGAGCTGAAAGAGTTGACCGCCAAAAAACCCATGTCCAACGTGCAGCGCATGCAGCTTGTCATGCGCACCCTGGATGAAGTGGTGCGGCCCCGCCTGCGTCAGGACGGCGGCGATGTGGACCTGGTGGACATCGACGGTTTTGTGGTCACCGTGGCCTTGCGCGGCATGTGCCATTCCTGTCCGTCCAGCCGCCTGACCATCGACGGCCTGATTCAGCAGACCCTGCGGGACGCCGTTGACCCCGCCATTACCGTGCGGGAGGCAAGCGTATGAAAAAGCTCATCTACCTCGACAACAACGCCACCACAGCCGTGGATCCTGAAGTGCTTGAGGCCATGATGCCCTATCTGAAGGACGGGTACGGCAACCCCTCAAGCATGTACGCGCTTGCCGGCGAAGCTTCAAAGGCTGTCGGCAGGGCGCGGGAGCAGGTCGCGTCTTTGCTCGGCGCCACGCCTGAAGAAATCGTATTTACCGGCTGCGGCACGGAAAGCGATTCCGCCGCCGTTCTCGGCGCCTTTGAGGCTCTGCCCGACAAACGGCATTTCATCACCAGCCGGGTGGAACATTCCGCCGTCATTGCGCTGGGCCAGTATTTGGAACACAAGGGCTATCGCGTGACCTATCTGGACGTGGACAAAAAGGGGCAAATCGACCTGGCCGCCCTGGACGCCGCCCTGACCCCGGACACCGGCATTGTTTCGCTGATGTACGCCAACAACGAAACCGGCGCGATCTTTCCCATACCGGAGGCCGCGGCCATGACCAAAGCCAAGGGCATTGTTTTTCACACCGACGCGGTGCAGGCCGTGGGCAAGATACCCATCAATCTCGCCAAACTGCCGGCGGACTATCTGTCTCTATCCGGCCACAAGCTGCACACGCCCAAAGGCATAGGCGCGCTGTTCATTCGGCGCGGCGCCCCCTACCGCACCTTTTTGCGCGGCGGCCACCAGGAAAACGGCCGGCGGGCGGGCACCGAAAACGTGCCCTACATCGTGGCTCTGGGCAAAGCGGCGGAGTTGGCCGAAAAGCATATCCACGAAGAAAACACCAGGGTGAAGGCCCTGCGCGACAAGCTGCAAGCCGGGCTTTTGCAGCGCATTCCCGAAGCCATCATCAACGGCGATCAGGAACACAGGCTGCCCAACACCCTGAACATCTCTTTCAAGTATGTGGAAGGCGAGGCCATTCTTATGCTGCTGGACCAGCACGGCATTTGCGCCTCTTCCGGCTCCGCCTGCACTTCGGGCAGCCTTGAGCCTTCGCACGTGCTGCGGGCCATGGGGGTGCCGTTCACATTCTCGCACGGGTCGGTGCGCCTGTCGCTTTCCCGCTTCACCACGGATGCGGAAATCGACACCGCCATCGAAGTGCTGCCCCAGGTCATCAGCCGGCTGCGCGAGATATCGCCCTACCGCAACCTGCCGGATGACGCCAGTCCCGGCGACGGGCAGGCCTGCGCCTGCGGGTTCAGCGAATAATGGGACCGCGGCCCCCGGTTTTATCCGGGGGCCGTTTTTTTTATGTTGAAGAGCGATGCTCCCGGTTTTTTGAGGAACTCATTCCGGTGAGAAGTTCTGTTTTTCCTTTCTTGTAATTGGTCCGCCTCCCCGGCGGGGGGTATAGAAATGTTGCTCCCGCCTCTTTGCCGCCGGTGATACCGGTGAGACGTTTTGTTTTTCCTTTTCTGTAATTGGCCCGCCTCCCCGGCGGGGGCCAGCGAGGAGGGGCCTGCAGCCCCCCTCCCTGGACACTCCCCCTGCTTTTTGTCGTGCCGATCCTGGCGCTCTCGCCTCTCTTGACCGTCCATCCGGCCGGGTGCGCGTCTGCAAGGCTCCGGCGGCTTCCAGCAGGAGCCGCCTCCGCACAGCACCGCCTGCGCCTTGTGATCAAAAGCCCCCGACTTTGCGGTATTGCTTTATCGCTTCCAATGTCGCTGCCTGCGTCATAACTGAAAACATAGTCATATATGTCAGGCAACACCCGACCCGCATCGTGCCGGAAGACGCTTCATCCACAGGCAATGCCCGACCCGCATCGTGCCGGAGGGCGCTTGTTTTGCCAAAAGGCGAAACGCGGGGGTTGCAAGGGGGTGACGCTCAGTCACCCCCTGCCGGGGGGAGTAGTCCAGAGAGGGGTCGACGCCGACCCCACGCTGGCCC
>JAVBRE010000224.1:0-19933 GCA_031548325.1 Desulfovibrionaceae bacterium
ACGGGGCGCTTTCAGTGAATGAAATGCCGGTATGTGCGAGCGGGTTAAGCGCGGCTGTCCGGCAACGGCTCCTCAGAGAATCCGTTTGCGGATGGCGGTGACAACCACCTCGCCGATGACCACCAGGGCGAAAATGCAGACCAGCACCAGCGAGACCCGGCCCCATTGGAACAGGCTGAGGGCGTGGTCAAGAGCCATGCCGATGCCGCCCGCGCCCACCAGGCCGATGACCGAGGATTCGCGGACGTTGATGTCCCAGCGAAAAAGCGCGATGGCCCAGTAAGCCGGCAGCACCTGCGGCCAATATGCCTTGAGAAAGACGCTGGGCCAGGGCGCGCCGGCGGCTTTAAGCGCTTCAACAGGCCCCACGTGGCATTCTTCCAGCGCTTCGCCGAAAAGCTTGCCCACAAAACCGATGGAGCGCACGGCGATGGTGATGGTGCCCGCGAAAGGGCCGGGGCCGAAGACGGCCACGAAGAGCAGCGCCCAGACCAGCACGCTGACGGAGCGGGATGAAACCAGAATGAACATGCCCAGCCAGTTCAAGAATTTGTTCTTAGTGATGTTTTTCGCCACCATCAGTCCCACGGGCAGGGACAGGACGATGGCAAGCATGGTGCCGAGCGTCGCGATGTGGATGGTGTCGACGAGAGCCGCGTGGATACCTTCGGGATAATAGGCGAAATCAATGGGCCACATACGGTTCAATAGATCGACCATCTGTTCGGGGGCGTCCCAGAGAAATTCGGGAATAACTTCCACGTTGCGGGCGCACACGGCCAGAGCCACGGCGGCGGCAAGCAGCAGCAGGTAGCGCGACCAGCGCTCGCGGGGGGTGACGCGATCCCATTGGCGGCCGGGATAACGGGACTGATAGGGGGTATCGTGTTTTTCCCGGCTCATCGGAACATGTCCTTCAGTTTGAGGGCCAGCCATTCGGACCACATGACCGCGACAATGATGGCGATCAGGATGGCGCAGACGAAGTCGTACTCAAATCGCTGGAAGGCCGCGAACAGGCTGCCTCCGATGCCGCCCGCGCCCACGATGCCCAGCATGGTGGAGTTACGCAGATTGACGTCGAACTGGTAGGAGGAAAAACCGACGAAACGGCCCAGGACCTGAGGCAGCACGGAGAATACGAGCACGCTCATGAAGGGCGCGCCCGTGGCCCGCACGGCTTCCACGGGTTTCAGAGAAATTTCCTCAATGGCCTCGGCAAAAAGTTTGGCGATAAAGCCGATGGTCGCGAAAATCAGCGTCAAAATGCCCGGCAGGGGGCCGAAGCCCACGGCTTTGACGAACAGAATGGCGAAAATCATGGGGTGAAAGGACCGGGTAATTGCAATGAAGGCGCGGGTCGGCCAGAACACCCAGGAGGGCATCAGGTTGCGCGCGGCAAGCAGCCCGACGGGCAGAGACAGCAGGATGCCCAGAAGAGAGGCGATGACGGCGATTTCAATGGATTCAATAAGTTCCGAAAGCAAAAGGCGCCAGCGGGTGAAGTCCGGAGGAAACATGCTGGCCACGAATGTTCTGCCGTTGTCCAGGCCTTCGATGACGCGCAGCCAGGAAATGTTCATGCTGTCCAGAGCGTAGATGGTGTAGAGCAAAAGACCCAGGTACGCCAGACGCACCGGCCAGTTGGCCGGACAAGGGTTGGGGCGTGCGGCGGCTCTCATTGCAGCCAGTCCTTGCCGCCATAAATGGTGCGCAAGTGGTCGTCATGCATGTCCGAAGGCGGACCGTCAAAAACGACGCAACCGCCGGACATGCCGATCATGCGATCGGCAAAACGTTTGGCCAGGGTGACGTCGTGCATGTTGATCAGCACGGGCACCTGGCGGCTGGTGGCTATGTCGCGTAAAAGTTCCATGATTTCCACGGAAGTTTTGGGGTCAAGAGACGCGGTGGGTTCGTCCGCCAGCAAAATACGGGGTTGCTGCATCAGCGCGCGGGCGATGCCCACCCGCTGGCGTTGCCCGCCGGAAAGGTTGTCCGCGCGCACCACGGCGAATTCGCCAAGGCCCACGATGTCCAGAAGATCAAAGGCGGCGTCGATGTCTTCCCGGGGAAATTTGCGCAGCCAGGCCCGCCAGGAGGAAACATAGCCCAGCCTGCCGCACAGCGCGTTTTCCATGACCGAGAGGCGGTCGACCAGATTGAACTCTTGAAAAATCATGCCGATATGGCGGCGGGCGGCGCGCAGTTGCGTGCCGGAAAGGCCGCAGATGTTCTGGCCGTTGATGATGATTTCGCCCGCCGTGGGTTCGACCAGCCGGTTGATGCAGCGCAAGAGCGTGCTTTTGCCGGTGCCGGAAGGGCCGATGATGGCGGTGATGCTGGTGCCGGTTATGGTCAGGTTGATGTCTTTGAGCACCGGCTTGCCGGCGACGTAGGACTTTTGCAGATGGTTTACGACCAGAGGGGTCTGGTCAGCGACGAAGGACATATTCACGCATGCTCCCTTGGAAAAAAGGCCCCCCGGCCCTTGTGAGGGCCGGGGGAAACGGAGGGCTATTTCTTGCCGGGGACCGGGGTGTTGGCTTCGCGCGATCGCTTGGCTTCGATCGCTTTTTGTTCGGCTTCCTGCATCTTCTTCAGGTTTTCCGCGTCGAACTTTTCGCCGGAGGCGTTGGCGATGATGCGGATCAGTTCATAGTCCTGCTTGAAGGTGACGGGGAAGAAACGGTCGGCGCCGCCGAAAGTCTTCTGCATTTCGGCGTTGTAGCGGTACTCAAAAAAAGCTTCCTTGATTTTTTTCACCAGATCCGGGTGCAGGTCGTGGGCATAGCCGAAAGAGGAGGTGGGGAAGATGCTGCTCTGCCAGATGGTGCGGAAGTCGGCTTCATTGATGCGCCCGGCTCCGGCCATGCGCTTGAACACGTCGGAAGCCACGCAGGCCGCCTCATAGTCGCCGTGGGCCACGCCCATGATGGACTGGTCGTGCTTGCCGGAGAAGGCGATTTCATAGTCCTTGCCGGGGGTCATGCCGTCCTTGGGGAACAGCGCCAGGGGGGCAAGATGGCCGGAGTTGGAAGAGGGCGCGGTATGAGCGACTTTCTTGCCTTTGAGGTCGGTCAGCTTCTGGTAGGGGCTGTCCTTTTTGACCACCACGATCAGGCGGTAACCCTGAAATTCTTTTTCATAGCCTTTGACGGCGATGGGCACATAGCCGGCCAGGTTGACCGCAAAGCAGGTGGGGCCGGTGGAAAAGCCCGCGATGTGCAGACGGCCCGAGCGCATGGCTTCCACTTCGGCGGAGTTGGAATGCACGGTATAATAAATGACCTTTTTGCCGGTTTTTTTGGATATGAAATTCTGAAAGTCGGCGAAGGCGTCTTTATACACGGCGGGATCTTCCACCGGGGTATAAGTGAAGACGAGAGTGCTGGGGTTTTTCCACTGCTTGGAGTCCTTTGGGGGATCAGCCGTCAGGTCGCCGTCGTCGTCACAGTACATTTTGTCGAGATCGCCCCGGTTTTTGCAGGGCGCATCCGCCGCGACAGCAACGCTGGCCAGCGCGAACGTCATCAAAATGCCCAAAAGAATGAAAAGCCATTTTTTCGACATACAAATCTCCTTGCGGGTTGTCGGGACGGGTGTCGCGCCGGGTGCGGGTTTTCTGCGCCCTTTTGATCCTCACCTGATCCTCTTACCGTATTTGATGAAGGGAAACAACCGTGAATGTAAAAACAGCAGCGCACGATATCGTTTTCTTGCGCTCCTCCGTGGTCTTTAGAAGTCATTTCATAATTCATTATGAAGTGGCTTCTAACGCCGGACGGCAGTCCGGCGCGCCGCCAACGGCGGGGTGAGCAAGCCGAAAACCACGCTTTTCGGCGGAGCGATCTTCATAAATCGGCCAATGGCCGATTTATGAAATGAGTACTAATCATCAGGCCGAACCGGCGGGCCAGGCCGGCGGGTGCGGCCGTTTTTTCACAGCCCGCCGAGATTTTCCAGCACCAGAGCGGGTTGGCGGGCCAGTCCGGCGAGGTCGGCGCGTTTGCTTTCGCCCGAAAGAACCAGAATAAAATCCATGCCCGCGTTTTCGGCCATGAGCTTGTCCGTGTACAGCCTGTCGCCGACCATGGCCATTTCTTCCGGCTTGTACCGGGCGAGCAGAGGCTCCAGAATCAACGTGTGCGGTTTGCCGAAAATACATTCGGGCCTGCGTTTGACGGCCTTTTCGTACAAGGCGAGAAAACTGCCCGTGTCGGGCAGGGGACCCTGGGGAGAGGGGCAGACGTCGTCAGGATGCGTGGCCCAAAAGGCCACATCAGCCCGCTGCAGCAGCAGGCAGGAGTCAACCAGCTTTTCATAGGTCAACTCCGTGTCGTAGCCGACAACCACGGCCCGGCAGGCATCGGACTTGCCGAAGCGAAGATGCGGCAGCCGCTGCTGAAGATATGCGCGAAAATTACGGTTGCCCACCGGGTATATTTCCTCGAAGCCTTCCCGCTCGAGCCTGTCGGCCAAAGGAATGAGAGGAGACAACATGCGCGGAAGATCGATATGAATGCCCATGCCACGCAGCTTTGTCACATAATCGTCAAGATTTTTGGACGTATTGTTGGTCAGAAAGTGGATATCGTACCTGTCCAGGTTACGGCGCACGAAATCGACGGTTCCGGGGATGGGGCGGTCGCCCATATAGACGGTGCCGTCAAGGTCGAAAACGAAACAGCGCTTGCGGGAAAGGTCCATGAGCCGCTCCTTGCTTGCGCGGGGTTATCCCTTTTCGCGGCTGTCTTGTCAATTTTGAAAACCTAAAGGAAATACGAAAAAAGCCGATATGGCTGAAAGGGACAATAGCTGTTCCCAGAGGAAAGGTATGGCCATCATAACCGGAAGCGCGGCCCAAAAAGCCGCGCGCGGAATTCTGCAAAACGTCATTCGCGAAGAGCTCGTACGGGGCGCGCTTTCAAGCACCAGTGAAATGATGGGCTATTATCTGCAAGGGCTGAGCACGGCGGAACGATACAATACGGCAAGCGCGGAACCGGCCGGGCGGCGCATAGCCGCTCCGGAATTTCTGACCGGGCTTCTCAAGGACGATACAGCGTAATTTCAATCCCTAATTTGAATTATCCACAGCCAGCCTACAAGGGCGGCATGGTCTGCCCGCAAGAGCGCGATGGATTTCTCTCGCGCCTGCCGCTGTATGTTCCGCATAGCGTCAGGAGAGAAGAAGCGGCAATGCCGGCGTAACTGAAAAGGGTCTGGCCCGAAATCGCCGAAGTCAGACCGAGCGCGCCGCCAACGGCCACGGCCGCGCAGGCCCAGCGAGGATCCGGTTTGCGGCGGCGCAGCAGCAAACCGACAAAAATCGGCATGACAACGCCGCGGGCAAAAATGTCATAGGCCATGAGGAGGAATTCGAGAATTCCTTTACCCCACAAACTCACAAGAGCGCCGACAGCCCCCAGGCCGAGGATACAGCGGATGCCGGAGGCGATATCCTGCTTTCCAAGAAGGTCATAGCTGCAAACCGTTGCCGCCGTGACAAGGCACGAATCGGCGGAAGAGACGATGGCGCTGATCAGCGCGAAAGAGACAACAAGGTGCAGCCAGCGGGGGGCTGCCTCAGCAAGCGCCGCGGCAAGTACCGCGTCCGGGGGAGTTCCGGCGGGAACAAGCCCTTTGCAGGCAAGTCCAACAGCGACAATCAGAGCGGAGCAGACCATAATGCCCGCCGCCCCGACAAGGCCGCCGAGCTTGGCGCTCCGTTCGTCCCTGGCCGAGAGCATCCGGCCGAAAAGCATGGGGCAGACGACATAGTTCGCGCCGACAATCACCAGGAAGTGCAGCAGTTTTTCCGGCGGAAAACCCTCGTTGACCAGTTGGAAGTCCACCTGGGCTGTCCAGGAAGGGTTGCGCCAGGTGAGCCATGCCAATATCGCGGCCAGCGTAAGGATGATGATGAGCGCCTGGATTCTGCCGACGCGCATGATTGCCGATTGCCCGCCGACGGAATGGCCGCAGATGAGGATGACCCCGAGGCCCAGGCATACCGGCGGCGCGAACCCGGTCAATGTTTCAAGGACGCCGGACAGGGCTGAAAACTGCGCGGCCAGGATGCCCGACCAGGCAACGAGGATGATAGCGGCAATGACAGGCCTGACGGACGGGCCCAGGAAGGTTTCCACCATATGGGGCAGGGTATACGCGCCGCTTTTTCTCACCGTGCCGGCAAGAAAGAGTGACAGCACGGCAAGCCCGGCCGCCCCCGCGCCGAGCCACCAGAGGGCCGGGGTACCCACGGTGAAGGCCATGCCTATTGTTCCGATGGTTGCCGACGCGCCGACACAGGAAACAATGATGGACAATCCGACGCCCAGCGCGCCGGCTTCGTGGTTGTTCACGAAGAACGCCGCAACGGTGCGCTTTCTTGCGGTGAATCCGGTCCGGAATATGAGGGCCGCGTAGGCGGCCAGCAGCGCTATCGCCATTGCCCCCCGCGTACCGCTTCCCGAATGGCTGTGGTGACGGTCTGAAGATCGCTGTCCGTCGTGACGTACGGCGGCATGACATAGAGCAGTTTGCCAAAGGGGCGTATCCACACCCCGCATTGATCGACAAAGTATGTCTGGAGCCTTTCGACATTGACGGGCGAGTCCATTTCCACAACCCCGATCGCGCCGAGGGTGCGGACATCGGCCACCCCTTCGGCCTTTTCGCACGGCCCCAGCCCCGCCCGAAGCGCGGTCTCAATGCGGCCGACGTCTTCCGCCCATGTTTTTTCTTCGAGGATATCCAGGCTGGCGCAAGCGGCGGCGCAGGCCAGCGCGTTCGCCATGAAAGTGGGGCCGTGCATCAGCACGCCGCCGCCGGACGATATTCCCCGTGCGACTTCTTCGGTCGCGAGGGTGGCGGCCAGCGAGACAACGCCCCCGGTCAGGCCTTTGCCGACACACAGAATGTCGGGGGCGACGGCGGCGTGCTCGCAGGCGAACATCTTGCCCGTGCGTCCGAATCCGGTCGCGATCTCGTCGAGAATGAGGAGACAGCCGTGCTCCGAACACAGGTCCCGAACGCGGCGAAGGTAGGCCGGATGGTAAAACCACATGCCGCCCGCCCCCTGGACGATGGGCTCAAGGATGACGGCCGCGATGCTGTTTCTGTTTTCGAGAAGCGTTTTTTCAAAGGTCTTTTCTGGTTCCGGATCATAGGGAGCGTCGTATCGGCAGGACGGGCGCGGAGCGAACAGCTGTCGGGGAAGCATGCCCGTGAACAGGCTGTGCATGCCGTTTTCCGGATCGCATACGCCCATGGCGCCGAAGGTGTCGCCGTGGTAGCCGCCGCGTACCGTCAAAAGCCGGGTTCGGCGCTTGCTTCCCGTTGCCTGGTGGTATTGTAGGGCCATTTTGATGGCCACTTCCACGGCAACGGAACCGGAGTCCGCGAAAAACACATGTTTGAGATTGTGCGGCGCAAAGGACAGAAGCCTTTGGGCCAATCTTGTCGCGGGCTCATGGGTGAGGCCGCCGAACATGACGTGCGGCATGGTCCGGGCCTGTTTTTCCAGGGCTTCCACCAGTCGGGGATGCCCGTACCCGTGTATCGCGCACCACCAGGAGGCCATGCCGTCGATCAATTCCCGGCCGTCTTTCAGCCTGATGCGGGTCCCACGGGCGGCGACGGCTTCCCAGACGGGCAGAGGCTTGGCAGTGGACGTGTACGGATGCCAGACATGCTCTCGATCATATGGGACTACGGCCGATTCCCGCCCGGGTAAAGGCTTGAGGATCTCTTCCAGCGCCGGTTCCAGCAATGCGCAAAGCGTTCCCCAGGCCAAGGCGCTGCTTTGTGGGTCTTGTGGAACAGTACCGGGGTCGGCCAGGCCCGGAATATGCCCGATGGACGTCAGACAGGGAACGCGGCCGAGCAGGGTGATAACGGCGGGGTTATCCTGTCTGATCTCCTGGTCCAGAGGGCAGGCGGCGGCGGCGGTGGTCTGGTTCAGGACCGTTCCCAGGCAGGCGAGCCCGCGGGAATGTGCCGTTTCCAGGGTCAGGAGGGCGTGGTTGACCCCGCCGAGCCTGTTGGCGGCGACCAGCAGGACCGGCCAGCCGAGCATGGCGAACACGTCACACAGCGTTTCCGACTCGCTGATCGGAGTGAGCAAGCCCCCGGCGCCTTCCAGGAGGACAATATCCGAGGGGGTATCCCGAATGATGGTCCGGATGGCCAGCGCGATATCCTCAGCCTTAAGGACGCGCCCTTCCTTTCTGGCGGCCAGGTGCGGCGAGCAGGCGTTTTCGAACAGGGCTGCCGTTTTTGTTTCAATGCCGGGCGCCGCGGAGGAGCACAATTCCAGATCCGGCGCGATCAGGCCGTGATCTCCCCTGACCGCGCCGGTCTGGAGCGCTTTGATGACAAGGGTACGCAGCCCTCTGCCGCGTGACAGGCGGGCAAGTCCAGCCGTAACAAAGGTTTTTCCTGTATCGGTGTCCGTTCCGGCAATGCTGATGCAGCGCGTCTCAGGCATGCGTTTCCTCCATGTCGCGCAGCACCCGCAGGTCCCTGTCAAAGGGGTTGCCTCTGGCGGTCAGGTAGTCTCCCAGCATAATGCCGTTGGCCATGCCGAAGAGCGCGAGGCGATCCCATTCCCCGAGGGTGGCGCCCCTGCCCCCGCACAGGACGATATCCCTGCCGGGGTGCATAAGCCTGAGCAGGGCGAGTATAGCCAACCCCTCCATGGGGCGGAGCGGTTTCCTGTTCTGAAGGGGCGTTCCGGCAATCGGCATCAGGAAATTGACCGGAATGGAATCAACATTCAGTTCCTGCAGGGTTTCAGAAAATTCGGCCCGCTGTTCCCAGGACTCGCCGAGACCGAACAGGCCGCCCGAACAGACTCGCAGTCCCGCGGCTTTGGCCCGGCAAACCGTTTCGTACCGGACGTCGTAGGAATGGCTGGCGCAGATGCGCGGGTAAAAACTCCGCGCGGTTTCCAGGTTGTGGTGATAGCTGGCAAACCCCGCTTGTTTGAGAGAACGGGCCTTGTCTTCGTCCAGCACCCCCAGGGACGCGCAAAGCTGTATCGGGAGGTTGCCGCGTATTTTTGCGGCAACCTCGCAGAGTTTGTCGAAATCCGCCCGCGAGGGACCGACGCCGCTGGTTACAATGCCCATACGCGTGATATTTTTCTCGGCCAAAAAGGAAGCGCGTTCGAATATTGCGTCCGCCGGAAGCAGGGGATAGACCGGCGCGTCGGTATCATGATGGCGCGACTGAGCGCAAAAGGCGCAATCTTCGCTGCAGCGGCCGGATTTGGCGTTGATGATGGAGCAAGTGAACGGTTTCGGCCCCGCGTCATCGGCGGAGGCGGACAAAGATGCCGCGACAAGGCTCTTTGCCTTTGCGGGAAGATGCTTTAAAATATTTCTGGTCACGGCAGGCGTGAGCGGCGGTTCGGCGCATGCCGACACAAACGCTTCCCGGATTGGGACGGGCATGCTTTCTCCTTGATTTTCCGGTTTATTCCTGTATCGGCAACGGCCGATAGATGAACATCGTTACGTCGATAAACATACTTTGATGGAATGAATTCTAGAAAACTGTCGTATTAATTGTCAACAGAAAATATATCTATAAAGGTTTACAATTTGAATAAGCATGTCACGATAAAAGATATTTCCCAGGCCGGTTCCGTGCGCGGCCGTATCCTTGCTCTGTTGGAACAGGCCGGCGGCTGGTACTCGGGCGAGGCCATTTCCGGCTGCCTCGGCATAAGCCGGGCCGCTGTCGGAAAACACATGTCGGTCTTGCGCGCGGAAGGGCACTTCATTGAGGCGGCAACGCGACGCGGATACAGGTTGCTGGCCAAGCAGGACATCATTGACGGCGCCGAAATGGCCGCGCGGCTCGAAACCGCTATCCTGGGCAAGGGACGTTGGCACATGCTTGCGGAAACCGGATCCACGAACCTGGAGGCCGTGCGGCTTGCCGCTGAGGGGGCGGAGGAAGGCTCGCTCGTTTTTGCGGAGCGGCAGACTCGGGGTAGGGGACGCAAAGGGCATGACTGGGTCTCTGTCCCCAGGGGGTTGCAGTTTTCTGTGATATTCCGGCCCGATGCCCGCTACTGGAACGCCGACACCCTGACCTGCCTTGGCGCTCTGGCGGTCGTGCAGGCGGTGAAAAAGACGGCGGGCGTCCAGGCGGCGTTCAAGCGGCCCAACGATGTATACGCGGCCGGTCGAAAGCTGGCCGGCATCCTTGTGGAGACGGGGTATCGCGTGGATGAGCCGGAGTGGGCCATCCTCGGCATCGGGTGCAACGTCAACGCGCTGCCGGAAGATTTTCCCGGCGAGGTCAGGGACAGGTTCACTTCCGTCCTGCGGGAAGCCGGCCACCCGGTCAGCCGCCCGGCGTTGTTGCGGTCCATTCTGGAAGCGCTGGACAATGCTTATGGCCGCATGCGGAATGGAGAAATCGCGCAGGATTCGTCCGGGCAGTGACCGGAACCGGCGGTATTCAAGCATTTTGAAATGAAAAGGCTTGATCCGGCCAGCCAGTCGGACAGAGGGCGCGGGCGGTGAAAGAAAATACTTGCCCCGTGTCCGGGGCCGTGCCAGAAACAGGCATGGTATGCGGACGTCTCGCTCCCAGCCCTACCGGGCTGCTGCATCTGGGCAACGCCTGGGCCTTTTGGATAGCCTGGCTGGCGGTCCGCGCCCGGCGCGGGCGCCTTGTGCTGCGGCTGGAGGATATCGATCCGGCCCGGGCAAAGCCGGAATACGCGAGGGAACTGGTTCGCGATCTCGCCTGGCTGGGGCTCGACTGGGACCCGCCTTCGGATCCGGCCGACTGCCTTTCTGCCGACGGCATCCATGCGCAAAGCCGTTGCCTGCATTTGTATCAGGCCGCCCTGGATGAACTGGTCCGGGCCGGCCATGTCTACCCGTGCTACTGTACGCGTAAAGAACTGCGCGGCATCGCCGGCGCGCCTCATGTGGATGACGCGGGCGCGCCGTATCCCGGAACCTGCCGCAATCTCGGCCCGGCACAGCGCGCGCGCCGCGAGAAAGAAGGACGGTCCTGTTCCTGGCGGCTGGCCTGCCCGCCGGATACGGTATGGACCTTCACCGACGCGGTCATGGGGCCGCAACGCTTCACCCTGGCCGAATGCGGCGGCGATTTCGCCTTGCGCCGATCGGATGGCGTGTTTGCCTATCAGCTTGCCGTGGTTGTCGACGACATCCGCATGGGGGTGACTCAGGTGGCGCGCGGTTCGGACATTCTGGCCAGCACCCCGCGGCAGTTATATCTGTATTCGCTTTTGGGCGCATCCCCTCCGGAATATGCGCATCTGCCCCTGCTGCTTGACGCGACGGGCGAACGTCTGGCCAAACGGCATGCTTCATTGACGCTGCATGCCCTGCGCGAAGCCGGGGTGCGTCCGGAAACCCTGCTGGGCTGGCTGGCCGGGGCGTCGGGTTTGCGGCCGGACGGAAAAGCTCTCGCCGCCGGCGATCTGGTCGAAGAATTCGCTTTCAGCGCGGTCACGCGACAGGCCATGAAATTGCCGGAAGATCCCTTACGATTTTTTCTGCGCATGCAAAATCGGGCGTAAAAAAAGACGGGCATGCGGCCATGCCCGTCACATTTTTCGTCGTGATCTCAATACTGTGATATTTTTACCGTTTTATCGGTATGGAGGCTACGACGGTTTTTGCTGTTCGCGCGCCCGAGAGGGCAAGCGTAATGGTGGCCACGGCCAAAGTGATTATTATCGAGAAAAGCATGCAAGCCCCCTTTGTCGTCAAATAGACAACGATGAAACCATAATACGACAGTGAAAGGAAAAAACAAGGGGGGATCTGTTTTTTACGGCAAAGGCCGTCCCGGGTTTCCGGGACGGCCTTTGCCGTAAATGGGTCGCGGCTAGAAGAAAACGAAGGTCAATATGACGAACAGGGGCACCAGAATGCCGCAGGACCAGGCCATATAGCCGAAGAAGCTGGGCATGGGCACGCCCTGTTCTTCGGCGATGGAACGCACCATGAAGTTGGGGGCGTTGCCGATATAGGTGTTCGCGCCCATGAACACGGCGCCCGCGGAAATGGCCGTCAGGGTGGGGGCCAGGCCGTTGGTCAGGGTCGCGGCGTCGCCGCCGGCCGTGTTGAAGAACACCAGGTAGGTCGGGGCGTTGTCCAAAAAGCTCGACAGGCCGCCCGTCAGCCAGAAATACATGGCGTTCACCGGCTGTCCGCTGGGATCGGACACCATGTTGATGACCGAAGCCAGGGCGCCGGCCTTGCCGGCCTTCAGAATGGCGATGGCCGGGATCATGCTGATGAAGATGCCGAAAAAGAGCTTGGCGACCTCCATGATGGGACCCCAGTTGAAATCGTTCAGACGGCGGGTTTCCGGCGCGGTGTACTTCAGTGAAAGTCCGGCGATGATCAGCATCAGTATGTCGCGGCAAAGGTTCTGCAGATCGATGCTGGTGCTGCCGTACACATACAGGGATACGCCGGAATTCCAGACGCCGCTCATCAGCACGGAGCAGACGATGCCCGCCAGAAACAGGAAATTGATGTTGCCTTCAATGCTCAATTTTTCGTTATTGTCGCCCGGAGGAACGGGTTTGCCTTCCTTGCCGTAGAGAAAGCTTTCCAGGGCGAAGTATAAGCCCAGCAACAGCACGGCCATGAACAGCATGGGCACAAAAAGATGGGTCAGGGTCCAGAAGAAGGGAACGCCCTTCAGAAAACCGAGAAACAGGGGGGGATCGCCCAGCGGGGTAAGCGAGCCGCCGACGTTGGCCACCAGAAAGATGAAGAACACGACGGTGTGCACTTTATACTTGCGGTGGGCGTTGGCGCGCAGCAGCGGCCGGATGAGCAGCATGGCCGCCCCGGTCGTGCCCATCCAACTGGCCAGCACGGTGCCGATGAGCAAAATGCCGGTGTTCACCATCGGAGTGCCGACCAGCGAGCCTTTCAGGGCGATGCCGCCCGCGACGGTGAACAGGGCGAAAAGCAGGATGATGAAAGGAATGTACTCGCCGACGATGGTATGCAAAAGCTCGTTGAGGGTCAGCGAAAAGCCGAAAGACAAGGCGCAGGGGATCAGAAAGGCAAGTCCCCAGCCCACCGCCACCTTGCCGAAATGGTGATGCCAGAAATGCGGCGTGGCCAAAGGGCAGACGGCGATAGAGAGAAGCATGCAGACAAAGGGAATGATCCAGGGCGTTGACAGCTTTGAACCGTCAAGGTGTTCGGCCGCCAGGGCGCAGTCGGGAGAAAGAGTCAGAAAAAGAGCGAGCAGAAACAGGACAAGCGCCGTAAATTGAGAACGGGTAATGGCCATGCAGCCATGCCTCCTTACTGTGCTGTGCGCCGCAATGCGCGAAACCAGAGCGGCTTGGTTGATTGCGTCTGTTGGCTAATGTCTGTATACGGAATTTCGATGTTTATCAAGGCAAACGATATTGGATGAAAAGCGATGACACGACCGCGCACTCCGGAACGGGAAGCCAGGATCAGACGGGTATTGGCCTTGCGGCAGCAGGATTTGACGCTGGTTCTGGCCAATATCCACGACCCGCACAATGTCTCGGCCATTTACAGAAGCTGCGACGCTTTCGGCGTGCCCCGCGTGCATTTGTACTACACGCGCGCGGCTTTTCCCGCTTTGGGCGAAAAAAGTTCCGCTTCGGCCCGCAAATGGGTGGAGTCCGTGCGGCACAAAAACGCTGAAAGCCTCGCGCAGGCCCTGCGCTCGCAAGGCATGCGCATTTACGTCACCAGTTGTTCGCCGCAGGCCAGATCCATCACGGAATACGACCTGACGGCGCCTTCGGCCGTGATCATGGGCAACGAGCACAGCGGCGTCGACCCCGAATTGATGCCGTTGGCGGACGGGGAATTGTTTATTCCCATGTACGGCATGATTCAGAGTTTCAACGTGTCCGTGGCCGCCGCCCTGATTCTTTCCGAGGCCTCGCGGCAAAGAGCGCTGGCGGGCGGATATTTGACCCCGACCTATGAGCCGGAAGAGCTTGAGAGGCTGACCCGGGCCTGGCTGAAGAAGTAGGGGGGCGGCGCCCCCCGTCAGTTTTGTTCGGCGATCCAGTCCATGGCTTCTTTGAGCTTGAGTGTGCCTTCGTACAGGGCGCGGCCCGAAATGGCCCCCTGTAAATTGGCGTTGCGGCTCAGGGGATAGAGGGCCTTGATGTCTTCAAGGGTCGCAACGCCGCCGGCGGCGATGACCGGCACGGGACTCTTTTGGGCCAGGGCCGCCAGGGCGGGCGCGTTGACGCCGGTCTGCATGCCGTCGCGGTCGATGTCGGTGTAGATGATGAAGGCCGTGCCCGCTTCCACAAGGCGCGGCAGGGCGTCGTCAACGGTCAGGCCCGAATCGGCGACCCAGCCTTTGGTTTTCAGCTTTCCGCCCTCGGCGTCAAGGGATACGCCTATTTTGCCGGGAAAGGCGGCGCAAAGTTCCGCATAGGCGTCCGGGTTTTCAAGGGCCATGGTGCCGATGATGCAGCGGTCGGCTCCGGCTTTGATATAGCGTTCGGCCGTGGCCATATCGCGGATGCCGCCGCCCACCTGGATGGGAATGGAAAGGGCGTCCCGGATTTTGCCGATGAGCGGCAGATTGACGCCGCCGCCGGCAAAAGCGCCGTCCAGATCCACGATATGCAGGTAACGGGCGCCTTCGTTCTGCCAGTGCAGAGCAGCGGCGGCCGGGTCGGGCGAAAAGACGGTCTCGTCGTCGGCGCGGCCGCGGCGCAAGCGCACGGCACGGCCGCCCCTGATGTCCACAGCAGGAAAAATGATCACAGGCCCAGATCCTTTACCGCTTTTTCCATGCCTTCGCGGGCGAGAGCCAGGGCGGTAATCCATTTACCGCCGCGCGAGATGAACTTGCCGGCGTCAAGCAGGTTGTCGGACAAGGCCGTCTGGGTTTCATCAAAATGCGAACGGCTGATCAGGCTTTTGCCTTTCACGTCCACCAGAAAGACGTCCATAATAACCTTGGCGGGGGTAACGACGCCCGCTTCGCTGCCGTCACGCTCGCGAAATTCGAAGATTTGCGGCACCAGCAGAAAATCGACATTCATGCAGGCCCCCACGGCGGCCCAATGGTACAGGGCGGGGATGCGGCCCTGTCGCTGGTCGGGGGTTTTGGCGTCCTTGCACTCGTGGTAGGCGTCGGTGCCGCTGAATGCGCGTTTTGTTTTCTGGGTCAGCACCGCGGCAAACGTGTCGTCCAATTGGGGCAGCACCTTGGCGGGCACGACGGGGATGTCTTCGGCCATGTACCCGGCCAGAAGATCGGGCGTGGAGCGCGGCTGCATGAAGGCGACCACGCCCAGTTTGATATCGGGCAAAGGGGGATTCTGCTGCGGTTTGGCGCAGGCGAAAAGGGCAAGCGCGAGAAAGGCGGGCGGCAGAAAAAGGGCGGCGGAGCGAAAGCGGCGGAAGGCGAGAAGTGCGGGCAACATCAGTCTAAACTCCCTTTGGTGCTGAGAATGGTGGTTCGAGTATGGGCCACGGCCGAACGCAGGGCCAGCCCCAGCCCTTTGCAGGCGGATTCCAGAAGGTGGTGGCCGTTGCTGCCGTACAGCATCGAAATATGCAGGTTCATACGCGCGCCGGCTGCCAGGGATTTGAAAAATTCGCGCCACAGAGCGCGTTCTTCGCCGCCCATGACCGGGGGAAGCAGCTCTTCTCCCTGCAGCGCCAGATAGGTCCTGCCGGAAAGGTCAACGGCCACGTCGGCCAAAGCCTCGTCCATGGGCACCCTGGCCCAGCCCACGCGGGCGATGCCGGCGCGGTCGCCCAGGGCTTCAAGCAGAGCCTGTCCCAGGCACAGGGCGGCATCTTCCAGCGTGTGATGGGCGTCGACATGCAGATCGCCCTTGCAGGTCAGGGTCAGGTCAAACCCGGCCCAGAAGGCCAGCAGGGTCATCATGTGGTCGCCCAGGCCGTAACCGGTGGATACGGAAACGGAGCCCGATCCGTCAAGGTTGAGGTCAAGGGATATGGATGTTTCCGTTGTCGCGCGTTGCACGTGGGCCCGGCGTGGGGTCATGTTTTTCCTCGTATGTCGGGGTACGGGTCGCTGCCATATATTGTGGCACGGCCGCGAAAAGAGTGCAAGAAAAGTATGAAAATTCAGGCTCCGTCGGCTTGTTCGCCGGAAGAGCCGCCCTCGGCTTTCGCCTGACCTCCGGAAGGAGCTCCGTCTTCGGACCTGCCGAAAGCCCCCGCCACCAGAATGGAAAATTCGTACAGCAGCAGCAGCGGTATGGCCATCAGCAACTGAGAATATATGTCAGGGGGGGTGATGACGGCCGCGACGATGAAGTTGACCAGAATGGCGTATTTGCGCCAGGCCCGCATTCTTTTCGCCGTGACGATGCCCAGGCGGGCCAGAAAAAAGCTGAACAGCGGCATTTCAAAGATGCAGCCGAAGGCCAGCAGCAGGCGCAAGGACAGGTCGAACTGGTTTGCCAGGGTGATGCTGGCCTTCAGCGACTCTCCGCCGTACCAGGCCAGAAAGGAAAAGGCGAAGCGAAAGGCCACGAAATAACAGAACGCGCCGCCGGCGATGAAGAAGAAAGCGGAACACAGCGCCACGGGGACGACGTATTTGCGTTCCGACGCATAGAGCCCCGGCGCGATGAAAGCCCAGACCTGGTAAAAAATATAAGGGCTGACCGCGAATATGCCCGCCACCAGGGCGATGCGCATGTCGACCATGAAGGGTTCGGTCAGGTTGATGAAGGTCACCGTCCCGCCGGGAGGCAGCACCTGCTTGAGCGGCGCGAGCATCAGGTCGCGCAGGAAGGGCGCGAAATAGAACATGGCGATGAAGCCGACGAGCATGGCCATGACGCAACGCAGAAGCCGGCCGCGCAGTTCGATGAGATGCTCGCGCAGGCTCATTTGCAGAACGCTTTCAGCCTTGTCCGTATCTTCGGGCTCCGCCGGCGCGTCTTCCGTCCGCGGAGGGGCCTCGCCGCCGGGATTCTCTTCCGCCGCCTCGGCGCCGCTTGCGGGTACCGTTCCGAACAGCAGGTCTTCGCTGGCTCCGTCCGCAAAAAGAGCGCCGGGCGCGCCTTTGCCTTTGCGAACGTCGCGAGGCGGCCCGCTTTTACGCGGGCGGCGGGCAAGCAACTTCACGAGGCACCTGTTTCGGTGTCGTCCGGGCTCCGGCGGGAGGCGGTTTTTTTTCGCAGCAGCGGCTTTGTCCCGGCGCGGCCCATTTGCGGCACGGCAACGGCGCGACGTATTTTGCTTTTGCCCGTGGCCTCGGCCGCTCCGGTTTCGGCGACGGCAACGGCGGCGGGCTCGCTTCGGGCCATGGCGGGGGGCTGTTCAGGCTGGGACGTGGCGGGTTTGGGCGTTTCTTCGTCCGCTATTTCGGAATTGATGGTGCGCTGAAAATCCGTGGAGGCCTTGCGCAGCTCCTTGGTCGCCTTGCCCACGGTGCGCATCAGGCCCGGCAGTTTGTCGGGACCGAGAACCACAAGCGCCACCACAAGAATGACGAGAATTTCCATTCCGCCGATGTTCAGCATGGCCGCACCCTATTCCCACTCGATAGTGCTGGGGGGTTTGGACGAAATGTCATAGACCACACGGTTCACGCCTTTGACCTCGTTGATGATGCGCCGGGACATGGTCCCCAGAATGTCGTGGGGCAGGTTCGTCCAGTCGGCGGTCATGGCGTCCACGCTGTCTACCACGCGCAGGGCCACGACGTTTTCATAGGTTCTTGCATCTCCCATAACGCCGACCGTGCGCAAGGGCAACAGCACCGCAAACCCCTGCCAGACCTTGTGATACCAGCCGCTACGGAGCAGCTCTTCGCGGACGATGGCGTCCGCTTCCTGCAGGACGGCGATTTTTTCGCGGGTGATCTCCCCCAGAATGCGCACGGCCAGACCGGGACCGGGAAAGGGGTGTCGCCAGACGAGCTCGTCCGGCAGGCCCAGTTCTTTGCCCACGGCGCGCACCTCGTCCTTGAAGAGCTCGCGCACCGGCTCCACCAGAGCCAGTTTCATTTTTTCGGGCAGGCCGCCGACGTTGTGATGGCTTTTGATTACGTTGCCCTTGGGAGTGCACGATTCGATGACGTCCGGGTAGATGGTGCCCTGGCCCAGAAAGGAGACGCCGGGAATGGAATGCGCTTCGCGGTCGAAGACTTCGATGAAGGTGGCGCCGATGATCTTGCGCTTTTGCTCCGGATCTTCCACGCCGGCGAGTTTGCCCAGAAAGAGGTCGCCGGCGTCGACATAGCGCAGGTTGAGGCCGGGCATGTATTTGAGCAGAGCGGCCTTGACCTCTTCGCCTTCGTCTTTGCGAAGCAGACCATGGTTCACGAACACGCAGTGCAACTGTTTGCCGATGGCCCTGTGCAAAAGGGCGGCCACCACGGTGGAATCGACTCCGCCGGACAGGGCCAGCACCACGTCGGCGTCGCCTATTTTTTCCCGGCATTCGGCCACGCTGCGGTCCACAAAAGAGGCCATGGTCCAGTCGGCCTTGAGTCCGGCCACCTGAAACAGGAAGTTGCGCAAAATGGCCGTGCCGTGCTCGGTGTGGTGCACTTCCGGATGAAACTGCACGGCGTAGATTTTCTTTTCTTCGTGGGCCATGGCCGCAATGGGCAGGGTGGGCGTGCCGGCAATGGCAGTGAAGCCGGGCGGCAGCGCGGCCACATGGTTGCCGTGGCTCATCCAGGCGACGGAATTCGAGCTTCGGTCAAGGCCCTGCCATAAAGGGGAGTCGGCTGTCAGAGCCAGATCGGCGCGGCCGTATTCGCGTTCGACGCCCTGGGCCAGCTTGCCGCCCAGGCTGTGGGCCAGAAGCTGCATGCCGTAGCAGATGCCGAGAAGGGGCAGGCCGAGATGCAAAAGGCCTATGTCCAGAGTAAAGGCCCCGGGCTCGCCCACGTCGTCCGGCCCGCCGGACAGGATGAGAGCGGAAGGTTTCGCGGCCTTTACCGCCGCGACGTCGGCGGTGCAGGGCATGATTTCGGAATACACGCCGGC
The DNA here is from genome assembly GCA_031548325.1 of Desulfovibrionaceae bacterium. Taxonomy (GTDB): domain Bacteria; phylum Desulfobacterota; class Desulfovibrionia; order Desulfovibrionales; family Desulfovibrionaceae; genus FLUQ01. Next base: position 19,022 of record JAVBRE010000224.1, read on the forward strand.
TTCGCGCACCCGTCTGTCGATAAGCTGGGTATATTGAGCGCCGTAATCGATAATGACGACTTTGCTGTACATGTTATTCAATCCGGTAGTTGGGGGCTTCTTTGGTGATGATCACGTCGTGAACGTGGCTTTCGCGCAGGCCGGCGGAAGAGATCTCGACGGCTTGCGTTCCCTCGCGCAGGGCTTTGAGGTCTTTGGCCCCCACATAGCCCATGCCGGAGCGCAAGCCGCCGATGAGCTGGTACAGGCTGTCGGCCACCGGCCCTTTATACGGCACGCGGCCCACGATGCCTTCGGGCACGAGTTTTTTGCTTTTTTCCTGAAAATAGCGGTCGGAACTGCCTTCCTTCATGGCGTCGATGGACCCCATGCCGCGATAGATCTTATAGGTGCGGCCCTGATAGAGAATGGTTTCGCCGGGGCTTTCCTCGCTGCCGGCGAACAGGCTGCCGATCATGACGGAATGCGCGCCCATGGCCAGCGCTTTGACCACGTCGCCGGAGTATTTGACGCCGCCGTCGGCGATGATGCAACGGTCCATCTCTTTGGCGGCTCTGGCGCAATCAATGACCGCCGTGACCTGCGGAACGCCGACGCCGGCCACGATGCGGGTGGTGCAGATGGAACCGGGCCCGATGCCGACCTTGACCGTATCCGCCCCGGCCCCCAGAATGGCCCTGGCCCCCTCATATGTGGCCACGTTGCCCGCGACAAGCTGGCAGTTGGGGAAGGCGGCGCGCACGTCGCGGATGCCCTGCAGCACGTTGGCCGAATGGCCGTGGGCGGAATCGAGCACCAGAAAGTCGGCGCCGGCGGCCAGCATGGCTTCCGCCCTGGGCAGACAGTCCGTGCCGATGCCGATGGCGGCGCCCACGCGCAGCCTGCCGGAGTCGTCTTTGCACGAATCCGGGT
>JAVBRE010000185.1:0-3762 GCA_031548325.1 Desulfovibrionaceae bacterium
CCGGGGCCCCCCCCGGGGGGCGGGGGGCCGGGGCCGCCGGCCCCCCCCCCCTGCTTATTTCCCGGCCAGCCAGTCTTTCACGGCTTCGATTTGCGCGGCCACGGGCGCGGGGCCGGTGCCGCCGGGGGTATTGCGCCGGGCCACGGCGTTGCCCATGTCCAGAACGGCGAACACGTCGGGAGATACGGCCGGACTGATGCTGTGCAATTCGGCCAGGCTCAATTCTTCCAGACCTTTACCTTGTTCTTCGGCCAGAGCCACGGCCCGGCCGGTCAGATGATGGGCTTCGCGAAAGGGAATGCCTTTGCCCGCCAGGTAGTCCGCCAACTCGGTTGCATTCAGAAACCCGCGCGACAGGGCGGCCGCCATCCTGTCCGGGCAGAAGGCAAGTTCCCCGACCATGCCGGCCATGGCGGCCAGAGACATACTGATGGTTTTGTCCTGGTCCAGAAAAGGTTCCTTGTCCTCTTGCAGATCGCGGTTATAGGTCATGGGCAGCCCTTTCAGCGTGGTCAGCAAGGAAAACAGCGAACCATAGGCCCGGCCGGTTTTGCCGCGCATCAGTTCGGCCACGTCGGGGTTCTTTTTCTGCGGCATCATGCTTGATCCGGTGGCGTAGCCGTCGGGCAGGCGCACAAAACCGAAGGAAGGGTTGGCCCAGATAATGATGTCCTCGCACAGACGCGAGAGATGCGTCATGGTCAGGGCGCCGCAGAACATGGCTTCAACTGCGAAATCCCGATCCGAAACAGCATCCATGCTGTTCTGAAAAATGCCGTGCATGCCCAGCTGTTCCGCAACAAAGGCCGGGTCCAGAGGATACGTCGTGCCGGCCAGGGCGCCCGCGCCCAGAGGGCAGATTCGGACCCGCTTGTCGGCGTCGGCCATGCGGGCCGCGTCGCGCTGAAACATGGCGGCGTAGGCCAGCAGATGCTGGGCCAGACTGACGGGCTGGGCCGGCTGCATATGGGTGCAGCCGGGCAGCAGAACAGCCGTGTTCTCTTCCGCCCGCCGCGCGAGCACCGCCACCAACCCTCTGGCAAGGCTCTGCCAGGCCCGCAGCCGGTCGGACACAAAAAGCCGGAAATCAAGCCCCACCTGGTCGTTGCGGCTTCTGCCCGTATGCAGTTTTTTGCCCGCATCACCCACCAGTTCCGTCAGACGGCTTTCAATATTCATGTGCACGTCTTCCAGATCCCGCCGCCAGATGAAGGTTCCGGCCTCGATCTCTTTTTTTACCGTGTCCAGACCCGCGACCAGGATTTGCGCTTCTTCATCCGTCAGCACGCCCGCCTTGGCCAGCATGCGCGCATGCGCCTGCGATCCTGCGATATCTTGCGCGTACAACGCCCGGTCGTAGGAAACCGATTCGGTATATTCCTGCACAAGTTCTTCGGGGCCGGTTGAAAACCGCCCACCCCAGGTCTGCTGCTTGCTCATAAAAACACCCTGCCCTGTCCCGATACCATTTACGGACCGGCCCCGCACTGCGCAGGACCGGTCCGCCGTCTGAAACAATCCGGAACCGCTGCGGTTACTTCTTGATTTTACTGATGAAATCCGCCAGCACATCGTCCATGTCCGGACGGCCGATTTCCTGTAAGCTGTATTCCACCCGCGTATTCGGCTTGGTGATTCGAATGACGCGCTCCAGATCGATGGGCGTCGCGATGATCACAGAATCGCAGTCGGCGCGCTCAATAGTGGCGGCCAGATCGCTCATCTGCTGTTCGCCGTACCCCATGGCCGGCAGCAGTTTGCCGATTTCAGGATAAATGCGATAGGTTTCGGCCAGTTTGCCCACGGCGTAGGGCCGCGGGTCAATGATTTCCGCCGCGCCGAAACGGCGGGCCGCGACAATACCCGCGCCGATTTTCATTTCGCCGTGCGTCAGGGTCGGGCCGTCTTCAATGACCAGAACCCGCTTGCCGCGAATGATTTCAGGGTTGTCCACACTGATGGTGGAAGCGGCGTCCACCACCACGGCGCGGGGATTCACGCGCTCGATATTCGCTCTGACCTTCTGGATGTTGTCAAAATCCGCGCTGTCGATCTTGTTGATGACCACCACATCCGCAAGGCGCAAGGTCACTTCGCCCGGATAATAGGCGAGTTCGTGCCCCGGACGGTGCGGGTCCACCACCGTAACCATCAGGTCGGTCCGGTAAAAGGGAAAATCGTTGTTGCCGCCGTCCCAGAGAATCACGTCGCAGCCGTTGGGGTCGTTTTCCGCCGCGCGCAAAATAGCCTCGTAATCCACGCCGGCGTAAATGACGTTTCCGCGCGCGATGTGCGGCTCGTACTCTTCCATTTCTTCGATGGTACACTGGTGTCTGGCCAGGTCTTCAATGGCGGCGAAACGCTGCACCTTCTGCGCTTCAAGATCGCCGTAGGGCATGGGATGGCGGACGGCGATCACTTTCAAACCGCTGGCCATCAGAATTTCCGCGATGCGCCGTGAGGTCTGGCTTTTGCCGCAGCCCGTGCGCGCCGCCCCGACGCCGATCACGGGTTTGCTGCTGGCAAGCATTGTGCCTTTGTGCCCCAACAAGGTGAAATCCGCACCGGCGGCGTTCACCTGGGCGCCCACGCCCATCACCTGGGAATAGGGAACGTCGCTGTACGAAAATACGCATTCGTCAGCCCCAAACTCTTTGATCAGCCGCTGCAGGTCATCTTGCGCATAGATGGGAATGCCGTCGGGATACAGTTTGCCGGCAAGGGAGGCCGGATATTTGCGATTCGCTATGTCCGGAATTTGCGCGGCGGTGAAGGCCACCACCTTGTAAGCGGGGTTATCCCGGTAAACGGTGTTGAAGTTGTGAAAATCCCGCCCGGCGGCGCCGATGATGATAATTTTCCGTTGGGGCATGTCCGTGTTCCTTTCCCTTGCCTCATAAAGCGCGGTTTGCTCTCTGAATTACGCCCGCCTGAAAGCAAGGGTTTCAGAGCGAACCCTTGCGGCACGTTCATATGTTTTAAATTCTGTTCTTCGCATAGCCCTGGATGCGCCAGCCGTTGAGGTGGATGAACCCGGCGGCTTCGGCCTGGTTGTATACGTCGTCACGCTCGAAGGTGGCAAGGTCGACCCGGAAGAGGGAATTGGGCGACTTGCGGGCCACGGCGAGAGCGTGCCCCTTGTAAAGCTTGACCCGCACCGTGCCGGTGACGTTTTCCTGGGCCTTGTCCATGAAAGCTTGCAGGGCTTCGCGTTCCGGCGCGAACCAGAACCCGTTGTACACGCAGGAAGCGTATCGTTGAACGAGGGAGTCGCGCAAATGCATGACTTCCCGGTCAAGGCAGATCCCTTCCAGGTCGCGGCGCGCAATGTGCAAAACGGTGGCGGCCGGGGCTTCATACACGCCGCGGGCCTTCATGCCCACAAAGCGGTTTTCGACGACGTCGATGCGGCCCACGCCGTGCTTTCCGGCGATCTTGTTGAGTTCCATGATCAGCCGGGCCGGGGACATTTTTTGGCCGTCAAGCGCCACGGCATCACCCTTTTCAAAGTCAAGGGTCACGTATTCCGGCTCGTTCGGAGCCTTTTCCGGGTCGGCGCACAGCGTGAAGCTGCCTTTTTCCGCTTCATTCCAGGGGTCTTCCAGCTCTCCCCCCTCATAGCTGAGGTGGACCATGTTGCGGTCCATGCTGTAATGCTTGGCGCCGGAAGGCAGGGGAATGCCGTGCTTTTCCGCGAAATTGGTGAGGTCCGTGCGGGACTTGAACTCCCATTCACGCCACGGGGCGATGGTCCGGATATCC
>JAVBRE010000126.1:0-16285 GCA_031548325.1 Desulfovibrionaceae bacterium
TCCCGCCACGGCGCCCCGGTGCGCAGTACCCAAAATACGGCGTTGATGAACAGGCGGTTATCTTTTGCCACTCCCCCCCATTGACCACTCCGGCCCGGCAAAAGGGGCTCCAAAAGCGCCCAGGCTTCATCGGAGATGTCGTGTCGACACTGCATGTTCTCCATAAGAGCATCCTTGTGTGATGCTCTTATAACAAAAATCTCGTGTAGACGCTACCTAGCCGGACGACGATAATCTCGGATTCGTATACCCCCAAAACCTCGGCCGCCTGGGCGGCAATGGGAGAAGCAAGAAGCAAGCATCACGTCTTGACAGAAAAGATATGTTGTCCTAATGTCCGGACATTAAAAATTTGGGAGCGGCGTATGCGTGAAAGAGTGAAGGGTGTTGTTTCTTCAGAAATCGTTACCTATTTATTTAAACCGGCAATTATGGAAGACGGCGAGCAGATTTTCGACATCATGCTGGATGTCGATGTGGCCCATGTGCTCATGCTCGGGCGGCAGCGCATTATTTCACCGTCGATGGTGCCTGAAATCGTGTCCGGCCTTGAACGCATCCGCAAGGATGGCTTTGCCGCGCTGCCTGTCGACGGAAGCATCGAGGATTTGCACTTCAATATAGAAAAAAGTCTTATCGACCGCACCTCCATGGATTCGGGCGGCAGAATGCACACGGCGCGCAGCCGCAACGACCTCGCCGCAACCACGACCAAGCTTTGGTTGCGCGAACGGCTGATCGCCATTCAAGACGCGCTCTGCGACTGCCGTTTGGCGCTTTTGGAACTGGCTCGTGAACACTCGAGCACCGTGATGACCGCGTATACGCATATGCAACCCGCGCAGCCCATAACCTTTGGCTATTATCTGGCAGGGCTCGCCGAATCGCTTGAGCGGGACGCTGTGCGCCTTGCGGCCGCGTACGCCACCAACAATCTGTCTCCGCTGGGGGCCTGCGCCGTGGCGGGAACCAGCTTCCCCATTGATCGCGAGTACACGGCCGGGTTGCTCGGCTTTGACGGGACCGTACCCAATTCGATCGATGCTGTGGCATCGAAGGACCATATCCTTGAATCCCTGTCCGCCATGAACATGATGATGGTTAACATCAGCCGCGCGGCCTGCGATTTTTACATCTGGGCAACAGATGAATTCGCGCTGGTCGAAGTGGCCAACGCGATCGCCGCCGTCAGCAGCATCATGCCACAAAAGAAAAACCCCATCACGCTTGAGCACATCAAAAGCAAAGCGGCACACGTGCAGGCGGCGCTCACTTCCGTGGCGGGCGTGCTGAAAAACACGCCGTTTTCTCACACACGGGATTCTTCGAGAGAAACGTCGCACCTAGTGGCAGACGCTTGCAGAGAAACACAGACGGCGCTTTTACTGTTCAGTCTGACTCTCAGAAACATCATTGTGAAACGCGAGGCGATGCTGGAAAAAACCAAAAAAAATTTCAGCACAGCCACGGAACTGGCGGACGTGCTCGTCCAGGATTGCGACATTTCGTTCCGCCAGGCCCATCACGTGGTGGGTTCGCTTGTTTCCGAGCTTTTGGAAAAAGGGCAGACCGCCGAAGACATAACCCCTGAGATGGTGAAAAAGAGTGCGCGCGAAACCGTCGGAAAAGAGCTTGCGCTCGATGAGGCCAGGTTGTGCGCGATTCTCGATCCGCAGCGTAATGTTGACCGCAGAACCGGCGCGGGAAACACCGCGCCGGCGGATGTGGCGCGCGCTGTCGATGCGATGCGGAAAAGGCTGGAAAAAGACTTGGTCGCGCTTGTCGCGACGAAAAAACGTATCACCGATTCTCGCAAGCGTATGGCCGCGGAAGTCACAAATATCATAAGGACGGCGCAGTGATGGTAAATCGCATTGATTATAGCAGTCCATTACCTTTGTATCACCAGCTTATTGAAATTTTAAAAGAAAAAATTATCAGCAAAGAGTGGCCGGAAAAAATGCAAATCCCCACCGAGTTCCAGATGATGCAAACCTACGGGGTAAGCAGAAGCACGGTGCGCAGCGCCGTACTGGAACTCATGCGCATCGGGTGCTGCAACCGCAAGCGCGGTAAGGGAACTTTTGTCGCCAAGCCGAAAATGGAAGCGGACTTTTCCAGGGAGTTTTTTCCAAGCTTGCCGAGCGCCGAACACAGGACTCTGAAAGTGTCCGTCCTTGAGCCGAGCGCGACTATCCGGGACATGCTGCAACTGCCGCCGGGAGAGAAAGTGACAGAGCTGATCCGCCTGCGCTTTGTGGATGATCGGCCCCTCGCGCTGGAAAAATGCTATGTTTCCTATGAACTGTGTCCCGAACTGGCTGAAGCCGAGTTTACGGGAATAATGGCGGACTGGCTGCTGGAAACCAAGGGGATAGTCATCAGCAAGGTGCGAACCTATCTCGAGGCTGGGATCATCAGCGCTTTTGAAAGTCGGACCTTGAAGATCAAGCAGGGCATGCCCACGTTTCTTTTCACGCGAATCAACTACGACACGCAGTCGCGTCCCATCATCGTCATGAAAAACATTATTCGAGGGGACAGGCTCAGACTTATTTTCGACTCCAGCAAGAATGAGTTTCCTCTGATTGACGGGGTAACCTTGAGCACGGCGAAATAGAAGGCAATATCTATAAAACGGAGGGTCAGCTGATGCAAAAGATCACAATAGTGGGAAGCGGCAACGGGGGAAGCAGTCAGGCGGCCCATTTGACCCTGTTGGGGCACGACGTCACCGTGTACGATCTTCCCGAATTCGGCGCGAGCATCGAGGAAATACAAAAAGCCGGCGGGATCAACATGCGTGTTGTTGCGTCAACGGGGCTGCCCGAAGGTTTTGCCAAGATCAAGCGCGCGACGACGGACATAGAAGAAGCGCTCAGCGGAGCCACAGTCGTCTTAGTGACGGTTCCTTCGTTCGCGCATCCCAAGATGGCGGAAGTCTGCGCGCCCTTTCTGAAAAGCGGCCAGGTCGTGTTCATTTCCCCGGGCAACTTGTACGCCGGCATTCAGTTCATGCAGGCGCTGCGTAAGGCAGGCAACAAGAGCGACGTCAAGCTGGCGGAAGCCGACTGCATGGTTTACGCGGTCAGAAAGGAAAAAACGGACAAAGGCCCTGGCGTGTGGATACGCGGATACAAACAAAATCTCGGCGTGGCGGCTTTTCCCTCACGAGACACCGACGCTGTCTTTAGGGTCCTGGCGAATATCTACCCCGATCTTGTCAAACGGAATAACATTCTTGAAACCGGCCTTTCCAACGTCAATCCTTTCGTGCACATACCAATTGGTTTGTTCAATTTCGGAGATATCGAAAGAAAAACAGAGTTGCAGTTGTATTATGAGGCTCTCACGCCCTCTATCGCCAATGTGATAGAAAAAATGGACGCCGAGCGAATGGCGTTTGCGGAACACAAGATACTCAAACTGCTGCCGCTGACCGAACTTGTCATGAGCTGGTACGGACATCAGGGCATGAAGGGCGAGACCATCTTCGAGTTGTTGCGGGGCAACCCCGCCTATCACCGCGCCATGCTGCCTACCACCAAAGAACACCGCTTCTTCCTTGAAGATGTTACCTACGGCCTCTATCCCATGATTGACCTTCTGGACAAGTTCAACCTGCCCAGTGAAACCATGCGGGCGTTGGCGCACAACTGCGGCTTGGTCATGGGCAAAGATTTGTCCGTGGGCGCGCGAACGCTCGCCAACCTCGGACTTGGCTCCATTACGGGAAAAGATCTGCTGCATCTCATACATGAGGGAATCTAACGAAACATCATAACCACAAATGGAGGAAACAGGCTATGAAAGCTATGAAGAGACTCCTTTTCATGGTGCTCGCCGTGATGGTTCTGTCCGCGTCTCCGGCCTTGGCTGCGGGCAAGCACCGGCTGCTTCTGGGTACGTCCAGTTCCGGCGGCACATATTATATTCTCGGCGGCGCATGGGCCAAACTGCTCCATGAAAAAATTCCCACCATTGACGTGTCCATCGAGGTTACCGGCGGCCCCGCCAGCAATATTCCATTGATCGCCAACAAGGATATGGAACTGGGGTATCTTACCTCCTGGCTGGCGGGAGAAGCCTATAACGGCGTCGGCGCCTGGACCGGCGGCAAGAAAATTCAGGTTCTCCGCGCGATATTCCCGATGTACGCGAGCGCGCTCCATATTTACACGCTTGAGAAGCTGCCTATCAAAACCATATACGACTTTGAAGGTAAACATATAACCGGCGGAGCGCCCGGAGCGACCAGCGACCTGGCCGCGAAAGAACTGCTGAAAAGCCTGGGCATCAAATTGGGCAAATATAGCGCTCTGCCCACCGGCACGGCGATGAATGCCTTGCGGGACGGTAACTGCGACGGAGGGTTCGCGGTGACCGGCGTGCCCGGCCCTCATATGCTTGATCTCGAGACAACGCACAACTTGCGTCACATTTCGCTGTCAGATCAGGATATCGCAAAGATACTCAAAGACAATCCGTACTGGACTGCCGGCATTATCCCCAAAGGGACCTACAAGCACCAGACCGAAGACACCAAAGTCATCACGTTCTGGAATATCGCGGCCGCCCACAAGGATTTGAACGATGAACTCATTTACCAAATCGTCAAAGTCACGTTTGAAGGGCAAAAGGAACTGCTGGCCGCGGCGCCGCCGGACATGGTGGCAGGCATCGTGCCTCAAAACATCCTCAAGAGCTCAATTCCTATTCATAAGGGCGCACTCAGGTATTACAAGGAAATCGGCATCGCGATACCCGATACTTTGATCCCCGAGGAAGCAAAATAATTCCGCCGCTCCGCGCCGAGTATCACACCCGGCGCGGGGCGGATGTCTGATTGCAAAAATCAGACGACACTGAGGCAATACGGCCTGATCTCCAGCAGCAATAACATTATAATACACCTACAATCTATATCAATAAGGAATATTTTCTATATAATCCATAATTAAATGTGTTGTAATTTACACTAACCGATAACTCCGCGTGTAATAGTCTTGTAGCAATATTTTATAGATAAAATATTGTATGGGATGACCATTTTCAATATGAATATGCTCACGATGAGTTTAAGTGAAAGCCCAAACTGCAGGAGAAAATTCTCATGGCTGAAAATGTAAAATTACCACAAGATATAGACGCGGAATCAAACGAAGATATCGACATAAAAGAACTCGACAAATTAACTGAAGAAGGTTCTACCGCATCTCGAGATTTGAAAGGATTGTGTGGAAATATATACCTGATCATCGGCGTGGCTATGGCTATTTTCCATATATACTTTCTTGGATATAGCACGATCACCCCATGGATACTATGCTACGTTCACCTCTGTTTCGGCCTCATTCTCACTTTCATGATATATCCATTTTCAAAAAAATCAGGGAATAATCTGACCACCCCCGATCTTTTCTTCATCACGCTATCCGTTGCTACGACCGCCTATTTTGTCATCAACATGGATACAATCATTTACCGCATCGGCATTGAATCCACGACATGGGATATTTTCTTCTGTTCCCTTCTCGTGCTGCTGGTGCTTGAAATAACACGACGGACTAACGGGATCATTCTGCCTCTTATAGCTGTTATTTTCATTCTGTACGCCCTGTATGGCAACTATCTGCCCCCTGAGTTCGGCGGGCACAGAGGTTACAGCTTTTCCCGCGCCATCAGCTATATGACGGGCATGGACGCGATGCTCAGCACCCCCCTTTCCACTTCAGCTTCGTTTGTTTTTCTGTTCATTCTTTTCAGCGCCTTTCTCAACGGAACCGGCGCGGGGCAGTTTTTCATCGATATGGCCCTTTCCGCAACCGGAACCTTTCGGGGCGGCCCGGCGAAAACGGCCGTCATAGCCAGCGCGCTGTTCGGCACCGTATCCGGCAATTCCGCGGGAAACGTCATGGCAACAGGCACTTTCACCATCCCGCTGATGCGCAAGGTGGGATACAACCCCGCCTTTGCCGGCGCGGTGGAGGCGGTCGCTTCCACCGGCGGCCAGATGACGCCACCGATTCTCGGGTCCGCCGCGTTCATCATTGCGGAACTGACGGGAACCCCATACCTTTCTGTGGCGGCGGCCAGCATTATTCCCGCGATCCTGTATTATCTCTCGATATTTTACATCATTGACCTGGAAGCGCAAAAACACGGGCTGTTCGGCCTCCCGAGAAACCAGCTGCCGGATTTCAAGCGCGTCATTCTGACGCGCGGGCACATGATTCTGCCCGTTTTCGTGCTTATCTACGTGTTGGTCATCATGAAGGCGTCCGTGGTAAAGGCCGCTGTTTACGCCATTTATGCGACGTTCATCTGCGTCATGATCCGCAAGGAAACACGGCTGAAGGCTATGGCGATCATAACCGCGCTTGCCAGCGGCGCAAAGCAGTCCACAGGCATGATATCAGCCTGCGCCACGGCCGGTATTGTTGTCGGCGTTTTAAACCTTACCGGAACGGGTTTGAAATTTGCCAGTGCGGTCATCGCCGCATCAGGCGGCCATCTTCCCCTGGCCCTTATGTTCTCAATGGTTGCGGCGCTCATACTTGGCATGGGGTTGCCCACCACGGCCGCGTATCTGATCTGCGCGGCTGTGATCGTGCCGGCGCTGATCGAAATGCAAGTTGCGCCCCTGGTCGCCCACATGTTCGTTTTCTATTTTGCCTGTCTCTCTGCCATTACGCCGCCCGTGGCCCTGGCCGCCTTTGCCGCGTCCAGCATATCAAAGGCCAAGCCGCTGAATGTGGCGGTCGTCTCAGTGCGTCTGGGGCTGATCGCGTTCATCATCCCCTTCATGTTTGTCTATGCGCCTTCGTTGCTGGGGATCGGCGATGCGGCAACCATCGCCAGCACTATTATCACCGCGACCATTGGCGTGCTGGCACTTGGCTCCTCGCTGCAAGGCCTGCTTGGCGGCGCGCCGCAAAATCCTTTTTTTCGGGCATGCCTGTTCGCAGGAGCCTTATGTCTCATCAAACCAGGTATTTATACGGATATTGCCGGTATAGTACTGATGACGCCGAGCATTTTTTCCGTAGTGCTGCACAAGCGGCGCATACCGCAAAGCATCGCGGCGGCTTCCCCGCCCGATTCCGCGTAGGCCGCTGAACGTTACAAATGAAAAAGCTAGGCGCTGGAGCAATTTCATATTGAAAGTGCTCCAGCGCTCTGTTACGCCTGTACTTTCGTAACAGGCGTAACAGAGCGCAAAGCAAAAAACGTGGTTTTTGCTTTGCTCCTGCCGCCTTCGGCGACGCGCCCGGCTATGCCGGGCGGCCAGTGTCACGTCATTCTGCGAATGACATGACGCTGGATATCAACCCTGCTTTTTGAAAACGAGTTTTGCAAAATCCTCAAAAGAGTCGCCATTCCTTGAATCCGCTCCTTCCAGGAGATTGAAGAAGCAATTGGGGGTTTCTTTCAGTCCGAGATTCTTTTTGATGCATGGCGCGCATCCCTTGTCGTGTTTGGTGGGGTGCAAAGGACAGGCCGCGTTCGTGCAGGTGCAGAATTCACTTAAGTTGCTCATACCCTCACCCCGGAGTTAGGGATGTGTGATTAATGAGAATTTTTGCTCGCTGCCAAGCAAGACGAGTTCCGGGCGGAGCGAAGTGCATCAGGACATACATGAGCTTCGCACGGGAAGAGTCTGCCGCCGGCAGCGGGAAAAAAGGCCGTTTATCAGCACACCCATAGAATAAATGCTGTTCTCGCCGAAACATTAAATCCGGCTGCCGGAAAACCGAGACCTTTTCATGCGAAATATCCGTATTGCTCATTGTCGGAAATTCTACTTTAAAACGCAACTTTTTTCCGGGGGGATTACCCATCCCGGCAAGGCGGGTTGAGAGATGGGCAACCGCAAGACCGCCGTGCTGCTTGTGTCCGTGGTGCTCATCTGGGGCATAAACTGGACGGTGACCAAAATCATCGTATCCGCCATTCCCCCGATTTGGGCTACGGCCCTGCGGGCGACTATCGCGGTTTCCGCGCTTTTTCTTTTTCAATGCATCACCCGGACCCTCATCGTTCCCAAAATGCGGGACTTGCCGGTTCTGTGCGTTGTAGCCGTGTTTCACATGGTTCTGTTCTCGGTCTTCATGGCCGCGGGCCTGCAATACATTTCCGTGGGACGCTCCATAGTGCTGGGGTACACGACGCCGCTATGGGTCGGGCCCGCTGCCTGGCTGTTTCTTCGTGAAGCCATGCCCGCGCGAAAAATTGCGGGCATAGTCATCGGGCTTTTGGGTCTCGTGGTATTGATGAACCCGTTGACGCCGGACTGGGGCAATTCGCGGGCGCTGACCGGAAGCGGATTGCTTTTGCTTTCGGCGCTATCCTGGGCGGTATCAATTCTTTGTGTAAGAGCTTTCACCTGGTATTCCACACCGTTCCAACTCAGTCCCTGGCAGAACCTTCTGGCTGCGACGCTTATGATTCCACTGGCCTTCTTTTGGGAAGGCCCGCTTGATTTCGCGCCGACTCCCGCGCTGATCGCCGCCCTTGCATACAGCGGTCTGATCGCCACGGCATACGGTTTCTGGGCCATGAATGTGGTGAACAGGCATTTTACGGCGACAACCACATCTTTGGCTTTGTTGGCAACGCCGGTTGCCGGCATAGCCAGTTCGCTCGTCATGCTTGGCGAAGCTGTCGATCTTCCGCTGATTGTCGCCGGAAGTATGATTCTTGGCGGCATCGCCCTCGGCGCTGTAAACGTGAAGAGGCCTCCCCCCCGGGCAGTTTGAAGCGCCCGGCTTTCCGGGCGCTTGGGGCTGCTGACAACGTCCTCTTCGTCAGCAGCCCGCCGCGCAGGCGTGGGCGGCAGTCATTGCCGCCGTTAAACGCCGGAGCGAGCGTGCCTTTACAAACCCTGCCGAAGGCGGGTTTGTCGCCAGTTTGAAGCGCCCGGCTTTCCGGGCGCTTCAAACTCATGGCGATGGCCGTGTGTCCGGGGGGCCTGTTGATGCGGTCCGGAGCCCCCCTGTCCGGATCTGTTATTTGCGCGGCACGGGCAGCGAAACGCTGCCCGCCGGCATATAGACCCAGGTCGCGTTCGGGCCGTGCTTCTTTGCGGCCGCATCCACGGCCTCCTGCACTGTGGCCGCCTTTTTGGCGTACAACAGTTCGGTATCTTCCCTGCTCATGGCCGAGATAAGCCAGTATTCCTTTTCCGCCGCCACCTTGGCGAACCCGTATGCCTTGTGCCCGCCCATGACGAAGTTCTTTTTGACCTCTTCCATGACCTTCGCCGGCGGCCATCTGCGGCTCATCCATTCCTGAAAGACTTTTTCGCCATAGCCCGCAGGGCATTCGGCCGCCAAAATGATGGTGCCGCCCCTTTTCGTGATGCGGTCGGCGTGGTCCAGCGCCTTTTGCATCTGGTAGGCGTTGATGTCGCGCGGGTGGCCCGAAGCGCAGGTCACACAAATATCCACCTGCTTTTCAAAGGGCACTTCAAACATGGAAGAGGAAACATCCACAGCGGCCCGCCAGGCTTTCTCCACATCCCCGGCGGCCACGGTGACCACTTCCTGCTTGTCGTTGACCACCACGTTGATGATGAACTTGACCCCTATCTGGCGGGCGGCCTCGATCATTTCCAGACTTACGGGATTTTCGTCAATGGGCGGCAGGTTGTCCATGATCTCCACCATGCGGGCGTGGTTCTTTTCTACGGTATCCTTGCCCGCCAGTCCCGGCAGAATGGACTTGCGCCCCCCGGAATAGCCCGCGAAATAGTGCGGCATCACCACCCCGAGGGTGATGAGAAAATCCGCCTCTTTGGCCATTTTGTTGATGTAAAAATCATAGCCGGATTTGAATTTGCCCATGAACACAAGGCTGTCCTTGGCAAAGGCGTCATGGCTGATCACGCGAAAGCGGTCCACGATTTCGTTTCCGTAGATGTCGCGATTTTCCTGCTCGGTATGCACGTCGTGAATGCCCGTGGCCACGAGAAAAGTCACCTGCCCGTCGGCGATGCCGGCGTCGGCGAAAGCTTTGAGCAGAGGCGGCAGCATGACGGAGTAAGGAGTGGGCCGCGTGATGTCGTTGACCACAACCACCACGGTTTTGGGTTTGGCCTCGCGCAGCATGTCCGCCAGGGCCTTTGTGCCTGTGGGATTGGCCACGGCGGAGTGGGCCGCCGCCAGGGGGTCGGCCAGGCCCGGTTTTTCGTTGGGCACGACGATCGTGGGCTTCACTCCGGCCGGCAGGGTGAAGGTCAGTTTGCCTTTGCCGTAAGCAAGTTCATACGCCATAACGGACTCCTTTATCCGAACAGACGCCCGACGGGCATGGTTACATACAACAGTTTGACGAACACGAGATAGATCACGGCCACTTCCGCCACGGCGATGGCGGCGAACTTGGCCAATCTGGCGGGGGTACGTTTGGCGGCCGGCTCAAGCCGGTAAAGAATGGCGAAGATGGCCGCCAGGCTTGAAATGATGAAGCCGATCCATTCAAGCAGAAAAACCCAGGCCAGGCCCACGACGATGGTAAAGAGCATGCTGGAATTCATCTGACTGATGAAGCTGTCCATGTACACGGGCTTCACCTTGGCCTTGATCAGCAGCACAACGCCCAGGATCGCCAGGCAGATGATGATGCGCTCGGGAAAATAGGCCGCCAGAGGCGAAAAGTCCGGGTCCATGTTGAATTGGAAGAAAGCGGCGACGGCCAGCACGACAATGCCGCCGATCAGGTCGGTGTTCAGTTTTTTGGTCGCGGTGGCGGAATCGCTCATGCCGCACCTCCTTTGGTTTGGGCCGCGGCGGCCTTTTTCTTGTCCATCATCATGCGGAACAGGGGCCAGCCGGCGGACAGAAGCGAAAGGACGATCAGAGTGATGGACAGGGGACGGGTGAAGAAAATCAGCCAGGGCATGTCGGCGGATACCGCGTTGCCCATGATCAGGCCCTGCACAAATCCCTTTTCGGCGATGGGTCCCAGGATCAGCCCCAGCACAATGGGCCCGGCGTTGAATTCAAGCTCGCGCAGAATATAGCCCAGAATGCCGCAGATAAACATGACTATGACGTCCATCTCGTTGTTGCGGATGGCGTAGGAGCCCACAATGGTCAGAAGCAGAATGGAAGGCACCAACACCCGGGTGGGAATGTTGACCACGGCCTTGTACACCCACTTGCCGGCGGGCAGACCGTAGAGCACGATCATGGCGTTGGACACGAAGAAGGAAAAGAGAAAGGCATAGGTGATGTCGCCGCGGGTGGTGAAGAGTTCCGGCCCCGGGGTCAGGCCTTGCAGCAGAAGCGCTCCGTAAATGATGGCCGCCGGGGGAGAACCCGGCACGCCCAGAGCGAGCAGCGGCACCATGGCGCCTTCCACCACGGCGTTGTTGGAGGATTCTGTGGCCACCACGCCCTGGGGGTTGCCCTTGCCGAAGGTTTCGGGGTCCGAAGCCACTCGTTTGGTCTCGTTGTAGGCCACCAGGTTGGCGATATTGCCGCCCGCGCCGGGCAGAATGCCCACAAAGCCGCCGATGACGGACGAACGCAGCACGTTGCCCCAGTGCTTCAGGGCCATGACGTTGTACCAGGCCGCCCGCAGAGGGCTGGTCTTGGGCTTGCCGCTGTCGTCTTCGACCTTCACCTCTTCGTAATCCAGCTCCGGATCTTTGGCCATGCGCAGGATTTCAGGAATGCAGAAGAAGCCGATGAGCACCGAAATCAGTTCAACCCCGCCCTGAAAGTCGGCGATGCCCAGGTCAAAACGCACATCGCCGCCCACGGGGGCAATCCCGATCATACTGATCATCAGTCCCAGAAAGCCGCCCGCGATGCCCTTGATAAGCGATTCGGACGACAGGCTTGAAATGATGGTCAACCCGAAAATGGACACCCAGAAAAATTCCGGCGGTCCGAAACGCAGGGCCACCCGCGCGAGCGGCAGGGCGAAAAGAATGAGCATGAAAGTGCCGATAAAGCCGCCCACGCACGACGCAAGGGTCGCGGTATAGATGGCCTCTTCTCCCCGCCCTTGTCGCGCCATCGGATAGCCGTCAAAGGTCGTGCCGATGGAAGACGGCGTACCCGGCGTGTTCAGCAGGATGGCCGAAAAGGAACCACCAAAAATGGTGGCGCAATACAGCGCGCCGATGGTGACCAGGCCCGAGGTGGGCGACATGGTGAAGGTAAACGGCACCATCAGCGCCACGGCCATGGTGGCGGAAAAACCCGGCAGCGCGCCGGCGATGATGCCCAGAACCATAGCTATGGACATGAAAAGCAGGTTTTTTAAGGTCAAAACCTCTCCGGCCGCCGATAACAAAACATCCATACTGTACCCCTTGGCTAAAAAATCCTTCTCGGATGAATAGGCCTCACTTGCCGTCGTATTCGGCCCGCAGCAAGGGCTTGATGCCGCCGCTGGCCAGGATGTGCATGGCGTAGTCCGACACCGCTTCCAGCGGGTAGCTCTCTTCCCTGCTCTTGTTGCGTACCAGGGAAGCGTCCAGGTCTATTTCGAGTTCGTCCCCGCGCTTCACCTTGCCGTCTATGCCGGGGCAAACCAGCAGCGGCAGCCCCAAGTTGATGCCGTTACGGTAAAAGATGCGGCCGAAGGATTCGGCCAGCACCGCCGCGACGCCGGCCGCGGTCAAAGTGATCACCGCGTGTTCGCGGGAAGATCCGCAACCGAAGTTGGTGCCCGCCACAATGATGTCGCCGGCCTTGAAATCCTTGGCAAAATCCGGGTCGGGCGCGCCTTCCATGGCGTGTTTCGCAACGTCCGGCGCATCCGTCAGGTCAAGGTAGCGGCCGGGATAAATCTGGTCCGTGTCGATATTTTTACCGAAAATAAAAGCTTTGCCGCGTAACTGCTTTTTCATCGCTTTCTCCTGAAGCTGTTTCGCTTTGAGATTGCCGCTTAACGGCGAGCAAGCCCGCCTGCGTCAATCTCGCGGGCGTTGCCGCGTTTCGCTTTGCACCGCCGGAGCATTTTGTCTTTGCATACAATTTCATCGCCAAAATGCTCTATGCCAGATACGGCGCGGGGTCGGTCAGCCTGCCGGTCAGGGCTGAAGCGGCAACGCTTGCCGGAGACCCCAAAAAGATGTCCGCCTTGCCGCTGCCCATGCGCCCGGGAAAGTTCCGGCTGGAAGCGGAAATGCAGGTTTCCCCCGAGGCCAGCATGCCTTCGTGCACGCCGAGGCAGGCGGCGCAGCCGGGGGTGACGAAGGTCGCTCCGGCTTCCACCAGGGTCTGCATGACGCCCGTTTTCATGGCGTCCAGCAGAACTTTTTTGGAAGCGGGCACCACGATGAAGCGGGTGTCTCTGGCGATGCGTTTGCCGGCCAGAATCTTCGCGGCCACGGTCAAATCTTCCAGGCGCCCGCCGGTGCAGGTGCCGAGATAGGCCTGCTGCACCGGCCGGCCGGCGAATTGCGAGACGGGGCCCACGTTGTCCACGCTGTGCGGGGCGGCAAGCTGCGGTTCCAGATTGGAAAGGTCGAAGTTGTGCTCGGCAAAATAGGCGAAGCCCCTGTCTGTGTCGTACACCGTGTATTCGCCGACGCCCCTTGCTTTCAAAAAATCGAAGGTAATGCTGTCGGGCTGGATCCAGGCGGTTTTCGCGCCCATCTCCGTGGTCATGTTGCAGAGCGTGAAGCGTTCGGACATTGAGATGGAAGAGAGGGCCGGCCCGGTGAATTCCACGGCCCGGTACACGCCGTAGTCGGCCTTGAGTTCGCCGATGACGTGCAAAATGATGTCCTTGGCAAAAACGCCGGGGCGCAGCGCACCCTCAAGGTTGATGCGGATCACTTCCGGTACGCGAAACCACAGCTTGCCCGTCAGCAGTATGGTGGCCATGTCCGTCGCGCCCACCCCGGTGCCGAAGGCCCCCAGCGCCCCGTGAATGGTGGTGTGCGAATCGGTGATGACCACCAGAGCGCCGGGCCGGGAAATGCCGTGGTCGATGATCGCCTGATGGCAGACCCCCTGGTCCACGTCCATGACCCCGGCAATACCCTGCTCGCGAGCGAATTCCCGGAACTGCTTCTGGTTGTCCGCCTGCATGATGGTGGACGCGGGCGCGTAATGGTCCATAAAAATAAAAACGTTTTCCGGACGAGGCACTTTTTTGCCGCCGACCTCGAAAAAGGACCGCACGGTCTGTAGATACAGATCGTTGATCCCTGCGACATCCACAGCGCAATTGACGATTTCTCCCGCGCTGACGGACGCCTTGCCGGCGTGAAAAGCCAGAACCTTTTCCACTGCGTGCATGCTCACTCCTTCGCCGTGCCTAGTTTGGCTATGGCCGCGGCAATGTATTTTTCGAGGGACCGGTTGTGCAGGCCGATGGCGGCTCTGGCCTCGACGGCGTCGCCGCTCTCCAGGCCTTTGATGATGGCCAGGTGGTGCTCGTGGCGCACCTTGGGCGAAAAAGCCGCCATGCCCAGGCGCGTATAACCCTGCTTCCAAAGTTGTTCAATTTTTTCATGCATTTCCAGCAACACGGCATTGCCGAACAGGCGGGTGACCGCAATTTCAAGATCCATATTGGGCTGCGCGGTTTCCGGTTGTTTTTTTTCCAGCTCGTACAGGCTCTTGATCTGGGCGGGCGTGATGAAGCGGGCCGCCTCCGCCATGGTCCATTCTTCGATGGCCTGGCGGACCTGAACGAGGCTTTGCAGCATCTCCAGATTTTCCCTGTGGTCGCTGGTATACTGGTAGTAAACGGCGGAAGAAAGGGAACGCAGATACGTCCCTCCGCCGTGCCTTATTTCGAGAACACCCGAAGATTCAAGGGCTTTCAAGGCCTCACGTACGGATCCGCGGCTGACCTTGAGCGCTTCGGCCAGAAAACGCTCGGAAGGAATGCGGTCCCCCAGGGCCAGATTGTTGGCCTTGATGTATTCCATGACGCTTTCGATGATGGCGTCGTGGACAATGATTTTTTTGATCTGCTGTAAGGGGACCATGCGCGCCGCCGGATTGGGTGATAAAAGTGGTAGGACCACTTACCACACTCCGCATTGTCTGGCAAGAAGGCAAAAGCCTCGACTTCCGTGAATACCGGAGCCCCCCGTCTTGTGGCCGCGCGGATATGGTGGTATAGCTCGCCCAGGCCGATTAATTTTTACAATTTAGAAAACGTTTACCACAATTGTAAAACCACATTCTTTACCAAGGAGACAACTGTGAGTATGAAACGCGTCGTCACTATCCTTTGCGCCCTGTCACTGTGCTTCTTTTCTTTCGGCACGGCCGCTGCCGCAAAATTTCCCGAAAAGCCCGTCAACTATCTCATTCCCTTCAATCCGGGCGGGGAATCCGACATTTTCGCACGAGCCCAACAGCCCCTGCTTGAAAAAGCGCTGGGCCAATCCGTGCTCATCAGCTACAAGACCGGCGGCGGCGGTTCCGTGGGCTGGAACGACCTGATCCGCGCCAAACCCGACGGCTACAGCACTGCGGGCTTCAACCTGCCGCACATTATCCTGCAGCCCTTGCAGCGCAAAACTTCCGGCTATCAGACCAAAGAAATCGAACCGGTCATGATATTCATGAACACGCCCAACATTCTGGCCGTGCCCATGAACAGCCCCTACAAGAGCCTGAAAGACTTCATCGAAGCCGCCAAAGCCAAACCCGGCGCCCTGACCCTGGGCGGCAGCGGCAGCGCCACCGCCAACCATCTCGGCGTGGTGCGCCTGAACAAGCTGGCGGGCATCAAACTTTCGTATGTGCCCTTCACCGGCACCGGCGACGCCATGCCCGCCTTTTTGGGCGGCCACGTCGCGGGGCTGATGACCTACACGACCATGGCCACGCAGTATAAGAACGACATGCGCGTGCTGGCGGTGGCCACTGAAAAGCGCTTTGCGGCGCTGCCGAACGTGCCGACCTTCAAGGAACAGGGCTATGACCTGGTGGAAGGCGCGTATCGCGGCCTGGCCGTGCCCCCCAAAACCCCCAAGGAAATCATCAAGGTTCTGTATGACGCCTGCGCCAAGACCAACGCCAACCCCGAATTCGCCAAAAAGATGACGGAAATGGGCTTTTTGCTTGAAAATTACGACCCGGCCGCTTCCGCCAAACTGGTGGACAAGCTGACCGTCGAGTACAAAGCCGTTCTTGACGAACTGAAGTAAGATTTTCTGATCCCGCGATAAAGAGGGGCGCGGTTTGGAACACCCCAAAACGCCCCCCCCCCCAAAACCCCCAAAAAGAATTTTAACAGTGAAAAGTCGTAAAACAACAAAAAAACCCCCCAACAAAACAATACACCCCCAAGGCGGCCA
>JAVBRE010000023.1:0-25564 GCA_031548325.1 Desulfovibrionaceae bacterium
TATGGCAAGGGCCTGGTCGGCGTCGCTGTAGCGGGACCGGATCAGGGCCTGAATACGCAGAAAGTCCGTATCGCGATCCTTGCGGTTTTGCAAAGAGGCCGGCATGGTGCTGATCCGCGCGGACAGGATGTTGATGCGTTCCATTACATCCGGGTGCGTGGAAAGGTATGTGGGGATGTTGGACCCGACCAGCCACTGCTGGCGGCGAATTTTTTCAAAAGCCCCGACCATGCCGCGAGGAGGATAGTTCGCGTTTACGAGATAGCGCAGCCCCACGTTGTCGGCGTCCGTTTCATCCGCACGGCCGTAACTCAACTGAGCCGCCTGTCCTGCCGCCGCCGAACCGGCCATGATGGCCGGGCCGACGCTGGAACCGCCTATAAAACCGCCCAGCAGCGCGCCGGCAAGAGAGAGCAGGGTAATTTTCTGCATCTGCGCGATGCGGCCGGCGATGTGCCGCTGCGTTGCGTGGGCGATTTCGTGGCTGAGCACGCCGGCCAGTTCCGATTCGTGGTCCATGGCCAGGATAAGGCCGGTGAACACGAACAAATTGCCGCCCGGAGCGGCAAAGGCGTTGATGGCGTTATGCCGGACAACGCTGACGGAATAGTCGAAAGGCTGCGGCGGAATAGCGGCCATCAGCCGATTGACGACCTTGCGGACATACTCCACGATTTCCGGGTCATCCACGATGGGAAAAGCGGAACGGACGGAGATGCGGATCTTTTTACCCAATTCCACTTCGTCTTTAATGGTGAATTCTCCCCAGGCGCCTGCCCGGCACGGAAAAAACGCCGTGCCCAGCATCAGGAGCAGGGTGAAAAAAGCCGCGGCGCGCCGCGTTGTCACGCTATATCCCATACCGCTCCCTGGGCGGAATCGCGAACCGTGACGCCGATCGCCGCCATCTCGTCGCGCAACGCGTCGGACCGGGCGTAGTCTTTTGCCTGCCGGGCCTGCAAACGGCGTTGCATCAGTTCTTCAACGCGGGCTATATCCAGGTTTTTCCGTTTGGCTCGGGAAAACTTGAGGGCCTGCAAAAAGGCCGCGCTTTCCTGCCGGAACAACCCCAGTATTTCTCCCCAGGCAGCCATGAGGTCCAGAAAACGGCTGTACAGCGCTTTGGCCTCAATGCTCTTGCGGGCGTTTTTGTCTTCATCCAGGCGGTTGATGAGCCGCACCAGGTTGTTGATATGCCCGATGGCCGCCGCAGTGTTCAGATCGTCATCCATGGCGTCGCGCCAAGCTTTTTCCAGTTCAGCCGACTCGGCGGCATACTCGCCCGGCAAGGGGGAGTCGCTCCATTTTTCACGGGCGACTCCTTCACGGGCAAGGGCCAGCGTCTCGTAAATGCGGCGCAGGTTCTTTTCCGTCTCTTCCATGGCCTCAAAGGTAAAATCAATGGGGCTGTGGTAATGGCGGGCGATAAGAAAAAATCGCAGGGTTTCCGGCAGGTATGAGGCCAGAATATCGCGGATGGTGCGGAAGTTGCCCAGGGATTTGGACATCTTTTCCGAGTTGACCTGCACAAAGCCGTTATGCACCCAAAAGCGGCAGAAGGGGCCGTCAATGGCCGCTTCCGTCTGGGCGATTTCGTTTTCATGGTGGGGGAAGATTAGGTCCTGCCCGCCGCCGTGAATATCAAGAGGCAGGGGAGCGTATTTTTCGCTCATGGCCGAGCACTCGATATGCCAGCCCGGACGGCCGCGTCCCCAGGGGCTGTCCCAGAAGGGCTCGCCGGGCTTGGCGCCTTTCCACAGCGCGAAATCAAGAGGATCTTCCTTCTTTTCGTCGGGGGCAATCCGCGCGCCGCTGCGCAGCTCATCCACGCTGCGGCCGGAAAGCTTGCCGTAATCCGCGAAGGAACGGACCCTGAAATACACGTCGCCGTCGGCGGTGGCATACGCTTTGTCTTTTTTGATCAGGGTTTCGATCAGCGCGACCATTTCAGCGATGTGCTCCGTGGCTTTTGGCTCGACAGTGGCGCGCTGCACGCCGATGGCGTCCATGTCCGTATGAAAGGCGGCGATGTATTTTTCAGCCACCTCTTCGCTGGAGATGCCTTCCTGCGCGGCCTTGTTGATGATTTTATCGTCCACATCGGTAAAGTTGCGGATGAAGGTCACATCCAGCCCCAGAAAGCGCAGATAGCGGACCAGCACGTCGAAAACGGCGGCCGAGCGGGCATGGCCGATATGGCAGAGGTCATAAGCCGTGATGCCGCATGAATACAGGCTGACTTTGCCGGGCCGGGCGGGAACGAATTCTTCTTTCTTGCGCGTCAGTGAATTATACAATTGCATTGTCATCCTCGTGTTGCTCGGTCGTCCGCGATTTCAATTTTATCTACCCGGCGGGCATGACGGCCGCCGGCGAATTCCGTGTTCAAAAAGATGCGGGCCAGTTCCAGAGCCAGGCCGGGCGCGGTTATGCGCTCGCCCAGGCACAGAATGTTGGCGTTGTTGTGCTCGCGGCCGGTGCGGGCATGAAACTCGTGGGTGCAGACGGCGGCTCTGATGCCGGCGTGGCGGTTGGCGGCGATAGACATGCCGATGCCCGTGCCGCAAATAAGAATGCCCAGCGTATTGTCGCGCAGCACGGCCTCGCAGAGAGGGTGGGCGAAGTCCGGGTAATCGCAGCTGCCCGCGCTGTTGACGCCCATGTCGACCAGTTGCGCGCCTTCGGCCCGCAAGGCGTCCGTAAGGGCGACTTTCAGACTGTACCCGGCGTGGTCGGAAGCTATATATACTGTTCTCTTGTATGGCTCAGCGGTCATGTCGGACATCCTTGCGGGGAGGTCATCGCGCCTGCGCGCGCAGGGGAGCAAAGCGGGTGCCGGGCGGAATGGCCAGTTCCAGTTGCTTTGGCGTGAAAGAGCCGGGCCGGGCCAGTTCCCGCACGACAAGAGTCGCCTCCGCGCCCTGGGGATGCGCAACGTGAAGCTTGCGCGGCGTTGTTCTGGTGCTGTCGTCCCAATAGTCGATGGTAAGCGTCCAGCCCTTGCCGCCCTGTTCATGCCAAACCCGGGGCAGACCGTCGGGCGACAGTTCCAGCAAGCCTGACAGCCGCCCGCCTATTGCATAGGCGATCAGGCCGTCTTTGCCCAGCCAGGCTCGGGCAGCGGCGGCGAAAGCGTGCCCGCGGGCGTCTTGTTCCGCGAAAAGGCGTTGGAACTGCCCGGTAAGCAGCAGCGAAAGATCCGCCAGCGAAAAGGGGACCGGCACGCCGAAAGCCGGCAGGGCCGGGTCGTCGCCGGTATGGCGATAGGCGGTTTCGTCACGCGGCACGTATGCGATAAAATCGTTGCCGTCTTCCACGACTTTGCCCATGACGCTGCCGGGGCCCATGAGAATGTCCAGGCGCAAGGGCCGGAATGAAGCTTTTTTTCCGGCTTTGGCCGCGGCATTGTCGCCCCAGAAATAAACGGTCACGCGCTGGCTGCCCTCTTTGCCGGCGTAATACAGGGTGGCGTTGATGCGGAAAGGGCCGGATTGGGCTTCCGCCTGCCGCGAGACAGCTTCAAACCTGTTCCACGCGTCGCGGGCCGAAGCCGGATCGGCCGGCGTCAGAGAGGGGTCGACGCCCTGACGAGCGCAGCCGCCGAAAAGAAGAAAGCCGGTCAGGCAGAGCAGAAAAAGGCTTTGCCTCATTGCATCTCCCGAATTTTGGCGCGGACGGCGTCCGGATTTTCGGGCTTTCCTTGCAGCGAGTTGCGATAGCCTTTTGCAGCTTCGGCCTTGTTGCCGATTTTGAGCGCGATGTCGCCGTAATGCTCCCAGATGACGGGATGGTCTCCGCCCAGTTCAACGCTTTTACGTATGGCCTTCCAGGCTTCCTGATAGCTGCCCATCTGGTAGTACACCCAGGCCAGAGAATCGGTGATGTGCGGATCATCCGGAGCTTCGGCCACCGCGCGCTGCAGCAGCGCGTGGGATCTGTCCAGGTCGCGCCCGGCTTCCGCCAGAGTATAGCCCACATAGTTGAGGGCGTTCGCATTGCGCGGTTCCTGCGCGATTACCGCTTCCATAAGTTGCAGGGCTTCTTCTTTTTGCCCCAGCGTATCCAGGGCATAGCCCAGATTGTATTTGACGGCGGCGTTGTCGGGCCATTTTTGCAGAGCGGCGCGTAACACGTCCGCGCACTGCTGCGTCTGGCCCGCGCGGGTCAGAACCTGCGAAAGAATAATCTGGTAAGCGGGAGAATCGGGATGGGCTGCGGCCTTGTCGCGGGCCAGGGCTTCGGCCTTGTCCTTGCGGCCTGCCTCTTCCAGCAGTTGAATGCTCCAGCGCAGAGCCCGCTCGGCATGCCGGTTGTCGTCGGGAATCATGGCCAGCATCGCCAGCGCTTCGTCGGTGTTTTTCGCGCTTTCCATGCTCAGTGCGGCGAGATAGAAATACACTTCTTCGGGTGCGCCCGGCGTGTTTTTGGCCTGGGTCAGCACCCGGCGGGCCGCTCCGTATTGCTTGGCTTCCAGCAGCAACACCCCGGCTTCCAGTTGCAGCGCCGTGGAAGGGGGCGCCGCATCCAGGGCCTTCAATGCCTGGTCGGGCTGTTTGCCCCGCAGGTAGGCGTCTATCAGGCGCAACCAGACGGGCAGGTTTTCCGGGTCTTTGTCCAGAGCCTTTCGGTACAGGCGGGCGGCTTCCGCATGCCTGCCGCGCAACTGCGCGCAGATGGCCAGATCCACCCAGGCGTCCAGCATGTCCGGATCCTGCTTCAACACAAGCCGCAGTTCTTTTTCTCCCTGCTCCAGGGCATTGCGCTCAAGAAGCGAGCGGGCGTGCATGAAACGGATATACGGAGTCACCTGTTTTGCGGGCAGAGCGCGCACAAGCGCATCCAGGTCCGCATGGCGTTTGGCCAGCAACAGAAGACGGGCAAGTTCCTGCGCGGCTTCCCGGCTGTGCGGGCGGCTCTTGATAAAGTGGGAGAGCGTGTCCACCGCGTCGTTCGGCCTGCGCTCCTGCATATAGCTGTCAGCCATGACCAGGGTCAGTTGCAGGCTGTCGGGATAGCGTTCCAGCCCCCGGCGGGCGACGGTTCTCGCTTCCGCCCATTCGCGGCGGCGCAAGGCGAATTCTGCGGCGTCGACATAGATCTCGACGTCGGGATTCAGGGCCAGAAGTTTTTCGCTGGATTCTTTGAAACCCTGCACGTCGCCGGCTGCTGCCGCTTCTTGCTGCATCAGGTAATAAAAAACGCTTTTCCCCTCATCGCCCAAATTCCAGACGACAGGATCGGTCGAACGGCCGGAACAGCCCGCCGCAAAGCACAAAACGACCGCAAGGCCGCAGAGAAAAAAGGCACGCATGGTGTTCTTGTTATTCCTCTTTCACCCAGTCCTGGGAAAAATCTTTGATTTCCTTGAACAGATGATCCCGTACCTTTTGCAGCAGTCTGGCTTCGATCTGCCGTACCCGTTCGCGGGTGATGGCGTATTTTTCGCCTATTTCCCGCAAGGTCACGGGATCGTCCGTAAGCAGGCGACGCTCAAGAATATACGCCTCTTTCTCCGAAAGCAAAGGGATAATGCTTTTCAGACGGTCGCGGACCATGCCCGCGATTTCGCCGTCCGCCAAAATTTCTTCAATGCCCGGGCCGCCGGACGGCAGAAGCTCGATGCGGCTGGCCCCCTGGGATTCTTCGGAGTTCAGGGGGGCATCCAGAGAAACGTCGCTTCCGTCCATGCGCTGTTCCATTTCCAGAACCTGGTCTTCACTGACGTTCAGGTTTTTGGAAAGCGTGGCGGCGTCAGGGTCAAAGCCCTGGGCAATCAGTTTTTGACGTTCTTTGTTCAGATTGTAAAACAACTTACGCTGGGCCTGGGTCGTGCCGATCTTGACCATGCGCCAGTTGTCCATGATGAATTTCAGAATGTAGGCTTTGATCCAGAACGCGGCGTAGTAGGAAAATTTGATGCCCTTTTCCGGATCGAATTTATGCACGGCCCGCATCAGGCCGACGTTGCCTTCCTGAATGAGGTCGAGCACGTTCTGCATCCAGCGGCGTTGAAAATCCATGGCGATCTTGACCACCAGCCGCAGATGCGAAGAGACAAGGCGAAAAGCCGCGTCCGTGTCGTTTTCGTCTATGACCTTGCGGGCGAGGGAGTATTCGTCCTCGGGCGTGAGCAAAGGAAAGCGACTGACTTCGTGCAAATACAGGCTCAGGCTGTCTCGGGCTCCGCGCTTTCCCAAGGGCACAGGCAAAGGACCGGGGGAGGACGGTTCAAGCAGCAGGTGCTCCGTATCGTCGTCGGGATCCGTTGCGTCCAGGTCTTCGGGGTCGTCGAGCAACGCTTCCGCAGTGTCTTCGCCATCGTCGATATCGTAAGACGTTTCGTCTTTTTCGCTCTCGGCCGGATCAGGGGAGGAGGGCGGCATTTTTCCGGGTTTCATGTTGGTATCCTTACCAGAAGGTTGAAGACGAGAAAAGAGACTTCTCTCCCTTATATCACAATTATAGTTTTCATTTGTTCTTTTCAACAATTTTCAGTAGGAAGAGGCGGACCGTTGCTTTACAGGAGAAGCGCATGTCGTTGTTTCGTGAAACATTGAGTTCCGGCATCCGGCTTTTTTTTGACGGGGGGCTGGGAACCATGCTGCAAGCCAGGGGGCTGCCGGCAGGGGCGAGCCCCGAGGAATTCAGCCTGGAGCGACCTGATGTGCTTGCGGGCATCCATCGGGAGTATGCGTTGGCCGGCGCCGACATCCTGACCACCAACACTTTCGGCGGTACCGTATTCAAGCTGCCCGGGAAACTGGAGCCGGTCGCCTTCAATCGCCGCATGGCCGCCATTGCCCGGGAAGTTGCAGACCGGTCGTCAGGCGAACTGGGCCGCAAAATATTCGTGGCGGGCAGCATCGGCCCCAGCGGAAAATTTTTACGACCACTGGGCGAGCTTTCTTTTGACGATCTGCTTGCCGCTTTTCGTGAGCAAATTCGCGGCCTGGTCGCCGGCGGAGCGGATCTTCTGCTGGCTGAAACCCAGTTTGATCTGGCCGAAGCCAGGGCCGCCGTAATCGCCGCCAGAATGGAGTGCTCGTTGCCTCTGGGCGTTTCCATGACCTTTGAGGACGGCGCCAGCCTGACCGGATCATCGCCCGAAGTGTTCGCCGCTACCTTGGGCAACATGGGCGTCGATTTTTTGGGCACCAACTGCAGCGCCGGCCCTCTGGAAATGGCCGGAGTCGTCGCCCGCTTGCTGCGACACGCCGCTGTTCCGGTAATGGCCCAGCCCAACGCGGGTCTGCCGGAGTTGGTCGACGGGCAGACCGTATTCCGCCTTTCTCCCGAACCTTTCGCCGAGGCCGCCGTCGATTTTGCTGCTCAGGGAGTTCAGTTTCTGGGCGGGTGCTGCGGCACTACCCCGGCGCATATCAAGGCCCTGCGCGGCCTTGCCGGATCGGAAAAATGTCTGCGAACAGCCGCGGCGGCAAGCGGGCGCATCACGGTCACCAGCCGCTCGTCCTTGCTGCATATCGGTCTTGACCAGCCCTTTCGCATTATCGGCGAGCGCATCAACCCCACGGGCAAAAAGCAGCTTTCCGCGGAACTGGCCGCAGGGGAGTTCACGACGGCCCTGCGCTTTTCCGACGAGCAGGTCATGGCCGGCGCGCATATTTTGGATGTCAACGTGGGCGCCCCGCTGGTTGACGAAGCCGCGCTGTTGCCCGAATTGGTCGGCCGTCTGGCCGCCCGGCACTCCGTTCCGCTTTCGTTGGACTCTTCAAACCCCGAGGCCGTGGCCGCGGCGCTCAAAGCCTACCCCGCATCTCCTCTGGTCAATTCCATCAGCGGCGAAGCGGGGCACTTGGAAAAACTGGGGCCGCTTTGCCGCGATTTCGGCGCGCCTTTCGTGCTTTTGCCGCTCAAAGGGCGGCAACTGCCGGAAAGCGCCGCCCAGCGCATAGCCGTCATCGAGGAATTGCTCGAGCGCATGGATGATCTGGGCGTGCCCCGGCGTCTGGCCATGGTCGATGTGCTGGTCCTGACTATTTCCGCCAATGCCGCGGCCGCGCGCGAATGCGCCGCCGTGGTTCGCCACTGTACGGAAGCTCTGGCTCTGCCCACGGTCGCCGGTCTGTCCAATGTCTCTTTTGGCCTGCCCGCGCGCGAACTTGTCAACGGCGCTTTCTTGAGCATGGCCGCCGGAGCCGGGCTCTGCGCCTGCATCGCCAACCCCGGCAGCGTCCGGATACGCGAAGCTGTGGCCGCTGCCGATTTGCTTGGGGGCAAAGACCCGGCTGCCGGACGTTTTATTGAAGGGTATTCCGGCTGGACAGGCGGGGCGGGGGGGACTTTTGCCGCCGGCGCCATTGGCGGAGCGGGGGCTTTCGGCGGCAAGGCGGACGGTTGCGCTTCGCTCAGCCTGGAAGACGCGGTCATTCTGGGGCGCATTGACGAAATAGAATTTCTGGTGCGGGCGGAACTGGCCGCCGGGTCGGATCCCTTCGGTCTGGTCGGCGACAGGCTGATTCCGGCTATCACGGCGGTGGGGGCGAAGTACGAGCGCAGGGAGTATTTTCTGCCGCAGCTCATCCGTTCTGCGGAAACCATGCAGGCCGCCTTCGCCGTATTGCGGCCTCTGCTGGAAAAGGACACGCGGACCGGCGAAAAGACGGTGGTCGTGACGGCCACGGTGGAAGGCGACATTCACGACATCGGCAAAAACATTGTCAACCTGATGCTGCGCAACCACGGTTTTGAGGTCGTCGATCTGGGCAAGGACGTGCCCGCCCGGAAAATCGTGGATGCGGCCAAAGAGAAAAAGGCCGCCCTCATCGGACTTTCCGCCCTGATGACCACGACCATGGTGCGCATGCGCGATACGGTGGATCTGCTGGCCGAAGAAGGTCTGGACCTGCCGGTTGTGGTGGGCGGGGCCGTTGTCACGGAAAACTTCGCGCGGGCCATCGGCGCGCGCTATGCGCCCGACGCGGTAGAAGCGGTACGGCTGGCCCGCAACCTGGCGAAACGGGCAAAATGAAGCGCAGCCGCTCTCTGGCGGGCGGGACGATAATCAGGTATGCTGTATCGCGGCCGCGTGCCGGCGGCTGCAAAGGAATGGGGTCATGAAAAGAAACGTGCTTGCCGCAATGCTGTTCGCGTTGCTTCTGCTTCCTCTTTGCGCGGCGGCCGGAGCCCCCGTCGCGGCGCCTTCGGCGCCGGCCGTTCCGGCGGAGTTGTCGTACACGGAAGTGAAGGCTATGGTGATGGCCGGCAAAGGCAAAGTGTTGATCATCAATTTTTTTGCCACATGGTGTCCTCCCTGCCGGGAGGAGATCCCCGGCCTGATCAACATCCGCAAAAGCATCGGCGAAGATAAACTTGTGCTCATCGGCGTTTCTGTGGACGAAAACCCCCAGGCTCTGGCCGAATTCATGCGCAAAACCAAGTTCAACTACCCCATCCGCATGGCGGGGGCCGACTTGGTGCGCGCGGCCGGAGTTTCAAGTATTCCTCATCTTCTGATTTACAACGGCAAAGGCGAAGCCGTGGTGAACGAAGCGGGCATGGTGTCGGAAAAAGATTTGCGGTCTTTTCTCAAAAAAATAATGGAATAACAACATGGCGATAGTGTTGCGCAAAGCGCATACGCGTGACGTAACGGGCATTCATGCTCTGTTGATGGATGAGTCGAACAGGGGCATTTTGCTTCCCCGTTCACTCAGCCAGATTTACACCTGTCTGCGGGATTTCTTTGTGGCCGAAGAGGACGGCA
This sequence comes from Desulfovibrionaceae bacterium, assembly GCA_031548325.1. Taxonomy (GTDB): domain Bacteria; phylum Desulfobacterota; class Desulfovibrionia; order Desulfovibrionales; family Desulfovibrionaceae; genus FLUQ01. The sequence goes on from JAVBRE010000023.1 coordinate 9,725, forward strand.
AACTCATCGGCTGCTGCGCCCTGGCCATAGCCTGGGAGCGCATGGCCGAAGTGCGTTCTCTGTTCGTCGCCGAAGGGCACAGGCGAAGCGGCGTGGGGATGCGGCTGGTGAAATCCTGTCTGGAAGAGGCCGCGACCTTTGGCGTGGTTCAGGTATTTACCCTGACCTATCAATGGGAATTTTTTGCGAACGCGGGATTTCGCGAGATTGCCAAGGAACTTTTGCCGCAGAAGATCTGGACGGATTGCATCAACTGCCCCAAATTTCCCAACTGCGATGAAATCGCCATGATTCAGGACATATGATGCACAAGACCCGGCACCCCATGCGCGAGGTGTTTTCGCAGACGGCCGTCGCCGAACGGGTGCGGGCCGTCGCCGACGAGATCAACGCCTTGTACAAAGGGCAGCCTTTGGTCATTGTCTGTGTGCTCAAAGGCGCATTTATGTTTTTTTCCGATCTGGTCAAGCACATTACAGTGCCGGGACTGGAACTGGATTTTGTCCGCCTGGCCAGTTACGGTTCGGGGACGGAAAGCGCGAGGGTCGTCAGTTTCACCAAGGACGTGGAAGTATCCCTTGCCGACAAGCATGTGCTTTTGGTGGAAGATGTGGTGGATTCGGGCCACAGTATGCATTTTTTGTTTAACCAGCTTCAGGCGCGCGGAGCCCGGTCCTTGCGCCTGGCCGCTTTGGTGGATAAAGTGGAGCGGCGCGAAGTGCCCGTGCACGTTGATTTTGTCGCTTTTCGGCTGTCCAGGGGGTTTATCGTGGGATACGGCCTGGGTTACGCCGAGAACTACCGTGAATTGCCTTCTGTTTTTGAAATTCTGACGGAGTAGAGGCTTGCATGATTGTCGCCTGCCCCGGTTGTGAGACCAAATTTAATGTGCCTGACGACAAGTACGCGCCCGGCCGCAAAGCCCGGTGTTCCAGTTGCGGCAATGTATTTGCTTTGCCGGAGATTGACGATTCCGTCGCGCCGCAGACTCCGTTCGTCGAACAGGCCGCGCCTGACGCGCCGGATGAGAAATTTCCCGCCATGCCCGAAGAGGGCTATTTCCAGGAGCCGGACGACGTGGTCCTGCCCACGGCCGGCGGCGCCCCGTCGCGGGGCCGGAAAATAAAAAAACTTCTGGCCGTCCTCGGCATAGTTTGTCTGGCGACCCTGCTCGGCTATGGCGGCTACAAGGTTTTTTCCTCTTTTCGCGGCGGCAAACAGACGACGGCTCCCGCCGGTCCCACGGCTGCGGAACTCGCCCAACAGGAACTGGCCGAGCGTCTGGCCCTGAAAAACGTGCGCCAGTACATGGTGACCAACAACGACAAAGCCGGACGTATGATGGTGGTGGAAGGCAAGGTGATCAACAATTTCACCGTCCCCAAGGATCTGATCAAGCTGGAAGTCACCCTGTACGACGACAAGGGCAAGGCGCTTGCCGTGAAAGAGCAGTATTGCGGCATCACGCTTTCTCTTTTCCAGTTGCAGATTCTGTCCAAAAAGGAACTGGAAGACGCGCTGAACAACAGGTTGGATATTCTCAGCAACAACACCAATATCCTGCCCAAGAAAGACGTGCCTTTCATTACCGTTTTTTTCAATCCCCCGGAAACCGCATATGAACTCGGCGTGAAGATCGTCGATGCGAAAGATCCTGCGCCGAAAAAATAGGCCATGGCGAAGCAGCGCGAAGTATACATATGCAGCGCCTGCGGCGCGCGTTCCATGCAGTGGCGCGGACAGTGCGCCGCCTGCCGGGCCTGGAACACGCTGGAAGCCGCTCTCGCCGCCCCGGAACGCCCCGCCCGCGCGCATATTCAAGGAACGGCCGGCCGGCAGTCCCTTGTGGCCCTGAAGGACGCTCCTGATTCGCGTTCCGCCGCGTTCAGCACCGGGGTCGCGGCCATTGACCGCATTTTGGGCGACGGCCTTGTGCCGGGCGCATCCATTCTGGTGGGGGGCGAGCCGGGCATCGGCAAGTCGACTTTACTGCTTCAGCTTGCGGGCGCTGTCGCGGCCTCGGGCCGGAGCGCGCTCTACGTTTCGGGCGAAGAGGCGCTGGGGCAGATCAAAGCCAGGGCCGAACGCCTGCGCGTATTGCACGACGGCTTGGACGCTCTGGCCACTTCACAGATTGAAGACGTTTTTCCGGTCTTGCAGAGCGCAACCCCGCCGGATCTTTTGATCATCGATTCCGTGCAGACTCTTTCCTCGCCGCAGGCCGAAGGCTTGCCCGGCAATGTCGGCCAGGTGCGCGCCGTGGCCACGGAAGTTGCGGAGTTGTGCCGCAAAAGCGGCACCTGTGTGCTTTTCGTGGGGCATGTGACCAAAGACGGGGCCATTGCCGGGCCAAAACTGTTGGAACACCTGGTGGACACGGTTATTTCTCTGGAAGGAGACCGGCATCAGATGTTCCGCATTTTGCGGGTATTAAAGAACCGTTTTGGCCCAAACCAGGAATTGCTGGTTTTTCAGATGGTTGAAGACGGTATGGAACTGGTGCCCGACCCGTCCACCTACTTTTTGAGCGCGCGCGACCCGTCCCTGTCCGGCACGGCCGTGGTTATGGGCATTGAAGGGCAGCGGCCTTTTGTTGTGGAAGTCCAGGCCCTGGTCACCAAGACATTTCTGGCCATTCCCCGGCGCACGGGTCTCGGCTTTGACGTCAACCGTCTTCATCTGCTGCTGGCCGTGCTCGAAAAGCGCCTGCGCCTCAATCTGTCGCAAGTCGACATTTACGCCAAGATCGGCGGCGGACTGCGCATGCAGGATCCGGGCATGGACCTGGCGCTGGTGGCCGCGGTGCTTTCTTCTTTTTACGACGTTCCCTTGCCGGAACGCGCTCTGTTCTGGGGCGAGGTGGATCTGAACGGTCAGGTGCGGCCGGTACGGGCGCACAATGTCCGCCTGGACCAGGCAGGACGTTTGGGCTACACGCCTTTGTTTCACCCGGAAACGGGCGCAAAGGACGGGGGCGGCATCTCAACGCTCATCGCGTTGCAAAAAGCCCTGTTCGGCCAGAACCGTCCGCAACGAAGTTGAGGGCGAAATTTCTTTTCTTTGCCGACGCCTTGTTACGAGTTCCCTTTTGCCGACAAATGATTATAACCTGAAGAGGCGGGCGGCTCGAAAATAAACGGCTGCCGCCTCTTGACTATCGTCCGGGTTACAAGGCACCATGCTTGAGTGTTTTCCTTTGCTTTTGTATTTTCAGAGAAACAGGAAGACGAATATGAGCCTTTCTCGATCATCCGCATCGTCGTCGCACACGGACGTTCTGGCGGAGCAGGAACTGCGCGAGCCTCGCCATTTTCGCGTGTTTTTACACAATGATGACTACACAACCATGGATTTTGTGTCGCAGATTCTCCGTGATGTTTTTCGAAAAACGCCGGTCGAAGCGAACCGCATCACCATGGCCGTGCACGAGAAAGGCCGTTGTGAATGCGGGATCTACCCGGCCGAGGTCGCGGAAACCAAAGTCGCTATTGTGCACAGCAGGGCCCGCTCGATGGGCTATCCTTTGCGTTGCTCTCTGGAAGATGTCTAACGCCGCTTTTACGGCAATTGAGGTCGCATCATGCTGGGCAAACATCTGGAGGCCGCTCTGGCCGCCGCGGTGGCGGCCGTGCAGGCCAGGCGCCACGAATATCTGACTCTTGAGCATCTACTGTTGTCCATCACCGAAGAACGTTACGGCGAAGAAATTCTGGAAGCCTGCGGCATTGATGTGCTGGCCGTGCAGCGCCGCCTGGAAGATTTTTTCGCCGCCTACCTCAGCGCCCTTCCGGAAGGCTCGAAAGTGGAAGTGGTGCAGACGCTGGCCGTGCAGCGGGTGATGCAGCGGGCCATGCGTCAGATCAAGGACGCGGGCCGCGACACCATCGAAATCGGCGACGTGCTGGCCGCCATGCTGGAAGAAGACTCTTACGCCGGGTATTTTTTGCTGGCGCAGGGCATGACCCGCGTGGGGCTTCTGGAAGTCATCTCGCACATCAAGCCCGCCCGTGAAGAAGGCAGCAAGGACGGCGGCGCCGAATCCGAAGGTTCTGAAGGCGCGTCGGCGCTTGAAAAATACACCACCGATCTGACCGCCAAAGCCCGGGACGGGCAGATAGACCCCCTGATCGGCCGCAATGCGGAACTGACCCGGACCATTCAGGTGTTGTCCCGGCGGCGCAAGAACAACCCCCTGTATGTGGGGGACCCCGGCGTGGGCAAGACCGCCCTGGCCGAAGGGTTGGCTTTGCGCATCGTCAGCGGCGACGTGCCGCCGGCCTTTGCCGAGGCCAGAGTTTTTGCTCTGGACATGGGGTCGCTTCTGGCCGGAAGCAAATACCGGGGAGATTTCGAAGCCCGCCTGAAAGCCGTTGTGGCGGCTTTGCAGAACATGCCCGGCTCCATCATGGTCATTGACGAAATTCATACCATTGTCGGGGCCGGCGCTACCAGCGGCGGCTCAATGGACGCTTCCAATATCCTCAAACCTGTGCTTGCTTCGGGCAAACTGCGCTGCATCGGCTCCACAACCCATGAGGAATTTCGCAATCATTTCGAAAAAGACCGGGCTCTCTCCCGGCGTTTTCAGAAAATCGACATCTCGGAACCCACTGAAGAGGAGTGCGTCGCCATTCTCAAAGGCCTGAAAGGAAATTACGAGGGGCACCACGGAGTGCGCTACACCCTTCCGGCCTTGCAGGCTGCCGTGACTCTTTCTGTTCGATATTTGCAGGACAAGCTGCTGCCGGACAAAGCCATCGACGTGCTGGACGAAGCCGGGGCCGCCATTCGCCTGGCCCGTTCGGAAAAGGGCGGCAGGCGGGCCGGCGCGAACGCGCCGGGAGAAGCTCTTCCGGTACTGACCGTGGGAGTGCCGGATATCGAAAAAGTGGTGGCCGCCATGGCCCGCATTCCCTCGGTCAAGGTCAGCACCTCGGACCGTGACCGCCTGAGCAGCCTGGAGCTTGATCTGGACCGGGCCGTATACGGACAGGAAGAAGCGGTCAAAACGGTCACCCGCGCGGTGCTGCGGGCGCGGGCCGGTTTTACCGCGCAGGGACGGCCGCAGGGATCTTTTTTGTTTTACGGCCCGACGGGCGTGGGCAAGACGGAACTTGCCCGGCAATTGGCCGCGTCCTTGTCCGTCGCTTTTTTGCGCTATGACATGAGCGAATATATGGAAAAACACGCGGTCTCGCGGCTGATCGGCGCGCCTCCGGGCTATGTGGGATTTGATCAGGGCGGGCTGCTTACCGAAGCGGTGCGTAAAACTCCGCACTGCGTGCTGCTTCTGGATGAGATCGAAAAAGCCCATCCGGATATTTTTAATATCCTGCTGCAGGTCATGGACTATGCGACCCTGACGGACAACTCCGGCCGCAAGACCGATTTTCGCAATGCGATTTTGATTATGACCTCCAACGCCGGGGCCTTTGAAATGAGCGCCCGGGGCATCGGTTTTACCCCTTCGGCCGTAATGGATACGGCCGGCAAGGGCAAAAAGGCTCTGGAAAAACTGTTTGCCCCCGAGTTTCGCAATCGCCTGGACGCCATGGTGGCTTTCGGCAATCTTTCGCCGGCCGTCATGGGGCGCATTGTCGGCAAGTTCACCAAGGAACTGGCGGCATCGTTGGCTGAAAAAAAGGTGCGCCTGACCTTGACCGAAGGCGCGCGTTCCTGGCTTGCGGCCAAAGGCTATGACCCCGCCTTCGGCGCCCGTCCCCTGGCCCGGGTTCTGCGCGAATCCGTGGAAGACGAGCTTGCGCGCGAGGTATTGTTCGGCAAACTGGCAAACGGCGGCGAAGTGGTTGTGGATGCCGCCTCAAGCAAGGCCGATGCGCTCGGTTTTCTTTATTCCTCGTTGGAGCCCAAAGCCGCAAAAACCGGGGCTGCCGCGCCTGCAAAAAACGCATTGCGGGACAAAAAGGCGAAAAACGCCGCGCCCGGCGCAAAAATAGAAGCCGTTCCGACCGGCGTAAAGGCGAAAGCCGCCGCAAAGGTAAAAGCAAAGCCCGCCGCATCCGGCAAAAAAGCCAAAAGCCCGGCGCCCAAGGCGCGAGCCGGCGGCAGTAAAGCGTAACATGCCGGTTTTTTTAAGGCCGGGAACGGTCACTTTCCCTTCCTTCCCGCACGCTTCGCCCGAAGGGCTGCTGGCCGTGGGGGGCGATCTGTCGCGCGAGCGGCTTCTGCGAGCCTATGCCAACGGCATTTTTCCCTGGTATGACGAACACACGCCCATACTCTGGTGGGCATTGCCCGAGCATTGCATACTGCCGCCGGCCGAGCTGCATGTTTCCCGTTCCCTGCGGCGGGCGATTCATGCTCGGCGTTTTCAGGTCTCTCTGGACACGGCATTCGATGCAGTGATCAGGGGCTGCGCTTATACTCCGAGACCGGGGCAGCAGGGAAGCTGGCTGGTGCCGAACATGGTCGAGGCATATCGCGACCTGCACAGGGCGGGCTATGCCCATTCCGTTGAAGCACGACTGGACGGCCGCCTGGCCGGGGGCCTGTACGGCGTGGCTCTGGGTGGGGTTTTTTTTGGCGAATCCATGTTTTACCACAGCCCGGACGCGTCCAAGGTCTGTCTGGTCTGGCTGGCGCGACTGCTGCAAACCTGGGGTTTTTTGCTGATCGACTGCCAGCAGGTTACGGACAATTTACTGCGCTTCGGCGCCTATTCGGTGCCCAGGGCCGCCTTCATGCGGGAACTGCGCCGGGGCCTTGCCCTGCCGCAACGCCAGGGGGCGTGGGTTATGCCGAAAGATTTTTTTCCTCTGTAATTGGATTGACGCCAAAACGCAAAAGCGGTTTTCCAGTCATGGAAAACGGCTTTTGCGTTTTTCGCAGATCCGTCAGGCCACAGCGATGATCACATGCGAAGCCTTGATCAGGGCAGTCACCGTGTCGCCCACTTTCAGGCCCAGGCCTGCGACGCTTTCATTGGTGATGATGGCTGTGACGGCTTTGCCGCCGGGCAGATCGACGACCACTTCGGCGTTGACCGCGCCGGTTTTGCATTTGCCGACCGTGCCGGTGAACTGGTTTCTGGCGCTGGTTTTCAGGCCGCTTTTGACCAGAATCACCCAGGAAGCCTTGATCAGGGCATATGCCTTGCCGCCCACGGTCAGGCCCAGGTTCTTCGCGCTTTCGTTGGTAATGATGGCCACGATCTGGCTGTCGCCGAGATCAAGAACCACCTCGCTGTTCACCGCGCCCGTGACAAGGCGGGTGATTGTGCCGCTGAACTGGTTTCTGGCACTGGTAACAGGAGCGTTACTCATATGTATCCTCCATTGGTAAAATGCTATGAGCAACAATAAGGCATTTCAGAGAATAAGGAAGGACGCGAAACGAAAATTTTACCTTTCGTTCCGCGCCCGGATTTTTGTGTGAAATCAGGTCAGAGCCTGTTCCAGATCCTCCAGAATGTCGGCGATATCCTCAATGCCGACGGAAAAGCGGATGAGGTCGCCGGGTATGCCGGCGGCGATAAGTTCCTGTTCCGTCATCTGGCGGTGAGTGCTGGATGCGGGGTGCAGCATGCAGGTGTGCGCGTCCGCCACATGGGTTGCGATGGAACCGATTTTCATAGCGGCCATGACGCGTTCGGCAGCGGCCCTGCCGCCTTTCACGCCGAAACTGACCACGCCGCAGGAGCCGCCCGGCAGGTACTTTTGCGCCATGGCGTAATATTTGTTCGAAGGCAAAGAACAGTAGTTGATCCAGGCCACGGCCGGATGCTTTTCCAGATATTGGGCCACGGCCAGCGCATTTTCACAATGCCGCGCCATGCGCAGATGCAGGCTTTCCAGTCCGATGTTCAGCAAAAAGGCGTTCTGCGGCGCCTGGATGGAACCGAGATCCCGCATCAGTTGGGCCGTGGCTTTGGTGATATACGCGCCGCCCAGGCCGAACTGTTCCGTGTACACGATGCCGTGATAGCTCATGTCCGGCTGCGTGAGGCCGGGGAATTTGTCCGCGTGTTTCGTCCAGTCGAACTTGCCGGAATCGACAATCGCGCCGCCCACGGCCGAGGCATGGCCGTCCATGTATTTAGTCGTGGAGTGAACGATGATGTCCGCTCCCCATTCAAAAGGGCGGCAGTTGATGGGGGTGGGAAAGGTGTTGTCCACGATGAGGGGTACGCCGTGGGCGTGGGCGGCGTTTGCAAAGCGCTCGATATCCAGCACGGTCAGCGAGGGGTTGGATATGGTTTCGCCGAACACGGCCTTGGTGTTAGGGCGAAAAGCCGCGTCCAGTTCAGCGTCCGTGCAGTCGGGCGACACGAAGCTGAACTCAATGCCCATGCGTTTCATGGTCACGGAGAACAGATTGTAGGTGCCGCCGTATATCTGCGAAGAACAGACCACATGGTCGCCGCAGGAACAGAGATTGAACACCGCGTAAAAGCTGGCCGCCTGGCCGGACGCGGTCAGCATGGCGGCCGCGCCGCCTTCCAGCGCCGCTATTTTGGCGGCAACGAAATCGTTGGTGGGGTTTTGCAACCGGGTATAGAAGTAGCCGCTTTTTTTCAAATCGAACAGCAGGCCCATTTCCTCGCTGCTGTCATATTTGAACGTGGTGCTCTGGATGATGGGCAGGGCGCGCGGTTCGCCGTTTCTGGGCGCGTAGCCCGCCTGAACACATTTGGTTGCAATGCGTTTTTCTTTCATGAGGGGACTTCTTTCGTTGTAGTGTGCTTTTGCTGCAGTTGTCCGCTTTCAAGGGCTTTGGCGGCGGCGTCAAGAATGCCGTTGACGAACCCGCGGGAACCTTCGTCGCCGAACTGTTTGGACAGCTCGACGGCTTCGTTGATGGCGACTTTAGGCGGAATGTCCGCGCGGAACAAAATTTCGTACAAAGCCAGGCGCAGCAAGGTTATTTCCACCTTGCCCATGCGCTCAATGCGCCAGTTCTGGGAAAAACGGGCCAGATGGGTGTCCAGCTCTTTCTGCTCGGACCAGACTCCTTCCACCAGGTCCCAGGCAAAGCCTTCGGGAACAGCTTCCGCGCCGTCGCGGCCTTCGGACTGGTCCGGAGCCTGACAAAAGGCGTTGATGAGCTCCGCCGGCGTTGGGCCGGAGAAAAGGCCAGACCGTACAAGACTTGAAAGGCCAGAGCCCGCTCGTTGCGGCGCGAGGTTTTTTTGCTCACAGGCTTTCCATGACCCGAATGGTTTCAAGCACGGCGGCGGAAGCTTCAACGCCCTTGTTGCCCGCTTTGGACCCGGCGCGTTCGATGGCCTGTTCCAGCGTGTCGGTGGTCAAAAGTCCGAAACCCACGGGAATGCCGTGGTCCAGGGCGACGTGGGCCAGACCTTTTGAGGCTTCGGCCGCCACATATTCGAAATGAGGCGTTGAGCCGCGAATGACCGCGCCGAGCGCCACAATGCCGTTGTATTTGCCGCTTGCCGCGGCTTTGCCGCAGATCAGTGGCAACTCGAAAGCGCCGGGGATGCGAATGACGGTGATATCTTTTTCTTCGCAGCCGTGCCGGGTCAAAAAATCGACCGCGCCGCCGATCAGGCGGTCGACGATAAAGTCGTTGAAGCGCGTGGCGACCAGGGCGAATTTCAGCCCTTTCGCATCCATGCGGCCTTCTATCGTGCGGATATGCGCCATGTGCCTTCCCATCCTTTGTTGCGGGGCTTACATTTTGTCGGAGTCAAAGTGCAACATATGCCCCATTTTTTCTTTTTTGGTGTGCAGATATTTGTCATTGTACTCGCAGGAGCCTGATTCCAGAGGCACGCGTTCAACTATTTCCAGGCCGTAGCCTTGCAGGCCCACGATTTTGGTGGGGTTGTTGGTCATCAGGCGCATCTTGCGCACGCCCAGATGCACGAGTATCTGCGCGCCGATGCCATAGTCGCGCAAGTCGGCCTTGAAGCCCAGCTTGTGGTTGGCTTCCACGGTATCCAGGCCCTGGTCCTGCAGGGCGTAAGCCTGCAATTTGCTGGCCAGACCGATGCCCCGGCCTTCCTGGCGCATGTACAAAATCACGCCGCAGCCTTCTTGCTCCACCATGCACATGGCGGCGGCCAGTTGCGGGCCGCAATCGCAGCGCAAGGAACCGAGAATGTCTCCGGTCAGGCATTCGCTGTGCACCCGTACCAGCACGGGTTTGTCCGGCGATATTTCGCCTTTGACCAGAGCCAGATGAGGGGAGTTGTGCACGTCGCTTTCAAAGGCGATGACTTTGAAATGGCCGTAGCGGGTGGGCAGATCGGCTTCCGCCAGCGGTTTTATGGCCAGAAGCCCGCGCTGCATGCGATAACGGATCAGGTCTTTAATGGTTGCGATATGCAAATTGTGTTTTTCGGCAAAAAGCATCAGATCGGGCATGCGGGCCATGGTGCCGTCATCGCGCAGCACTTCGCAGATGACCGCGGCGGGTTTCAGGCCCGCAAGCGCGGCCAGATCCACGCTGCCTTCCGTCTGTCCCGCGCGCACGAGCACGCCGCCTTTCTGGGCGCGCAGAGGAAACATATGCCCGGGACTGACCAGATCCTCCGGCTTCGCGTTGTCCGCAACGGCCGCCTGGACCGTGGCCGCGCGGTCGGCGGCGGAGATGCCCGTGGTCACGCCGCGTCTGGCTTCCACCGAGACCGTGAAATTGGTGCCGAAGCCCGATTCGTTGCGCTTGGTCATAAGCGGCAACTCGAGCCTGTCCACCCATTGCGGGTCCAGGGGCAGGCAGATGAGCCCGCGCGCGTGGGTGGCCATGAAGTTGATGATTTCAGGGGTCACAAACTGAGCCGCGATGGTAAGGTCGCCTTCGTTTTCGCGATCTTCGTCGTCGACCAGAATGATCATTTCGCCGTTGCGAATGCGCTCGATGGCTTCTTCTGTGGTGCAAAGCGGCATTGCAGCTTCCTGTAGTGCTTAAAATCCGTGTTCGCGTAAAAAGTCCACGGTCAGGCCGGAAGAGGGCGCGTTCTGATTTGCGCGCAGTTCCAACACGCGGACGACATATTTGCCGATCAGATCGGTCTCCATGTTGACCAGGGCGCCGGCTTTCCAGCCCTGTATCGTGGTGGCCGATCGGGTTTCCGGAATAATGTTGACCTCCAGAAAATCTTGACCGCATTCGTTGACGGTCAGGCTGATGCCGTCCAGCGCAACGGAGCCTTTGGGGATGACCTGCGCCGCCAGGGCAGGGGGAAAGCCGAGACGGTACCGCATGGAATCACCGGCCGGGGTGACGGTCGTGACGGTTGCGACGGCATCCACATGTCCGCTGACCAGATGCCCTCCCAGGCGGGACGAAAGACAAAGAGCCCGCTCCAGGTTGACCGCGGAGCCGGCGGCAAGGGATTCCAGAGTGGAACGGGACAGGCTTTCGCCCGAGGCATAGGCCGTAAATGCGTCGCCGGAAAAAGATTCCGCCGTCAGGCAGACGCCGTTGACCGCGATGCTTTCGCCTTTTTCAGGCGAGACAAAGGGCTTTCGGGGACGGACGACAAAACGCGCTTCGCGGCCGGACAGGGTTCGGGTCAGCACGTCGCCCATGCATTGAATGAGGCCGGTGAACATGGTCAGCCTTTATCGTTTTCCTGCGCGCAAGCGATCGGGTCACCCGGTCGCAGGATCAGAATCAGATCGTCGCGGCAGCGCTCCGTTTCGAGAATGCGCAAGGGCAGGGCATCGTTTATCTGTAAAGGAGAGAGGCCGTCAAACAAGGGAGTGGCCTCGTTGTCCGCCAGGATTAAGGGCGATAAATGCAGGTGCAGTTCCTGGGTCAGGCCTTCGCTGATCAGGGACAAGCCCAGGCGGCCGCCGCCTTCGCAAAGGACGTACAGGCAGTCGAGCTCTTTGCGCAGATGCGCAAGCCCCTCCGCCAGTTCAAGTTCCGCCCGCATGCCGTGCCCGGCGGCGTTCACTCTGGGCCGCGAGGGCAGGCCCAGAATTTTGACCCCCATTTTGCGCAGGGCTTCGGCTTTGGGACTGGCTGCGGCGGCGGCGGTGGTCCAGAATACGGTTTGATCCGGCCGTTCTTTGAGCAGATGTATGGAAGGGTCCGCACCCGGCAGCCGGGAAGTGACCACACCGGCCAGAGGCTGCCGTTCGGCCGGCGGCTCGCCCGGCTGCGGGCGGCAGGTCAGTTTGGGGTTATCCTGATAAAAGGTGTTGCCCCCGATGATGACCGCGCCGACATGGCGACGGATGGCATGCACCCGGCGGCGGGTTTCTTCGCAGCTTATCCATCTGGAATGGCCCGTCCGGGTGGCGATACGGCCGTCCAGCGTGCTGGCCAGTTTCAAAATGGTGTACGGCAACGCCGTGGTCTGCCAGGTGGTGAAATCCGCTATAAGATCTTCGCACTCCTGTTGCAGCGGGCCTGTCTCTACAAGGATGCCGTGCTGGCGCAGTCTTTCCGCGCCGCCTGCCGCTTCGGGGTTGGGGTCAGCCGCGCCGATGACCACATGGCGAATGCCCGCCTGGATGACGGCTTGCGTGCAAGGCGGAGTGAGTCCGTGATGGTCGCAAGGTTCAAGGGTGACGACCAGTGTGCAATCGGATGCGTTGACGCCTTTTTGCGCCGCATCGCGCAACACTTCCACTTCCGCGTGCGGAGCTCCGCAGGTTTTGTGCCGCCCCCGCGCGACAACCGTGCCGTTTTGCACCAGCACCGCGCCCACGCTGGGGTTGGGGGCGGTTTGAAATCGCCCCAGCCGGGCCAGGGCAATGGCCTCGGTCATGGCGGTATGCAGGGGATGCAAGTCGGCCACGGTCAGGGATCCTTCGATTTTTCAAGAGGATGGGGCGTTGCGTCAAAAACCAGCAGGCCGTGGGGGATGTTCGCTTCCCGCAACATTTCTTCGCCCAGCGGGTCCGGGTAGGGTTCCGCGTAGCGTACCGCGACGATGCCGCAATTGATCAGCATCTTGGTGCAGATGAGGCAGGGCTGGTGCGTACAGTAAATTTCGGCCCCGGCAAGGGAAATGCCGTGTACGGCGGCCTGGATGATGGTGTTTTGTTCCGCGTGCAGGCCGCGGCAGATTTCATGCCGCTGGCCGGAAGGAATGCCCATCGCTTCACGCAGGCAGCCTTTTTCCAGACAGTCGATCATGCCGGCGGGGGCGCCGTTGTAGCCGGTGGCCAAAATGCGCTTGCCTTTGACGGCAATGGCCCCGACCTTGCGACGCGAACAGGTCGAACGCTCCGCGACCAGGCGGGTGATCTGCATGAAGTATAGGGGCCAGGGCATGCGGGACATAGTTACCTCAAAGCTTTGTATACCGTTATCCCAAGTCGAAAGAAAGTCAAAAAGCCCCTCAGCCGATGCCAAGGGGCTCTGTTATGGCGTGGCCGGATTACTGCGCCGCCGGTTCTTTGGCCGCGTTTTCCGCGTTCAGGGGCTTGAATTCAACGGGCAGGGCGTTCATTTCTTCCAGCACCTTGTCCGTCACGTCAACGTTTTTGTCATAGGAAAGGGCCGTATCCGAGGCAAAAATAAGGTCGATTTTATATTTGGTCCGGCAATTTTCCAGCGCTTTTTTATACAGATCGCTGAGGGTGGTGATGACCTGCTGCTGTTCGGCGTTGAAACGCTGCTGTATGGCCATCAGCGCCTGTTGCAGTTCCGCCTGGGCTGCTTTTTTGTCCTTGGAACTTTCTGCTTTTTTTTGCAGCTCGCCCAGATTGTTTTCCAGCTCGCTGCTCACGCCCTTCAAATATGCGGTGCCTTTTTCGCTGGCGGCGCTTTTTTGATAAATGGCGTCGGTGTTTACCACCGCCAGGTTTTTGCCGTTGCACCCTGCAAGCAGAAGGGCAAAGACGCCGAGAAGAATAAGGCCGCGCATGGATTTCATGAAAATGCTCCGACAGTAGGTTTTTTGACACACAGCAAACAAAGTGTGCTGGTTATAAACTTTTTGGGTCGGGTTTGCAAACAGGGATTTCAGCGGCAGCGGCACTGAGCCGCTATTTTTCAACTGCCGGGATAGGTGTTGAAATTGGCCAGGACCTTGCCGACATAGTGGCGGGTTTCTTCAGAGGGCATGTCTCTGGCCAGACGAAGGTAAAGCTCTTCGGGAGTCAGCGTGTTGATGGCGGCCATGGCCGCATCTTTGTTGGCGTCAAACAGGCGGAGCACGGCGCCGGGTCCGGCGTTGTAGGCGGCGATGACGCACAGTTCTCGCGAAGCCCGGTTGCCGACCGGCGAAAAGTAGCGGGTGGACAAAAGGTGCAGGTACGCGCTGCCGTACTCGATGTTGTTCTGGGGGTCAAAAAGCAGAGCGCGCGTCGGATTTCCTTCCCGGCCGAAGTAATTGTGCACTTCGGCGGCGGCCGTGTCGGGCACGAGCTGCATCAGCCCGAGCGCTCCGGCGTTGCTGACGGCAAAAGGATTGAATGAACTTTCCGCCCGCATGATGCCGTAAATGAGTTGTGGGGACAAACCGAAGCGTTTGGCGGATTTTTCAACCAGCCCGGTATATTTTTCGGAGCGGACAGCCAGGCTTTCAGGCGTAACGGGCAGGGCCATCCGAAAGAGCAGGCGGCGCAGGTCGTCGGCAGTTCCGTTTTCCTGGGGCAGCAAGCACTCATTGGCCGGCAGCGGATTGCCGCCGTCTATCCATTCGGCCCCGGTATTCCATTCGTCGTTACGCCCCGTTGTGTTATCATCAAACTGCCAGCGAGGGATGATCAGGTCCGGTTCTATGGCGTCAATGCGGTCCATACTGAACAGCGCGTCCATAAAAGAGGATTGCTGGCGACCGGTTGCAAGAAATTCATCGGAGCCGAAACCGCTTTTGACGACGTCACGTATGGTGGCCCGGAAATATGCGCGGTCCAGGGCAAGAGAAGATATCCCCGTCAAAGCCGACGAGCGGAGCAGGGGCATCGTGGTGGATTGCGCCGCGAAGCGCGGTTTCGGCATGGCCGTGAAGTCGACGCGCATCCGGATGGCTGAAACGCCGCGCCCGCGCTCGGGGCTGTTGGCCCAGAATCCCATGGTAAGGGCGGCGACCAGACAGAGTCCCAGCACGGCGGAACGACGGTGAAAAGTATGTCGCCCGCCTTCGCGCGTTCCGTCGGCATCCCGACGAAAAGCGAAGAGGCGCGAAATGCGAAAGAGCGGCAAGGCCATCCTTTTTTTCATACTCCGCCGTTCAAGCTTGCTGCAGTTTTTCGGCCTTCCGACCGGGGAAATCCCTGCGTCGGCATTTTGTCGTCAGCCGTGACTGCATTATGGTTTGCAAACTTGGTGCCAAAATATCCCGAGAAAAAACTTGACGGAACAGGGCCATCCTTCTATAACGCAGAACTCGGAACGCGCTGGTAGCTCAGCTGGATAGAGCAACAGGCTACGAACCTGTAGGTCCGGGGTTCGAATCCCTGCCAGCGCGCCAACTTTATAAGAGGTTATGGTAAATACCATGACCTCTTTTTTTATACAAATCTGCCGTTGGCCCCGGAAGCCATTGCTCTATCCAGCTGAGCTGCCAGCGCGTTCCGAGGTGTGAAAAAGTTCTGAGAAGGACTCGGAATGCGTTTGGGGTCGGGCTAAATATAGGGAAAACACATCCAGCCCGGAGGTTTATCCCTGTGAACCGCGACGCCCTTACTGTCCCACTTTGGGAGGGTTAAAGCCCCCAGTTTTAGCTGGCAGCTTTAGGTAGCGTCTACACGAGATATTTGTTATAAGAGCATCACACAAGGATGCTCTTATGGAGAACATGCAGCGTCGACCCGACATCTCCGATGAAGCCTGGGCGCTTTTGGAGCCCCTTTTGCCGGGCCGGAGTGGTCAATGGGGGGGAGTGGCAAAAGATAACCGCCTGTTCATCAACGCCGTATTTTGGGTACTGCGCACCGGGGCGCCGTGGCGGGA
>JAVBRE010000141.1:0-4110 GCA_031548325.1 Desulfovibrionaceae bacterium
GCGGGCCGGGCTGGCCGCGTGGGGGGCCTTGCCCTCTTTGGGTCAAAGCGCGCCGCCCACTCAACTGTAAAAAATTTTCGCCTTAACCACCTAACTGTTGTAAAAATGGGTGCACGGCCGGCTTAAACGGGGGGGGGGGGCGCTTAAGCGCCCCTTTCATTTTGCGGACGAATTTCCGCAGTGAAACGTTTTTTACAGCGACCGCGAAGCTTTTCGCGAACCCCACATGTGCTTCCCCGAACTTGCCCCTTGCGGCTCAAGGAGATATAGTTAAACCTGAAAAGGATCTGCCATGTGGGATGCCGTCGAAGAAGTCGCCCGCTACGAAGCGTGGTACGCAAGCCCCAGGGGCGCCTATGCCTTGGCTTGCGAACAGCGCCTGATCGCGTCGCTGATTTCCGCCTGGCCCAGACGCGGGCATTCGCTGCTGGAAATCGGCTGCGGGACGGGGCATTTTCTCGAGATGTTCCACAATGCGGGTTTTGACGTCACGGGCCTGGACAGCAGTTTGCTCATGCTGGAAGCGGCCAAGTCCCGCATGGGCTTTCGGGCCACCTTGCGTGTCGGCCAGGCCGAGCATATGCCCTTTGACGACGGCGCATTTGATTTCGCGGCCTTTGTCACTTCGCTGGAATGTATGGACGATCGCGAAGCGGCCCTGGCGGAGGCATTCCGGGTGGCCTCCAAGGGCGTGGTCATCGTTTTTCTCAACTCCTGGTCCCTGTACCGGCTGGAACTGCGCTTCCTAACCCGGTCCGGGCTGTGCGGCCGCCTGCGGAAATGCCGGGCTCGGCGCAAAAAGGGCGGGATCGACGCGACCGCGCCCGAACCTGCCCCGGTCGAGAAAAAAAAGCCGGCCGACAACGGCCGGCGGCACGCGCTGGAACAGGCGCACTGGTATAACCTTGCCGGTATGCTCAAGGCCGTGTATAAAGCATCGGGAAAACCCCCGAAATGCATCCGTTCAGTCCTGTTTTCACCTTCCATGTTCTGGAAAGGCGAGGGGGCCTGCCGGTCCGTGACCTGCCCTCTGCCTTTCGGGGCCGTGGTGGGGTTGCGGGTGGACCTGACGCCGGTCTGCGTCACCCCTATTGTGGTGCCTTCAGGCAAAGCCATGCCTGTCGCTCAATAACTCTTCAATGAGGAAATCATGAAGAAACGTTCCAAATCCCTCTCCCTTGTGCTGATGAGCTCGCTCACTCTCGGCATTGCCGGCTGCGGCGACGAAAAAATCACCGAAGACTTCAAGGCATACCGCTCCATTGACGAATGCGTGCGCGGCCAGGAGTATTCAGAGCAGGAATGCCGCGAAATGGCCGTAGCCGCCGTCAAGCAGAACCCCAAATTCACCGATATGGCCGAGTGTGAAAAAGAGTTCGGCGCGGGCAACTGCCGCCCGGCCGACGTTCTTGACCCGCAGCAGATGGCTGACGCCAACGGCACCCGGCGGCAGGGCTCTTCGTGGATGCCGATCATGGCCGGGTACATGATGGGCCGCTATATGGGCGCGGGCGGGGCCATGTACGGCGCGCAGCCCCTGTACAATCCCCAGGGGCAGCCCGGGGCGGCCACAGCAGCTCGTTCTTCCGGAGGCTTCGCCTCTTCCTACCGCACCCTGAGCGGCGCAACCGTGGGCGCCGACGCCGCCGGAAAAATTGCCAACCCGCCCGCGAATGTGCGCCAGAGCTTTACCAACACCGCCAAACCCTTTGCTTCGCGTAGCGGCGGCGTTTCGCGCGGGGGTTTTTCCGGCGGAACTTCCGGCACATGAAACGCCATGTTCTGACTCCCAGGCCCGGCTGGCAGGCGAAAGCCGAAGCGGCCGGGTTCATCTTTCATCATGTGGACGGCGACCTGTATTGGGATGAATCGGTCTGCTACAGCTTTTCTCTGCCCGAGTTGGAAAGCATGATCGAAGACCCCTGCCAGGAATTGGCCGACATGTGCCTGGACCTGGCCGGCGACATCGTGTCTGACGAGCGGCTGCTCACGCGCCTTGCCGTACCGCGAAGCGCCTGGGATCTGGTGCGTGAAAGCTGGGCGCGCGGCGACAAAAGCCTGTACGGCCGTTTTGACCTGGCCTATGACGGCAAAAACCCGGCCAAGCTTTACGAATACAACGCAGACACCCCGACCTCGCTGTATGAAAGCGCCTATTTTCAGTGGAACTGGCTGGAAGAAGCGCGTAAAACGGGCATCGTTCCGCCGGAAGCCGACCAGTTCAACCTGATCCAGGAAAAACTGATCGAAACCTTTGCCGGCATGGGCATCGAAACCCCCATGCATTTCGCCTGCGTGACCGGCAACGACGAAGATCTGGCCACCGTCCATTACCTGCGCGACTGCGCCGAACAGGCGGGCATTGCGACCCGCCATGTTTACGTCGAGGACCTCGGCGTGGACAAGGGCGGCCAGTTCGTGGGCATGGACGACGAACCCGTGCGCCATCTTTTCAAGCTCTATCCCTGGGAATTCATGGTCCGCGACGCATTTGCCCCGCACCTGGCCAAATGCGACACCGTTTTTTTTGAACCGCCCTGGAAAATGCTCCTTTCCAACAAGGGCATTCTGCCCCTGCTCTGGGAACGGCACCCCGGCCATCCCAACCTGCTGCCGGCCTGGTTTCACGAGCCCGGCAAAAAGGCCCCTTACGGCGACTATGTGCTCAAACCCCTGCTCTCGCGCGAGGGGGCCAATATCCGGGCTTTTCGCGACCACGAGGAAAAACTCGCCACCCCCGGCGAATACGGGGCGGAAGGCTGCATCGGCCAGTTGCTCTGCCCGCCGCCGTATATCGACGGCTTCGGGGCGGTCATCGGCGCCTGGATCGTGGAAGGCACGGCCTGCGGCCTGGGCATCCGCGAGGATGACGGGCCGATCACGGGAAATCTGTCCCGCTTCGTGCCGCATATTCTGGTGGATTGACCGGACAGCGCCCCACGAGCGCTTTTTAGTAAAAATCGTCTCGTGACGGCGCCGCCCGGAACTTCGCGGTCCGCCAGACGAAAGGAACCGTATATGCGCCGCTGCTTCGCCGCGTTGACCCTGCTTCTTTCGCTGCCCTTCGCGCCCTACGCCGGGGCCGCGCCGTCCGCCGCGAAACCGGCGGCAAAAACAGCGGCGCAAAGCCCTCAGGCCCTTTTCGCTTCCATTGATCCCTCGCGGCTTACCGTCATCGTCACAGACGAGCGTCACCAAAAGATCCGCATCAGAGCCCCTTTCTACTCCAGCCCCCAGGCCGTTCTTGAGGCCGTGGCGAAAAGCTGTGAAAAAGACGGCGATAAAGAGCGGTTCGCAATCGCGGTCAACGTGCCCACTGTCTGCGATATGGCCGTTTTCACGGCCGACTCCGATTTCGGCAAAGGCGGCCGCTTTGCTTTCAATTTCAAAAAAAGCGATATCTGGCAGCAAAATTTCCATTATGGCACCAGCACCAGGCTGGCGAGATATTTTCACGGCACCGAGGTTGAATATCTGAGCTGGCCGTGGGAACCGGCGGCGTTACGCGCCGCCAAAACCGCCAAAGTCACCGGCAACGCCTGCACGGCGGAGGTCACCAACAGCGCGGGCAAGACCGCCTGGCTGACCCTGCGCCAGACCAGGCCCGCTAGCTGGCGCGTCATTGCCGTTTCGCCGGAGCGGAAAAAAGCCCTGCTTTGCGCCGACGAGGCGCTTTGGAATCAGTATCTGGCCACGAAAATCACGATTATACGCGACCTCACCGCGGACATCGACAAGCGCTGGGCCCGTGCCAGAAGCCTGTATAAGGGTCTGCGCGTGCAAGTCGGCAATTTCAAGGCCGATTCCGGGTACACGTTCACCACCCTGACCTTCACGGCCACGGTCACCAACGATACGGACCTGCCCCTTTCTCAGATAACCGCGACGGCGGGATGCTTTTTTCTGCGTGAAGCCCCGAAAAGGCCCATAGGCAGAGGCGGACTTGCCGCCACGAAAGCCGGAGACAAGCTTCCGCACGGCGTCCTGGTGAAACTTGCCGAAACCATTGCGCCCCACAGTACGGTTACGAGAACCATTGTCCGAAAATGGTCGAAAGAAGACTACGAGGGGTATTCGCAGTGGAAAGAGCTGCTGCAATGCCCCAAAGAC
>JAVBRE010000151.1:0-7247 GCA_031548325.1 Desulfovibrionaceae bacterium
GCAGGGGACTGAGTCCCCTGCCGGGGCGTGGGGCAGCGCCCCGCTTTTTCCAATCAGGGCCGCAGGCCCAAATCTTTTCCCGTCAATATCGTAAAAGCTTCCAAGTACTTCAACGCTGTTTTCCGCACCACCTCGTCGGGCAGTTCCGGAGCGGGCGGGGTTTTGTTCCAGGGCTGTTTTTCCAGCCAGTCGCGCAGGTACTGCTTGTCAAAACTGGGCTGCGGCCCGCCCGGCGCGTACCCGGCCAAGGGCCAGAATCGCGAGGAATCGGGTGTCAGGGCCTCGTCTATCCAGACCAGCCGCCCGTCCAGCAGACCGAATTCAAACTTGGTATCCGCGAGAATGATGCCGCGCGTGGCGGCATAGTCGCGGGCCCGGCTGAAAATGCTCACGGACAGATCACGGACCGTGACAAAAAAATCCTTGCCCAGCAGTTTCGAGCCTTCCGTCTCGCTGATGTTTTCGTCGTGGCTGCCGAATTCCGCCTTGGTGGCCGGGGTGAAAATGGGCCTTTCCAGCTTTGCCGATTCCGTAAAGCCCTTTGGCAACACATGCCCGCAGACGGCGCCCGTGGCTGTATAGTCCTTCCAGCCCGATCCCGCAAGATGCCCGCGCACCACGCACTCCAGCAGCAGTGGCTGGGCTTTTTTCACCAGTACGGCGCGGCCTTCCAGCACGTCGGCATAAGCCGCGAGCGGCGCGGGAAAGGCCGCCGCATCCGCCGTGATCAGGTGGTTGGGGGTCAGATCTTTGAACTTGTCCATCCAGAACAGGGTCAGTTGGTTCAGCACCACCCCCTTGTAGGGGATGGGCCGGCCCATGATCACGTCAAAGGCCGACATGCGGTCGGTGGTGACCAGCAACAGGGTTTCGGCGTCGATTTCGTAGATGTCGCGAACCTTGCCGCGCGCCAGCAGGGGATACTCCTTGATAGCGGTTTGGGTGATGACTTTCATAACTCTGATCCTTTAGCCTAGGTTACTAAAAAGCCGGATTTTGTTTTCTGGCAAGAAAAACACCGATTCCGGTCCAGGGAGCAAAAGCCGGTTTTACACGCGCGCCTCTATGGAGCGGGCATGCGCCTCCAGGCCTTCCAGCCGGGCCAGGCGGGCGATGGATGCGGCGTGCATCCGGGTGAATGCCGGGCTCACGGCCAGAATACTGCTTTTTTTGCAAAAGGTCTGCACGGACAGGGCGGAAGAGAAACGCGCCGTGCCCATGGTGGGCAGCACGTGGTTGGGTCCCGCGAAATAGTCGCCAGCGCTTTCCGAAGCCTGGTGGCCCATGAATATCGCCCCGGCGTGGCGTATGGCGGGCAGCAGTTTCCAGGGTTCATCCACCAGAAGTTCCAGATGTTCCGGGGCCAGGGCGTTGGCGATGGCCACGGCCGCGCCCATGTCCGGGGTGACGATGATGCCGCCCCAGTCGGACAGGGATTGGCGCGCCACGTCCGCCCTGGGCAGCCGCGCCGTCTGTGCCGCCAGTTCCGCCATGACGGCGGCGGCCAGGGCCTCGTCCGGGGTGATGCACAGAGCCGAAGCCAGGGGGTCGTGTTCCGCCTGCGAGAGCATGTCCGCCGCGACCCAGGTGGGATTGGCGCTGCAGTCCGCCAGCACGCAGATTTCCGAAGGTCCGGCCAGCATGTCGATGCCCACCCGGCCCAGCAGCAGCCGTTTGGCTGTGGTCACCCAGATGTTGCCCGGCCCGGCGATGAGGTCCACGGCTTTGAGCGGCCCGGCCCCGTAAGCCAGCGCGGCCACGGCCCAGGCGCTGCCGCAGGCGTGGACTTCGGTCAGGCCCAGTTCGTGGGCGGCAGCCAGAATGTAGGGGTTCAGACCGCCGTCGGCCCTGGGCGGCGAAACCACGGCTATTTCGGGCACGCCCGCGACCTGCGCGGGCACGGCGTTCATCAGCAGGCTGGAGATAAGGGGCGTTTCCCCGCCCTTGCCGCCGGGCACGTACAGCCCGACCCGGTCCAGCGGGGTGACGGTCTGGCCCAGCACGCTGCCGTCGGCTTCGGTCATGAACCAGGATTTTTCCTTTTGGGCCTCGTGAAAACTGCGGATACGGCGAATGGCCTCACGAAGTATTTCCCGGTCGGAAGAGGGTATGCTCTTGGCCGCCGAGGCCAGATTCTGCGGCGATACGGCGAACATGGCGGGCGTGAAGGATGGACAGTCGAAACGGCGGGTATAATCCAGCACCGCGTCAAAACCCTTTTCGCGCACCGCTTGCAGTATGGCGTTTACAGCTGCGTCGGTTTTCGCCGCATCCTCGCCGTCCGCCGCGGCGCGGCGGGCAAGATGCTCGCGCAGGGGCGCAAAATCGGCCGCCGAAGAAAAGCGGTGCAGCCTGCAAAGACTTTCGGACATGATTTCCTCTTTCAAACTGGCTTCTTACCCATAATATAGCTACATACGCCAGGGCGGCGGGAAAGTCGAGTGTCACGCCGCTTCTTGCCTCCGGGGCACAGGTTGCCTATACTTTAATATAGATATCAGAAATAAGACGCATGGAAAATTCACAACCATGCCGCTCTACAGGAGAATGTTTATGTCCGCGTATACAAAACCGATATTCCGCATTTTGGTTTTCATGCTGCTCGCGGTTCTGGCTCTCGGAACCGCCGGCGGATGCAGCTGGATGGGGCGCACGGCCGGCAAAGCCCAGGCCAAGGTCGAACGCAAGGTCGACGCCGTGGAGCAGGGCTACCACCAGGGCTATAGCGAAGAAAAAGGCAAAAGCGGGTCCGGCCCGTCTTCCGCCCCTAAAGATTCTTCCACGTCCGGCGGCGGGCCCAGTGACATCTGATGCCGCAAGAGCGGCGGCGGACGGCCCGGCGCAACGCGCGCCCCTTGCTCTCGTCACCGGCGGCAGCCGGGGCATCGGCGCGGCCGTCGCCCGCCGTCTGGCGCAAGACGGTTACGACATCTGGCTGAACTACCGGGCCGGCCATGAACGCGCAAGCAAGGTTGCGGAAGAGATCGCATCACTGGGCCGCGCGTGCGCGCTCGTGCCCTTTGACGTGGCGGACCCCGACGCGGCACAGAAAGCCCTGGCTTTTCGCCTGACCGAAACCGTGCCTGACGTGCTGGTGAACAACGCGGGTTTTGCCAAAGACGGCGTGTTCGCCATGATGTCGTACAAAGACTGGCGCGACGTGCTTGCCGTGCATCTGGACGGCTTTTTCCATCTCACCAGCCGCATTCTGCCCCTGATGCTGCGCCGCCGCAGCGGGCTGGTTCTGAACGTGGTTTCCGTTTCCGGCCAGATGGGGGTGGGCGGTCAGGTCAACTACTCCGCAGCCAAAGCCGGACTCATCGGCGCCACCCGCTCTCTGGCCGCGGAAGTGGGCAGACGCAACGTGCGGGTTAACGCCATCGCGCCCGGATTCATCGAAACGGACATGACGGCGGATGTGCCGAAGGACAAGGTCATGCACCTCATCCCCTTGCGGCGTTTCGGCAGCGTACAGGACGTGGCGGAAGCGGCGGCCTTTCTCTGTTCTCCGGGCGCCGCCTACATCACCGGGCAGGTACTCTCGGTCAACGGCGGCTTATTTATCTGAAAATCCTTCAGGCTGCGTCAAACGCCAAGTCCGGGCCGGGTCTGTGCCGCAAGCGCGCCATCGCCGCCAGGACGGCGGCGGCCCCGCGGGGGAGCAAGCCGGGATTCACTTCCGGCGCCGCGACAGGCCGTGTCGCGCAGGACACGCGACCGGCCGGCATCATACTTGACAAGCCGGGCCTTCTTGTAATTATGCGCCATGCGTTTTGACTATGTGATCATCGGGGCCGGCGTCGCCGGACTGACCGCCGGGGCTTACCTGTCCGGCAGAGGTTTTTCCGTGGCTGTGCTAGAAAAAGCCCCCCGCCCCGGTCCTGTGCTCTCCGGTTTCGTGCGCGAAGGCTTGCGCTTTGACACCGGTCTGCATCTGACCGGCGGGCTGGCCGACGGGGAAATTCTGCACAGCTATCTGAAAATGCTGGGCGTGGACCAGGACCTGGAACGCGTCTTTTTGCGGCCGGATGCGGCTGAGCAGATTATTTTTGAAGGTTCGGACCAGCCTCCCCTGGCCCTGCCCACGGGTTTTCCGGCTTTTCGCGCGGCCTTGTCCGCGCATTTTCCGCAGGAAACTCAGGCTATTGACCGCTATATAGCGGACGTGCGGCGGGCCATGGACTCTTCCTCCTTTCTGAACCCAAAACAAGAAGCCCCGCACGGACTGCCCGCAGAGACGGCCTTCAGCGACGTGTCTCTAAACGACACTCTGAACGCTCTGACCCGCGATCCCCGCCTGCGTCTGGTCTTTTTTCTGCGTTGTTCGCTGCACGGGACCCTGCCCAAAGAAACTCCTTTTCACAACCATGCCCTGGTGGACGGCAGCTTGCGCGGCAGCCTGGGTTCTTTCAGCGGCGGCGGGCACGCTTTCGTCACGGCTTTGGCCCGCAAAATCACGGCAAACGGCGGCAGTATACGGACCAACTGCCCGGCCGAAGAAATTCTTCGCGACAACGGCGTTGTGTGTGGGGTGCGCGCCGGCGGCGATCTTTTTGCAACCGGGCGTTGCATTTATACCGGCCACCCGGCCCTGTTGCCGGAGCTTGTGCCGCCGGACGCCTTTCGCGGCGTGTACGGCAGGCGGCTGCGCGCCCTGCCGGAAACCGTCTCCTGCTGCATGCTCTTCGCCGTAGCGGACCTGCCCTGCGAACTGGAAGACAAAGCCCTGTACCTTTGCCCCGGCACGGACCCGGAGGATCTTCTGAGCGGCGACGACCCCCGGCGCAGTCTGATCTTTCTTTCAGCTGCGCCCAGGCGAAAAGGCGAAGACCGTCTCGCCCTGACAGCGGTCATGCCCTGCCGGCTGGATCGTTTCGCGCCTTTCGCGAAAAGCCGGCGCGGCGGGCGGCCCGGCCCTTACACAGAGGCGAAATCCGCCTTGATTGCGGTCATGAAACAGCGTATTCTTGCTGCGCTTCCTTCGTTGCAGGGCCGCCTGCGGGTTGTGGAAGGCGCTACGCCCCTGACCCTGGCGGACTATGCGCACAACCCCCGAGGCGGCACCTACGGGGTGCGGCAGACCGTCAACGAACTGCCGCTGTTGCCGCGAACCCGCCTGGCCGGTCTTTTTCTGGCCGGGCAATCCGTTTTGCTGCCCGGCATCCTGGGCGGCATGGTTTCGGCTCTGCTGGCCTGCGGCCTCTCCGCGGACTGGGCGACACTGCAAAAGGAACTGCGCCAATGGCACGGACGCGTGTAGTCATTACCGGCATGGGGGCTGTCTCTCCCCTGGGCTGCGGCGTTGAATCCCTGATGCGGGGACTGGACGCGGGCGGCAGCGGCGTTGTTTCTTTGAGCGACGAGCGGCCGGGACACAGTCTGGTCACCAACGCCGTGGGCCTGGTGCCCGATTTTGACGGATCAAGCATCCCCCGCCAGTTGCGGCGCAGCATGTCCCGTATGTCCCTTTTCGCTTACACGGCCGCGACAGAAGCGCTGGAAGCGGCAAAAGCCGGGCCGGAAGTGCTGGCCGGCCGGCGCACGGGGCTGGTCGCCGGGTCCACCATGGGCAGCCCGGACGCGTTGCAGGAATTCTTCGCGGCCTACCTTTCGGACCATGCCCTGACAGGGGTGCGCACGCATACCTTTTTCAAGATCATGAGCCACTCGGTGGCAGCCAATCTGGCCCAGTCACTGAACATCAAGGGCCGGGCCGAGGGTCTTTCCGCCGCCTGCGCCACGGGCTGCCAGGCCGTGGGCCTGGGTTTCGAGCTGATCGCCGCCGGACGGGCGGACTGCATGCTTTGCGGCGCGGCCGACGAATACCATCTGCTGGTTTCTTCCGTTTTTGATCTCTTGGGCGCGGCTGCGGACCAAAGCAGACCGCCGGACGAAGCCCCCCGCCCCTTTGACGCCGCTCGCACCGGCATCGCCTGCGCCGAAGGCGCGGGCATGCTGGTTCTGGAAAGCCTGGACCACGCAAAGCTGCGCGGCGCGCCCATTCTGGCCGAAGTGCTGGGCTACGCGCCTTCCGTCACCACCAGCAACATCGCCCACCCGGCCAGGGAAGATCTGGTGGCCTGCATGCGAGGCGCATTGGACGACGCGGGGCTGCGGCCGTCGGATGTCGATTATCTCAGCGCCCACGCCACCGGCACCCTGGAAGGCGACATAGCCGAGGGTCTGGCCATTGCCGAAGTTTTCGGGGCCGATACCCCGGTCAGCAGCCTCAAGGGGCACCTGGGGCACACCATGGCCGCCAGCGGCGCCATTGAACTGATCGCCGCCATTTGCATGCTGCGCGCGAACCGGCTCATTCCCACCCGCAACCTGGATGCGCCGGACCCGGCCTGCGGCGCCGTCGACCTGCTGACCGCGCCCAGAGACGGTTCTTACAAGACCGCCATGAAAAACAGTTTTGCCCTTGGGGGCTTCAACGCCTCGCTCATTGTAAGGAAATATCATGACTGACCGCGATATCATCGAGCTGTGCAACAAAACCCTGGCCGAGGAGTTTGAACTTGACCCGGCGAATCTGACGCCGGAAACCCGCTTTTATGAAGACCTGGAACTGGACAGTCTGGACGCCGTGGACATGATTGTGGCCCTGGAGCAGGCTTTTGGCCGCAAGTTGCGCGACAACGAAGCCCTGCGCGCCATTCGCACGGTCGGGGACCTGCACGTCTATTTGCTCCGCCTGGCCAAAGCCCCGGCGGAAGCGGCGATGGAAACAGAAACCGTATGAAAACCGCCGGGGATGATCCCCCCGGATCCCCGCATCACCCAAAAACGGCGCAATGCGCCGTTTTTGGGGCATGGGGGTGCAGGGGCATCATGCCCCTGCCGGGTCCAGGGCGGCGCCCTGACCGCCGGAGGCATAAACCGTGGCCGCCGTCATCCGCAATATTCTTTTTTACGCCCTTCTGGCCGCATGGACAGCGGCCATGCCTGCGGCGCTGCTCGCCTACCTGGTCCGGGGCGCGTTCACGGGCGAAAGGCCGCGCATCGCCGCGCGCAGAACCAACCATCTGTACGGCCGGGGCTGGAAATACTGCATCAGCCCCTGGGTGCGCGTGAGCTACACCCCGCCGCCGGGAGGCGTTTTTCCTTCGCCCTGCATCATCGCCGCCAACCATCAGTCTTTTTTTGACATCCACTGCCTGGCCCAGACCCCGAACGGCAATATCGTGTTCACGGTGCGATCCTGGCCCTTTCGTCTGCCGCTGTACGGCGCTTTCATGCGCCTG
>JAVBRE010000125.1:0-8563 GCA_031548325.1 Desulfovibrionaceae bacterium
GAGGCCGTGCGCCGCATCGAAAACGCGGCCGGAAACGAATGACCCCCATGCCCGCCCTGACCGTCATTATCCCCGTTTTCAACAACTGGCAGCTCACGCACGACTGCCTGCGCAGTCTTGCCGAACACAGCCCGCCTGAAATAGGGATGCGCGTCATCGTGGCGGACAACGGTTCTTCCGACGCGACAGCCGCCCAATGTCCCGTTCTCGGGCGCGGCCTCTTCGGCGACCGGTTCACGCATCTGCGCTTTGAGCAGAACCGCAACTTCGGTCCCGCCTGCAACGCCGCCGCGCGTCTCGCCGGGACGGACCTTCTTTTTTTTCTCAACAACGACACCCTGCTCACCCCGGGCTGGCTCCCGCCCCTGTTCCGTCTGCTGGACACGGAACCGGGCATTCTGGGCGTCGGCCCTTTGCTGACGTATGCGAACGGCCTCGTGCAGCATCTGGGCATCAGCTTCTGGCCGGCCGGCAGCCGCGTCGCCCACCTGTACGCCCTGCTGCCCGCCAGCCACCCTTTGGCTCAAAAACGCCGCCGTTTCCGGGCTCTCACAGCCGCCGCCCTTCTGCTTTCCCGTTCCGCCTTTCTGGCCGCGGGCGGTTTTTTCGAGGAATACGTCAACGGTTTCGAAGACGTGGACCTGTGCCTGCGCCTCTGCCGCGACGGCGGCCGCATGAGCGTGGAACCCCGAAGCCGCGTGATTCACCTGGAAGGCCAGAGCCGGGGCCGCAACGTCAGCGAAGGGAACAACTCCCTT
Organism: Desulfovibrionaceae bacterium; assembly: GCA_031548325.1. Classification (GTDB taxonomy): domain Bacteria; phylum Desulfobacterota; class Desulfovibrionia; order Desulfovibrionales; family Desulfovibrionaceae; genus FLUQ01. The sequence continues at coordinate 759 of JAVBRE010000125.1, forward strand.
TTGCTTCGAAGCCGCTGGGATCTGGCCCCGCTGGCGGATCTGGCGGCCTTTGCCCGCGACGACGGATACCTTTTGCGCGTGGACGCCAACGGCCAGATTATCTTTGTCCCTCGGCCGGAACCCCGCCTTGAGCTTCTGAACGAACTCCGGTCCCGGCCCGGCGCGGACGTTGCTTTTTTCCGCGCCGTTCAGGACAAGGAGCCGTTCTGGGACGAAGGATACACCCTCATGGCCTCCCTGCTGGAAAGCGCCGGGCTGCGCGAGGAAGCGCTGCGGGTCCTCGGCAGGCGCTCCCTCTTCGTCCCGTCCGTCGCCGCCTACGAAAGCCTGTTCCAGGCCTGGAAAAACACACCCGCCATTCAGGGAAATCCCGTTGACTTAAGCATGGCGCAGGAAGCCTACAACAGAGAACGCGCCTTCATTCTCGACAAAGAGCGGTACGATTCCCGTATGGCTTTCTGCCGTGACTGCGTCCTTGGCCAGGGTGACGAAGAACTCGCGGCGGCTTACGAAGAGGCTTCCCGCCAGGCCGCCCAATTACGCGAACGCTGGAAAAAGGAACTATAAATGACTGACGCCTCGCCGTATGTGACTCTTACGCCTCTGGGGGGGCTGGGAGAAATCGGACTCAACTGCATGACACTGACCACGCCGGAAGGCATGGTCATGCTGGACTGCGGCCTGATGTTTCCCAGCGACTACCACTTGGGCGTGGACATCATCATCCCCCGTTTCGATTCCGTGCTGGAACGCAAAGACCAGTTGCGGGGCATTGTCATCACCCACGGGCACGAAGACCATATCGGCGCCCTGCCCCACCTGCTGGCCCAGCTCAAGGCGCCGGTCTACGCTTCACCCTTCAGTCTGGCCCTTATCGAACACAAACTGAAAGAACACGGCCTGTCGGGCAAGGTGTCGCTTATTGCCGCCCTGCCGGACACTCCCTTGTCTCTTGCGGGCTGCGTCTTTCATTTTCTGCCGGTCTGCCATTCCATCATCGACGGGTACGCGCTGGGCATTGAAACTCCGGTCGGCAATGTGCTGCACACCGGCGATTTCAAGATCGACCCTGATCCTCTGGAAGGCGCGGGCACCAATCTGGACCTGTTCCGCGATTTTGCCGGGCCGCGCGGCGTCAAACTGCTTCTTTCCGACTCCACCAACGTGGAGCGGGACGGCCGCAGCCTGACGGAAAGGCAGGTGCTGGAATCGCTGCGCCGCTTTTTCGCCGAAAGCCGGGGCCGCATCATCGTCACGCTCTTTTCCAGCCATATCCAGCGCATTCAGGAAGTTTTCGACTGCGCCAAAGAATACGGCCGCACCGTGGTGGTCAACGGGCGCAGTCTGGTCAACAATATCGAAATGGCCTTCGCCCTCGGCAGACTGCGGCCGCCCACGGGGCTCTTTCTCGACCCGGCCGCCATGCCCCCTTTGCCGGACGAAGAAGTCGTGCTGCTGGTCACGGGTTCGCAGGGCGAACCCCTCTCCGTGCTGTCGCGCATCGCCCGCGGCGACCATAAACAGCTCGCCGTGCACAAGGGCGACACGGTCATCATGTCTTCGCGCCTGATACCGGGCAACACCACGGCCGTGACCGAACTGATCAACACCCTGTACCGCCAGGGAGCCGAAGTGTATTATGAGGCCGTGCGGGCCATTCACGCTTCGGGCCATGCGCATCGTGAAGAACTGACCGCCATGATTGATGCGGTAAAACCGGAATATTTCGTGCCCGTGCACGGCGAATACCGCCACCTGGTCAAGCACCGCCGCCTGGCCGCCGCCTGCGGCGTAGCCGAGGACAAGGCCCTGATTCTTGAGGACGGGCAGCCCATCACCCTGCTGCCGGAAGGCGCGCGCTTTGAGGAGCCCATCAAGGCCGAATCCATTCTGGTGGACGGCAAAGGCGTCGGCGACGTGGGCCAGGCCGTGCTCAAGGAACGCCATTTGCTGGGCGAAGAAGGCGTGGTGGTCGTGGTCATGGTCATGGACGGCGCGACCTGGGAAGTACTGCACGGGCCGGAAGTGATATCCAAAGGCTTTGTTTTCGAACAGCAGTTCAGCCATGTTCTGGAAGACGCGCGTTGCGTGGCGCTGGACGTTCTGGATGAAACCGATCCGGGCGATCCGGAAAAATTGCAGGAAAAAATCCGCTCAGCCCTGCGCCGTTTTTTCCGGAAAATAATAGGCCGCGACCCGGTGGTCGTGCCCGCGGTGACAGTGATATGACGAAAGGCGGCAGCGAAACGATGAAACCGGCCGGAGGACGCGGACCCGCGATGCCGGCGGGACAAAACCGACAAACGAGAGGACAGTATGCACCCCATGCGACGTAAGGACAGACAGATCCCCCCTGAAGAAGCCCGCGCTCTTTTTGAAGGCGGCGAATATCTTTTCATGGCCGTCGTGGGCAAGGACGGCCGCCCGTACAGCGTGCCGCTTTCTTACGCGGTCATTGAAAACGCCGTGTACTTCCACTGCGCGTCCGAGGGCCGCAAACTGGACAACCTGACCGCCTGCCCCTGGGTCTGCCTGAACGTCGTCGGCCCGACCCGGCCCGTGTACGAAGGCGGCTTTTCCACCTACTACGAAAGCGCCATCATCGAAGGACGGGTCAGGCTCGTGACCGATGACGGGGAAAAGCGCCGCGCCCTCATGGTTCTGGCGGAAAAATACCTGCCGGAGCATATGGACAAGGCGGAAAAAGACATCGCGCACTCCTGGAACCGCACCCTGGTCTATGCCGTTTCCATGGACTCCGTCAGCGGCAAGGCCAAGCGGAAAAAGCCCGTGACCAAGGGCGACTGAGTTTTTCTTCCGGAAATCCGGAATAATTCCGGATTTCCGAAAACACGCTTTTTCCGCCACCCGCCTTGCGAGAGTGATCCTTCTTCCCCATCCTGTCTTTTTTCATTCCGAAATTCCGAAACAAATCCATGCCCGCGGCCCGCAAAAGCCCGGTTTCGGGCTCTGGCACGCTCATTGCTCAAGTACGCGCGACGAAGATGCGGTCTTCATTCTCGCCGCACAACACATCTTACCCCGGAGGACGCGCAATGTCGCTCGCACTGGCAGGATTACTCACGGTTCTGATCATGCTGGCTCTGATTATGACCAAACGGCTGTCGGCCATGGTGGCCCTGATAGCCGTGCCCACCATAGCAGCGCTGGTCACGGGCTTTGGCCTGGACACCGGCAAATTCATCGTACAGGGCATCACCAGCGTCGCGCCTATCGCGGTCATGTTCATCTTCGCCATTATCTTTTTCGGCGTGGTGTTCGACGCGGGCATGTTTGATCCCATCATCAACTTCATTCTCAAAGCCGCCAAAGGCAACCCCGTGATGGTCGTCACGGGCAACGCCGTGTTGGCCATGCTGACGCACCTGGACGGTTCCGGGGCGTCTACCTTCATCATCACGGTCCCGGCCATGCTGCCCCTGTACCAGCGGCTTAACCTCGACATGCGCGTTCTGGCCTGCGTCACCGCGCTCGGCGCCGGGGTTATGAACCTGCTGCCTTGGGGCGGCCCCACCATACGCGCCGCCACCGCGTTGAAAATCGACGTGACCGCCCTGTTCAATCCCGTCATTCCCGCCCAGGCCGTCGGCCTGGTCACCGTGCTGCTTATCGCCTTCTGGCTGGGCAAGCGTGAAGCCAAACGCGTGAACTATAACCCCGCGCACCCCGTCAGCGACCTGCTGCTGAGTCACCAGATTTCCGACGCGGACAAAAGCCTGCGCCGGCCGCATATGTTTTGGCTGAACGCCATCCTGACCACCTGCATCATCGTCGCTCTGGTCCGCACCAAGGTCAACCCGGCCGTGCTGTTCATGCTGGCATCGGTCATCGCCCTGATCTGCAACTATCCCAAACCCGCCGACCAGCGCGCCCGCGTGGACGCCCACGCCAAGGCTGCCCTGCTGATGGCCAGCGTACTCTTCGCCGCCGGAGCCTTTACCGGCATCATGAAGGGCACGGGTTTCATCAAGGCCATGGCCACGGCCGCTGTCAGCTTCATACCCACAGACATGGCCTCGCACATTCCTTTTGGCCTGGCTCTCATCTCCATGCCCCTCAGCCTGCTCTTTGACCCCGATTCTTTCTATTTCGCCGTGCTGCCGGTTATTGCCGAAGTCATGAACGGCTTCAACCTGCCCGTCATCCAGGCAGGCCAGGCCGCCATTCTGGGCCAGATGACCACGGGCTTTCCCGTCAGCCCCCTCACTCCGGCCACCCTCCTGCTGGTCGGGCTGTGCGGCGTGGAACTGGGCGACCATCAACGCTTCACCATACCCCTGGCGTTCCTGGTGACGGTCGTCATGACCTTTGCCTGCGTGCTGCTGGGCATATTCCCGATTTAACGGAGCAGGAGAGACCACATCGTGAAAATCATACGCATCGGATCCGGCGCCGGCTATTCCGGCGACCGCATAGAACCGGCGCTGGAACTGGCGCTGAAAGGCCATATCCAATACCTCAGCCTTGAGTGTCTGGCAGAACGCACCATCGCCATCGCCCAGCAGGCCAAAATGAAAAACCCCGACCTGGGCTACGACCCCCTGCTGGAAGCGCGCTGGGAAAAACTTCTGCCCGCCTGCCTGAAAAACAAGGTCACCATCATCACCAACATGGGCGCGGCCAACCCCCTGGCCGCCGTAAAGAAAACCAGGGAAATCGCCGCCCGCCTGGGGTTGACAGGTCTCAAAATCGCTTCCGTGTCCGGCGACGATGTGGTGGAAGAAATCAGAAACGGCTCGTACACGCTGGATGAAACCGGCGAGAGCGCTTCCACCATCGCCCCCCGCATGGTTTCAGCCAACGCCTATGTCGGCGCCGCCCCCATCGTCGAAGCCCTCAAGGCCGGGGCCAACGTCATCATCACCGGCCGCGTGGCCGACCCCGCCATTTTCATGGCGCCGCTCATTTTTGAATTCGGCTGGGCCATGGACGACTGGCACAAGCTCGGTATCGGCACGGGCGTCGGCCACCTGCTTGAGTGCGCCGGACAGGTCACGGGCGGCTATTACGGCGACCCCGGCAAAAAGGACGTGCCCAGTCCCGCCAGGCTCGGCTTTCCCATCGCGGAAGTATCCGAGGACGGTTCCTTCATCATCACCAAGGTGGAAGGCAGCGGCGGCCTGGTCAACCGGCATACCTGCACGGAACAGTTGCTGTATGAACTGCACGATCCCACGGCCTACAAGACCCCGGACGTCACCGCCGACTTTTCCAGGGTAACTTTTGAAGAAATCGGCAAGGACCGCGTGGCCGTCAAAGGTTTTACCGGCAGGCAACGCCCCGATACGCTGAAAGTTTCCATCGGCTATGTGGACAGCTACATCGGCGAAGGCCAGATGAGCTACGGCGGAGCCGGCGCCGTCGCGCGCGGCAGACTGGCCCTTGAAACCGTCAAGGAACGCCTGCGCATCATCGGGCTGGACATCGTCGAGGAACGCTACGACCTCATCGGCATCAACTCCCTGCACGGCAGCGCCATGAGCGCGTCCAACCCCGACCCGTACGAAGTGCGGGCCAGGGTGGCCATACGCACAAAATCCATGAAAGAAGCCGCCCTGGTGGGCAACGAGGTTGAAGCGCTGTACGTCACCGGCCCGGCCGGAGGCGCGGGCGCCATGAAAGCCGCCCGCGAGGTCGTGGCCGTGCTTTCGACCTTTGTGCCTCGCGAGATGGTCAAGCCCGTTGTGGCCTATGAGGAGGTATAAGCATGAAACTGCACGACATAGCCCACTCGCGCACCGGCGACAAAGGCAACACCGCCAACATCTCGCTGATCGTCTATGACATGAAGAACTATCCCCTGATCGAAAAATACGTGACCGCGGCCAGGGTCAAAGAATTTTTCGGCGAAATCGTTAAAGGGGAAGTCACGCGCTATGAACTGCCCCAACTGGGCGCGCTCAACTTCGTGATGAAAGAGGCCCTTGGCGGCGGGGTCACCCGCACCCTGGCCCTGGATATTCACGGCAAGTCATTTTCCGGCGGTTTTCTGACCATGACCATTCCGGACAAATAGAACCGGGAACCGGGGTCCCATCCCCCCGGCTCTCGTAAAAAACGGGGATTCTTCGTATCACGAAGAATCCCCGCCGTCTTGTTTGAACAAAGATAACCCGGATGACCGACTTCCGGGTTTCCTTCAGCGGTCAACACCATCAAATGTATTGCAACTATTCGGATTGCCGGAATCAAAACCGCGCTTGAACCAGGTGTAGCGCTGCTTTGCCGTGCCGTGGGTGAAACTGTCGGGCACGACCCGGCCTCCCCGCTGCTTTTGCAGGCGGTCGTCGCCGATGGCCTGCGCCGTTCGGAGAGCTTCTTCCAGATCGCCTGCTTCCAGAATGTTCTCTTTGCGCATGGCGTTGCCCCACACGCCGGCAAAACAGTCGGCCTGCAATTCCATCATCACCGAAAGCCGGTTGGTTTGCGCCTGCGGCGCTCCCTGCTGCATCTGCCGCACCTTGCGGTCTATGCCCAGCAGATGCTGAACGTGATGCCCCACCTCGTGGGCGATGACATAGCCCTGGGCGAAGTCGCCCCCGCCACCGAGCTTTGTTTTCATGTCCTGGTAAAACGAAAGGTCAATGTACACGGTCGTGTCCGCCGGGCAGTAAAAGGGCCCCATGGCCGACTGGCCGTAACCGCAGGTCGTTTCCGTGGAACCGCTGTACAGCACCAGCTTCGGAGCCTTGTAGGGCGGCTGGCCCGCTTTTTGAAAAACGTTCTGCCAGGCGTCTTCCGTGGTTTTGAGAATGACCGAGGTGAACCGCGCCATCTCCTGCTCTTTGGCCGACGGCGTATAGGGCCTGCTCACGCCGGAGTCCGCGCCGCCGCCGGTCAGAAGCGGCGTCAGGTCAACGCCGTAAAATCCGGCCACGACGACCACAAGCATGAGGACAATGCCGCCCTTGCCGCGCGGCAGGGGAATGCCGCCCAGGCCGCGGGAACCGGAAGACCGGCCGCGCCGGTCCTCGACATTGGTGCTTTCCTCACGATTTTGCCAGCGCATGTCGCCCCCGCTTGTAATACAGATTTATCGTTTCCATACGCTTTTTCCGAAAAATACGCTACACGGCTCCCGACCGTTCCGGCTCAATGGGCTTTACGCCTGCGGCAAAGCGGAGTATCGAAGCGTCTATGAAAACCGACGTTTTACGTTTTCCCGATATCCTCAACGAGCAAAGCATCCGGATTCTTGATTCCATTTTTGACGGCATTCTGATCATCGACGCGGACAGCACCGTCATCTACGTCAATCCGGAATACCTGCGCATCGTGCGCATCGAAGCGGCGGACATCATCGGCAAGCCCTTGCGCGCCGCCCGGCCCGGCGCCATTCTGCCCGACGTGGTGCGCACCGGCCGCTCCGTGGAAGGGGCTTATCGCAGAGAAGGCGACGTCGAATACGTCGTCGACATGTCGCCCGTCTGGCACGACGGCGGTATTGTCGGCGGCATTTCGGTGGTCAAGGACATCACGGAAGTGCAGCGCCTGTCCAAGGAACTGGCCCGCTTTCAACGCAGCAACAAGCAGTTGCGCAGCAGTCTCAGCCGTATCAACACCGCCCGGCATACTTTCGCCGACATCGTCGGCGAAAGCGCCGACTTGCGCGACGTGGTAAGCAAAGCCAACGCCATGGCCGCCGGGGGGGCCGACATTCTGATCACGGGCGAGTCCGGCACCGGCAAGGAAGTCTTCGCTCAGGCCATGCACAACGCCAGCCCCCGTTCGCGCGGGCCCTTTCTGGCCCTGAACTGCGCCACCCTGGCCCCCAACTTCATCGA
>JAVBRE010000117.1:0-32585 GCA_031548325.1 Desulfovibrionaceae bacterium
GGACGGCTTATTGGACAAAAGCGAGTGTAACGCCTGCTTTCCCCGCATGAAGCCCGAGAACGTGGACAAACGTTTTGCTGCGGTGGACACGGACAAGGACGGCAAGATCTCGAAAGCCGAATGGAAGGCCGCCAGGGCAAAAATGCAGGAACGCGCAGCCGCCAAAGCGAAAGAACGCCAGGCGAAAGGCATCTGATCGTCTTGTCCGTAAACGGGCCGTCTAGAGCATTTCACACTTGAAATGCTCGCAAGGATTTGTCAGCAAATCCTTGCCGCGAAATAGGCGTAGGCGAGCTTGGCTCGCCGTCAAGCGACTATTTCAAGCGTAAAATGCTGTAAATGAACACGAACGCCGCTTCCGCAAGGAAGCGGCGTTCTGTCATGGGGCGGGCTTGCCGAAAAAAGGCGGACCGCTTCTTCAGGCGGATGACCTTTTGTGAAGGCGCCCGCTCCGCGCTTGCCGGCTGCAATGAACGCCGCCGGCGCCTTCGCACGGGCTGTCGCCAAAGCGGACTTCGGCAACAGCAGGGGCCGCTCCTTGCGGAACGGCCCCTGAATGGCTCGTTTTTTCAGCGTTGTTATTCTTCGTCTTTTTCGCGTTTGAACTCGGAAGTCACCTTTTCGCTGACCGGGGCCGGCGCTTCTTCGTAGTGCGAAAATTCCATGGTGAACACGCCCTGGCCGCCGGTCATGGACCGCAGGTCGGGGGCGTAGCGCAGAATTTCGTTCATGGGCACGTTGGCTTTGACTTCGGTGATGCCCGCCTGGGAATCGGAACCCAGCACCTTGCCCCGACGGCTGGAAAGGTCGCCGATAACGTCCCCCATGAATTCGTCGGGGATGGAGATGGACAGGGTCATAATGGGTTCGAGCAAAATGGGCCTGCAGGTTTCCATGGCTTTTTTGAAAGCCAGGGAACCCGCGACCTTGAAGGCCATTTCAGACGAGTCTACAGTGTGATAGCTGCCGTCGTAAAGGCGGGCTTTGAAGTCCACCAGGGGGTAGCCGGCGATGAAACCGCGCGCGGACGCTTCCTGAATGCCCTTGTCCACGGCCGGAATGTACTGGCGCGGTACCACGCCGCCCACGACGCCGTCTTCAAACTGATAGCCAGAGCCGCGCGGCAGGGGTTCGAATTCCACCCAGCAGTCGCCGAACTGGCCGCGCCCGCCGGACTGCTTTTTGTGCCGCCCCTGCACCTGGGCCTTGCCCTTGATGGTCTCGCGATAGGGAACTTTCGGGGTTTTGAGCAAAATTTCGGTCTTGTAGCGGCGCTTGGCCCGCTCCACGGAAATTTCGATATGCAACTGCCCCATGCCCGAAACCAGAATGTCGCCGGTTTCTTCGTCGCGGGCCAGCTTCAGAGAGATGTCCTCGTCCAAAAGGCGCTGCACGGCGGAGTACACCTTGTCTTCGTCGCCCTTTTCCTTGGGGGCCAGGGCGTAAGAAATAAGCTGCGGCGGCAGGGCGGGTACGCTGAGCGCGAAAGGCGCTTTTTCGTCGCACAAGGTGTCGCCGGTTTTGGTGCTTTTCAGTTTGGCCAGGGCGATGACGGCGCCGGGGCCCATGACTTCTTTCAGCGGGGTCTGGGTTTTGCCGGCCAGCAAAATGGGGGTGCCCAGGCGTTCGTTTTCGCCGCTGGTCATGTTTTTCAGGTTTGATTCGCTGCTGACGGACCCGGACAGGACCCGCACCATGCTGAGCTGCCCGGCAAAGGGGTCGGCGATGGTCTTGAACACGAAGCAGGCGGCCGGCGCGTCGGGAGAGCTGGCGCGTTCGGAACCGTCCTCGGCGGTCCAGGCTTTGTGGTCCAGAGGGGAAGGAAAGAAGTCCCGGATCAGGTCCAGAAGCTGCGCGCCGCCTTTGTTTTCAAGGGCCGCGCCCGCGATGACGGGCACCAGTTCGCCGTTTTTCACGCCCGTGCGCAGGCCGGAACGGATTTCGTCCTCGGTCAGTTCCCCGGTGTCCAGATATTTTTCCATCAGGGCTTCATCGCTTTCCGCGATGTTTTCAACGGCGGTTTCGCGCAATGTGGCCATGTCGTCGGTCATGTTGGCGGGGATATCGCCGATTTTGACCGAACCGTCCGCCTGAAAGAACAGGGCCTTTTTGCCCAGCACGTCGACGAGGCCGGAAAAGTCGGTCTGCCCGCCGATGGGCGCATACAGCAGCACGGTCCGCAGACCCAGAATGGTGGAGAGTCCCGAAAGAGCCATGGAAAAGTCGGCCCGGTCGCGGTCTACCTTGTTGACAAAACAGCAGGCGGGTATGCCGGCTTTTTTTACGGCTTCCCACAATTTTTTGGTCAGGGGGCGCACTCCGTCCACGGCGTCGATGACAAAGACGGCGGCGTCGGCGGCCAGCAGCAAACAGTCCACATCCCCGGTAAAGTTGTTGTCGCCGGGCAGGTCCATGCAGAAATGGCGGCTCTTGTCCCAGAGATAGGTGGCGAAACCCGGCTGAATGCTGCCCCGGCGCTTGATTTCTTCGGGTTCGTAGTCAAGGGCGGTGGTTCCGTCCTCGATTCTACCCAGGCGGTTGACGACCCCGGTCTGGAAGAGAAGCATCTCCGCCAGGGTCGTTTTTCCGCACCCTCCAGTGCCGATCAGCGCGTAGGTTCTTTGACTTTCAAGGTTGGACATAGGCTCTCCCTTATACCGTGTAACAGTGTCATGGGGAAACCTCCCGCCTGCGGGAGGATGCGTCCTTTAGTGCTTGGGCAAAATATTTCGTCACACTAGAAAGACGGGCGGATTGTTGTCAAGCTGTAACATGGCGGCGGCGTGCGCGTTATTGCCGCCAAGCTTGGTCCGACGCATCCGCTCTTTTCGTTCGGCGGCCATCCATCCGGTTTTTTTGAAAATTGCTCCGGACTCTGGAAGGGTTCATTTTTTTATGCTATGGTCGCACGACACCTGATGGAGGCGGCATGTACATCAACCTTGTTCTAGGCGCTGTTGCCCTGTTCGCCGTCTGGCTGCTGCTGCGCAAGCTCCTGGTCAAAGAAGAGCCGCCAAAGCCCGCCAAGGTGGACGACGCGGCGACCATCCTGGCGGCCGAGTTGCAAAAGCGCCAGGCAAAGGACGCCGCCGCGTCTTCCGCCGAAGGCTCGGCTTTCGAGCTGGTGCGCGATGCGGCGGCCGCGCGGCTGGAACCGGTTGTCGGCGCGCTGGAAGATATGCATTCCTCCCTGCCGGAAGAGAACCGCGATCGCCTTTCCTGGCAGGACAACGGCGACAATTTGCTCGTGCACATGGCCGGCACGGCGCAAAAGGCCGACCACAGCCTGCGCGTGGCCTGGCGGCTGCCCGATATGGACCTTGACGCGGCCAAAGAATCTTTGGATCGCGGCAGGGGGCTTTATGTGCTGCGGGATATGCACAGCAAAAAAGAAGAAAGCGTCGGCGATCTGAAAGAGTGCGTACGCCGCATAGCCGTTTTTATTGCCGAAGCTCTTGCCTGAACAGGTCGGCTGCTGTAATATTTACGGAGAAAATGGGAGGTTTTATGTCCGACTGCTCCGTCAAGCTGTATGCCCTCTCCACCTGCGTGCATTGCCGCCATGCTCGCGAATTTCTGGAATCCAGCCACGTCGAATTCGAATGCGTATACGTGGACAAGTTGGAAGGCGAAGAAAAACAGCACACCCTTGACCAGGTGCGTGAATACAACCCCCGCGTGTCTTTTCCCACCATGGTCGTCAATGGCGGTGATACCGTGATCGTGGGTTTTAAAAAGGACGACATCATTAAAACCCTGCACTTGTAGGCGCAGCGCGCCGACAATTCGGATTTTGCCATGACGCCGCAACAACTGCACGACGCCCTGCGCCCCCTGCAAGAGAAAAAAGGCTATTTTTTCAACCAGGACATGGAAATGACCATGGCCCTGCTGGAACAGCTTCTGGTGACCAAAGAACGATTCGGCTACATGACCTGTCCCTGCCGTCTGGCCTGCGGCGAGCGGGATAAGGACCGCGACATCGTCTGTCCCTGCGACTACCGCGAGGCGGACGTGGCGGAATACGGCTCATGCTACTGCGGGCTGTATGTCTCACAGGCCTGGCGCGAAGGCAGGCTGCCTCTGGACGTGATTATTCCCGAGCGCAGGCCCGTGGAAAAAATGTTCTAAGGTCTGTCGCACAGCGGCCCTTTTGTCCTTGGCCTGCGTCAAAAGGCTCTTGTCAGATTGAGACGACGCTGCCCAACTGCAACGAAGCCTGAAAAAGCAACCTATTTTTTTTCCAGCCGTTGTTTCAAATAGCGCGCCACCTGCTCGTGGGTGGCCGAATCCGGCGTATACAGGCGCAGTATATGCCAAAACCCCCGCTTGATGATGATGACCCGCATGGACGGAATATCCTGGATATGATCCGCTTTTTCCCAGGCCAGGCGCTTGCCGCTTGTACGCACGGCCCGCACGCTGCCAACTACCGGCATTGCCCGTATATAATAAAAGAATCCGGGTCGCTCATCCCGTCCCCTGGAGCCTTCATAATACAGACATGATGCGTCCGCCTGATACACGGCAAAATATCTGTTGCCGAAGAACAGGATTGACACCGCCGCAATGCCGGCCAGAAGGGCGGCAAAGACAAGACAGGACATCCAAAACGCGGACAGCACATCCGCCGGCGCAAGGATGCCGTCCGTCAGCCAGATGCCCGTCCACAACACCGCCAGTACGATAAGCGCCCCGATAAAAGCAAACTGCACGGCCTCTATCAATAAAACAAGGTTCGTCACAAGGGGAACAGCCGCCTGCCACCGTAACGACTCCCCGTCCTCCGAGACTGGCGTGATTATGTCATGCAGTTTTTTCCGCGTCATTTTTCACCGCAATGGGGCCAGGATGGAGGCAGGCGACAAAGTGCCCCGGGCTTTCTTCTATCAAATCCGGGTGCTGCCGCAAACAGTCATTTTGGCGCGAGGGGCAGCGTCCGTAAAAACGGCAGCCCGCCGGCGGATTGACGGGGCTTGGCACGTCACCTTCCAGAATGATACGGCCCTTACGGGTAATACCCGCTTGGGGCACGGGGATAGCCGACAAGAGAGCCTGAGTGTACGGATGCCTCGGGTTGGCGAACAGTTCCAGATGGTCGGCCAGTTCTATGATTTTGCCGAGATACATAACGGCGATGCGGTTGGAAATGTGCCTGATCACGCTGAGGTCATGCGTGATGAACAGATACGTATGCTGGAATTCGGCCTTGAGATCCTGAAGCAGATTGAGTATCTGCGCCTGGATGCAAACATCCAGGGCGGAGACAGGCTCGTCGAGCACAATAAATTCCGGATTCAGGGCCAGAGCCCTGGCCACGCCTATACGCTGCCGCCGTCCGCCGTCAAGCTCGTGCGGAAAAGCGGTGGCGAAACGCTGGGCAAGGCCGACGGTATCCATAAGTTTCTTTACCTTGGCCGAGACTTCCCGCTCGTTTGGGTAAACTTTGTGGATGCGCAAGGGCTCGGAAATGAGCTGCTCCACGGAAAGACGAGGGTTTAAAGAGGAATAGGGATCCTGGAACACCATCTGGGCCCGCTTGCGGAAACCGCGCAGGGCGTTTTTGTCGTAAGTGACAATGTCCTCGCCATCCATGAACACTGAGCCGCCCGTTGCTTCCAGAAGCCGGATGACCACACGGCCCAGAGTGGATTTGCCGCAGCCGGATTCCCCCACCAGCCCCAGCGTTTCGCCTTTGGCGATATCTATGGTTACCCCGTCCACGGCGTGCAAGGCCCCTTTGGGCGTGGAGAAAAATTTTTGCAGATTGCGGATTTCGAGCAAGGGGCGTGCTGTTGCGGTGCTCATGGCTAGCTCCTTGTGCCGGCTTCAAGGGAGCCGTCCATTTTGAAACAGGAGACAAAATGCCCCGGTCTGTATTCGATCATGGCAGGGGCCTTTTCGCGGCAGAGCGGAACAACAAAGGCACAGCGATCGGCAAAACAACAACCGGCCGGCAGATTCGTCGGGTCCGGCGGCAGGCCCGGGATAGTTTTCAGGCGGGCCACATTCGCGGTGAGAGCCGGCATGGAGTTGAAAAGCCCTTGAGTGTACGGGTGCAGGGGCTCGTCATACAGGCTTTTGACGTCCGCCTTTTCCAGGATGCGGCCCGCGTAGATGATGGCCACGGAATCGCACAATTCGGCCACCACGCCAAGGTCGTGACTGATCAGGATGGTGGCGGTATTGAACCGTTCCTTGAGTTGCCGCATGAGTTCCAGTATCTGGGCCTGGATGGTCACGTCCAGGGCGGTGGTCGGCTCGTCCGCGATCAGCAGCTTGGGGCTGCAAGCCAGGGCAATGGCGATCACCACCCGCTGTTTCATTCCTCCGCTGAACTGGTGAGGATACTCCGGCCCGCGCTCGGGCCTGATGCCCACCAGTTCGAGCATTTGCCGCGCCTTTTCCAGGGCGCCTTTACTGTTCACCTTCTGATGCAGGCGAATAATTTCCGCAATTTGTTCTTCCACGCAGAGCGAGGGGTTGAGCGAGGTCATAGGATCCTGGAAGATCATGGCGATTTTGTCTCCCCGGATGTGGCGCATTTCTTCTTCCGACTTGGTCAGTATATCCGCGCCTTCCAGAAAAATATTGCCGCTGACGATCCTGCCGGGAGGAGAGGCGATAAGACGCATGATGGCGAGAGCGGTAGTGGTTTTGCCCGCTCCGGTCTCGCCCACGAGCCCCAGAACCTCGCCTTTGGCCAGACTGAGACTCAGGCCTTCGACGGCTTTCACCAGGCCGGTGTCCGTTTCATACTGCACCCGCAGATTTCTGATATCCAAAAAGAGTTCATTCTGCTGCGTCATATCTCCATATCCTTGCGTTCTCTGGGAAAAACTTCATGATGTTATGACAATCCGCGCGCCGCTCATTTTTCCGGTCCTTTTTCATCGCTTCATTTTGGGGTCCATGGAGTCCCGCAGGCCGTCGCCCAGGAAGTTCAGAGCCATGATGGTGATCATGATGGCCAGGCCGGGAAAAATGGTCATGTAGGCGTAGTCGCGCACATAGCCGCGCGCCTCGGAGAGCATGCCCCCCCATTCCGGGGTGGGGGGAACAATGCCCAACCCCAGAAAGCTCAAAGCGGCCGCGGCCAGAATGGCCTGCGCCACCCGAATGCTGGCTTGCACGATGATGGGCGCGCTGCAGTTGGGCAGGATGTGCTTGACGATGATCCAGGCGTCGGAAGCGCCCATGCACCGGGCCGCTTCGATATATTCCTGCCCCACGATGGAAAGGACCGCGCCGCGCACCACCCGGGCGAAGGTGGGCAATGCGGCCACACCCACGGCAATGGTCAGGTTCAGAAGTCCGGGCCCCAGGGCCGCGGCAATGGCGATAGCCAGGACTATCTGGGGGATGGACAGCAAAATATCCATGCAGCGCATGATAAATCCGTCGATGCGGCCGCCATAGTAACCGGAAACAGCCCCCAGAATTCCGCCGGAGAGCATGGCGAGAAGGACCGCGAAGACGCCGACCTGCAAGGAAACGCGTGAGCCGTAGATAATGCGGCTCAAGATGTCCCGACCGAAGTCGTCGGTGCCGAAAGGGTGTTTCCAGTTTGGCGGTTCAAAAGAGTTCATCAGATCCTGGGCCGCGTAGTCATAGGGAGTAATCCAGGGAGCGAAGACGGCCAACAGAATCATCAGAACCATCACGATCAGCCCCAGAATAGCCAGCCTGTTCCGGCGCAACCGTACCAACGTCAGGTAAAGATAGCTGTTTTTCTGCAGTAATTTCATAGACGACCTCTGGTGGGGGCGAACGGATTTCGCGCTGTGTGACGCCCGCGCATCAGCGATACCTGTCGCGCAGTTTCGGGTCGGCCCAGGCATAGAGCAGGTCCACCAGCAGGTTGATGACCACATAGGCAACGGCGATCAAGAGCACGGTCCCCTGCACCAGGGGGTAGTCGCGGCCCTTGATCGACTCCACCGCCAATCGGCCCATGCCGGGAATGGAAAAAACCGATTCCGTCAGAATGGCGCCGCCGAGCTGGTGCCCGAACTGAATGCCCACAATGGTGATGATGGGAATGAGGGCGTTGCGGAGCGCATGTTTCAGAATGATTACCAGCTCCCTCTGCCCCTTGGCCCTGGCGGTGCGGATGTAGTCGGAACGGATGACCTCAAGCATGCTGGAACGGGTCATGCGCGTGATAATGGACATGGAGAGGGCGGCCAGGGTTATCCAGGGCAGGATGCGCTGGCTCAGGGTGTCAAAACCCGAGGACGGCAGCCATCGTAATTGTACGGAAAATAGCAGGATCAGCAGCAAGCCCAGGAAAAAAAGCGGGATGGAAATGCCGAGCATGGCAAATACCATGGCCAGGTTGTCAAAAATGGAATACTGCTTGACCGCACAGATAATTCCAAAGAGCAGGCCGAATATGGTGGCGATCACTATGGCGCCGCCCGCCAGCTTCACGGTGATGTGAAATGTGTTGATAACTTCATCCATCACCGGGCGGCGCGTCATGAAGGAACGGCCCAGATCCTGCTCCACGACCGCTTTATAGATGAATATGCCGTAACGTGCGGGCAGGGAGCGATCCAGATAGTGCTCATGCCGGAAAGCCTGAAGGTCTTCTTCCGCCGCCAGGTCGCCGAGAAATATCCGCGCCGGATCGCCGGGGGTCACGTAGAGCAGGGCAAACAGGAGAAAGGTCACCCCAAGCGCCACCGGAATCACACTAAGAATTCTTTTCAGCGTATATCGAATCATATCTGCACCTCACCTCATCTTGTCTTTCTTCCGCCCGGCTGTAACTGAAATGGGTGTAAACGCATAATCGCGAACCGGCCTGGAGAAGGAAAAAGCTCCGGCAGGCGCTTCGAGCGCAACCGGCATTTGCGGCAAGGCGCCGCCCCGCCCGGCGAAGAGAAAACCGGACGGGACGGCGCGGCCAAGGTTATTCGAAGTACGCGTCGCCGTACCAGTTCATGGCCGTCGGCGCGAAGGACACTCCCTTCAGGTTCTTTGCCCTGGCATAGATGTTAATGGCATAGGTCAGGGGAATCAGCGGCAGGTCCCGGTTCAGGATGCTCCAGGCCTTGGCGTAGTATTCGTTTCTTTTGGCGGGGTCCACCTCGGCCACGCCACGATCGAGCAGCGTGTCGAGTTCGGGATTCTTGTAATACGAGCGGTTGGTATTGCCGATGTTGCTTGAGTGGTACAGGGCGTTCAAGTAGAAGAAGGGGTCGGACGTGGGCACGTTGCCGCCCCAGTTGTTGGTGCCGTAAGGTTCGTGCTTGGGTTGACGCATGTATTCGACGAGGGTCGCGGTGTCAAAAATCCTCAGTTCCAGATCTATCCCGATATCCCTGAGGTTGCTCTGCGCGACGGTAGCGCCCTTCTGGTAGTCGTACCGCTCGCCGGTCATCATCTTGCCCTTGAAACCGTTGGGATATCCCGCTTCAGCCAGGAGTTTCTTCGCCAAGGCCGGGTCATAAGGCAACTCGGGAGACTGATCGTGCTGGCTGTAATCGATGGTGGGGGGAATGGGACCCCTGGCCGGCGCGGCAAAGCCTCTGAACACCGTCTTGACGATGCCGGGGCGGTTGATGGCCAGGCTCATGGCCTGCCGTACCTTAAGGTTGTCGTAAGGCGGCGAGGTAACATCAATGCCGATATGGTGCAGGCGGTACGAAGGCACTTCGACAAACTCAAGCTTGGGGTTGTCCTTGAGACGGCCCGCATCCACGGGAGCGACTTCCGTGGCCACGTCAATGGCGCCGCTCTCCAGCTCGATGGTCCGACCGGAGGGCTCGACGATGGTGCGGAAGATAAGGTTCTTCACCTTGGCCTTTTCGCCGTGGTAGCCGTCGAAGCGTTCAAGCTCCACTCGGTCGCCGAGAACCATGTTCTTGAACTTGAACTTGCCGGTACCCACGGGTTTTTGCCCATAGTCCTTCCCCACCGCTTCGGTATATTTTTTATTGTATACGGAAGCCCAGGGGTGCGACAACATGCCTATGAAGGTTTGTCCCATGGGGCTCTTGGCTTTGAGGTAAACCGTCTTTTCATCCTTTTTGCCGACATCGGCCAGGTACATGGACCAGCCCCTGGTTGTCGCGCCCGCCGGGCTCATGGCGCGCTGGAAGGAATAGACCACGTCGTCGGCTGTCATGAGTTCGCCGTTATGGAACGTAACCTTGTCTTTCAAGGTGAATTCGTAAGTCTGCTTGTCATCAAGCATTTTCCAGCTTGTTGCCAGGAGCGGCGCGATCTTGCCGTCTTTTACCGTGACCAGGGTTTCAGAAACGTGCCAGCACACGCCGAAGGTGGTGCCTTGCGTGGTGGCTTGCGGGTCGAGGGTTTTGCCGTCCAGCGTGATGCCAACAGTGAGCGTGTCGCCCCGGCTTATAGCCGGAGCCGCGCCCAGCAGGAGAGAAAAGACAAGCAGCGCGATACTTGCGAGAACTTTCTTCATTACCTTCTCCATTACGGTGGTTAAAGGATAACCGGCACAATCGCTACAATATTCGAACAAACTTCCTGTCCAGAGTTTAGCGGACAAGGTCCAAAATGACGTTGGAGGAAATTTTACGCATACATGGCGCGTGAGTTATACCCCCGGCTCTTCCACATAAAAAACCGTGGGAGCCTCCACCGGGCATGTAAGTAAATCCAGCGCTCTTTTTACCACCTGTTTGCGCCATTGGAATTCCTTGTCTTTGGGTAATTCCGGCCTCCCGAAGGGATGGTGGAATTTCCCGGCGACAAGAATGCGGTTGGTGCCGACCTGTTCGGCAACGCCATGCAGCGCGGTCACGCAGATTGTGGGAATACCGGCGCGTTCAAATTCTTTTGAGAGCGTAGCACCGCTACGCGTGCCCGTCCCTCAGGTGGCGGTCAGAATGACGCCCGACACTCCTTTGCCTTTCAGGTAGTCGGCCATCTCCCTGCCGATTTTGCTCATGGTCGACACGGTGCCGGCGTTGCCCGTGGTGACACAATACTCGGGATACAACACGCCTATAAGTTTCTCGTCAGCGAGTTCCGCCAGAGCGTCATAGGGCACGTTCCTGTCAGGGTCTTCAAGCACGGCGGTGGTGATAAATCCTCCGTGCCACGCTTCATAATCGCCCTGCTTCAGATCGTTCCCCGAAAGGGGATAGCGGCTCCACTTGGTGCAATACCGGGTTTCAAGGCGGTCGGGGTTGCCCGTGGGCACCACGCCGCCTTCGGTGACGAGCGCGATGGTGGCTCCGGCAATATCCTTGAGCGGCGGAGGGGGCGACACCTGTTCATACTGAAGGCCGGGAACCTCGGTCGCCCATTCTTTTCCCGAGAGGCGCGCCAAAAGCATAGCCATCGCGCGTTCCTGCGCGCTGACGCCCGTATTGACGTTCAGGCGAATGCCCCGGGGCATGTAGCCTTCTTCTTCGGCGGAACCCAGGGGAGTCTTCGCTCCCAGTTTATGGGCAAAGGCCGCGAGGGGCGGCATGACTTTGGGGAGGGATGCTGCGGTGGGACCTGTTGGGATAATGTAGCATTCCTTGCGAAAAAGCGGCACGGCCGGGTTGTCGGGAGACATGGCCGCCACGCCGGGTATGCCCAAAGAATTTTTGGCGGCTTCAAGCAATTTGCCGCAGTTCAAACCGTAACGGCCGGCATTAAATGCGGGACCCGCGACGATGACGTCCGGCTTGAGCTTGCCGAGCGTCTCCAGAGCCTGCTTGAGGAAATCTTCCGTATGTTCGGCGCCGTAGTTGTCGCCGCAGTACAGGGTGGCGATAACTGTCGCATCCTGCGGCAAGGCGTTCCGCAGGGCGATAGCCGGGCCCTTGGCCTCCGCGAAGAAGCCGTAAGGCGTATCGCCTTGCTCTTCACCGCCGAAGCCGGCGAAAAACTGATTGATAAAATGCACAATTTTCATGCGTTGCTTCTCCTATTTGAATTGAAATACATGCAGCTAAAATTCGAAGGCCCTGAGACCGTTGTCCTGCATGGTGCGGTATCCGCAAAAGTAGAAGTGCGCCGTCACCGTCCGCGAAATATGGGGGTCATCCGAAAGAAGCGCCAGTTCGGCATAGTTGAACTTCACGCTGTTGCCGCCGATGACCTTGTCCACGGCCGGCATGGTGAACCGCTGGTCGACGTTTCCGCCGCTTACAATGGACGCCGCCTTGGGAGCGATGTCGAAGAGGGGCTGGCTTTCGCCGTTGGTGCCGCACATTTCATGCACAATCGGCGCGGCAGCGATGCCGGACGATTCCAGGGCCTGCACCGCGGCCATATAATCAACATTGGAGTTTCCCGTGCCTTCCAAGGTCAGCATGCATGCGTTTGCCTTCAGCAACGCCGCCAGTTTGGCCGCAAAACTGCCGGCGCGCACTTTGGATTGCTGGTTGTCATAATGCCCTCTCGTCACAACCATGCCGACGAAGTTTACCTCTTTGCCGTGCCGGGAGAACAGTGTGCGGACCACGGGATTGTTTTGCTGCATATAGGTGCAATACCGCATGAAATTACGATAGTTCGAACTGACGATGGCGCCGTCCATCAATTCATTGGGGTCAAGAAGAGTGGGGGTGAAATAGCCTTCCATGGGCATGCCGTACAAAAACGTTCTGCAAATCGGTCCTTGGGACTGTATCTGGTTGATATACGCCACATTGGGGAGCTTGGGATCGACGATGCCGATTTCCAGAGCCTCTTCGCTATCGCATGGCATGTCTATGGTGCACCGGGCCAGATACACGGCGGTCCGCAATGCGACCATCCTGACGGCGTCGTCGTATTGCTCCGGGGTAATGTCGGTGATTGTGGTGATATTGACGCAAAAATTTATTGTGCCTGAACAGGCGCAATACAGGCGGCCTTCGCCGGACATATCAATAACGGACTCGTTAAACTCAAGCACGCCCGTTTCCGAGCAACTCGGAAGCTGCATATTGACGCCTGTGGTGATGACGGCCATTCCTCCGAGTCTGTGCGTCACGCCATCCCCCACAGTGACCGGGGATCCCATAAACCCGGGAAAGCAGCATCCGGGGCCTTCGGCTTTGATGCGCGGCTCAACGGCGTCCAGAACATGGATGATACGGACAGATTCATTCGGTCTGGCCACATCGAACGTCACATCCGCGATAACCTCGTCTTTCAAAAGAACGGCGCGCAAGTCATCCGCATTGACAGACAGAACTCCCTTTCTGAGTTCGGTTTTTTCATCAAGCGCAATATCCGTGACCATAAACGTTTTTAATAAAAGCTTCATCATTCCTCCCGCTTCGCTGATTGTGACAAACGCCATGCCGTTGCTGTTTCATGTACACGGCGAGTGGAATCGCTCAAAATGACCAACATGAGCAATGCCGACATCAATGAAATTATTTATTATCACTTATTCAATTTCTTATATAATCTTTATAATTTTGCAAATTGTTATGAAGTAAATCCTACTCTTTTTGTAATGATCACAGATATTCATTTTATTGTCAACAGCCATCGCGCAGGCGCCGCTTTACAAAGAGAGTAGGTGTTTTTTTATTAACATTCCAATATTTTTAATAAAAATTATCCATTCTCGAAAGCGCATGCAGCAGGCAGCCTTGGTTCCGGCAGGGTTTCAGCATGTTGTTGGTCGGCGTTTTCCGCCGCCGGCGTTCCGCGGAGGAAATGCAACAACATGGAACTCAGATCCCGAACGCTGATGGTCGTGTCCATACTCTGGCTTTCCGCGGTGAAGTTCGCATAACACCAGGGACATGCTGTAATCAGAACATCCACTCCCGAATCAATCGCTTCCTGAAGCCGCAGGCCTGCGGGGCGCTTTTTTGAGGCCGGCTCATAAAAAAACGCCGACGGGCTTCCGCAGCAGAAGGCCTTGTCTTTACTGCGCGGCAATTCGATTCTTTTAAGACCCATTACATCCATTATGCGGCGCGGGGCTTCGTAAACGCCGTTATGGCGTCCAAGGTAGCAAGGGTCATGGAAAGCGCAGGTTCCGGATATTCCGGCCTTCAGTGGTCCGAAGTGGCGTGAGGAGAAGGCGTCAGCCAAAAGTTCGCTTACATGGGTGACGGCGACGGGCAGCCGGTAATCGTTGCGCAATGTGTTAAACGTGTGCGGGTCTTCGGTGACAATTGCCGTCAACCCGCTCTCTTCCACCATCTTTACCACGGCATCGCGCAGTTGCCGGAAAAGGTATTCGTCGCCCCAGCGTCTGGCTTCGTTACCGGCGTCACGCCACGGCTCGGGAAGAAGCACGGGGCGAAATCCGGCAACGGTAAGAAGCGCCATGACGGCGGAGGATATATCGTGCGTGGCTGGGTCGGAAATTGTAAACGATCCAGGCAGGTAGGCAATTTTTTGTCCGGCGCCTTCGTTCGCTCCGGTTTCCGGAGTCCACAGTTTGCCGCCGGGTCTTTTGAGCGGCCTCCCTGTGCGTTGCATGCATTCCAATACCGTGCCCATTCCCTGTGGGACGATGCCCCGCTCAACGGCGTAGCGTCTCAGGTCGACCATCGCGTCGATATATTCAACTCCCAAAGGGCATTCCCGTTCACAGGCACCGCAAAGAACGCAGTCCCAGATTTCAGATTCCGACCACGGAAGGGTGTCCGCTTTGTTTTCCAGGGCTTTTCTGCCTCTGTGCGTGAACTCTCTCGGCGACAAACTTCTGCCGGAAAGGGTTGCCGGACAGTTGTCCGAACAGCGGCCGCAATCCGCGCAGGCATAAAATCCGAGAAGTTGCTTTTTTGTGAAGTCTTTCATTGATGCCGCGCCCAAATACGGCAGCGTATCCATGTTTTCTTCAGATATTCCGTACCGGCACGGCTTGACCGTGCCGGTTTCGATACGAGAACCCCATACCGAGAACAGGCCGAGCATTTCGTGGAACTGTTTGCTGCAAGGCACTATGCAAAGAAAGCCGAAAAACAGGATTTCGTGGGTGAGCCAGAACGCGAATGCCCAGGTATCGGAGACGCCCGCCGCAAAGAGATGGGGCGCCAGCGCGGACGCGGCGAAGGGCAGGGCGCGGGTTTCCGGGTTGAGAGCGGCCAGGGCGGCCCTGAAACAGACTTCGGACGCGGTCAGGCAGAAGACAAAGGCGAGGATGCCGTAGGCGCTCCATTTCCTGTTCGCCGGGAAGCGATGCGGCGACAGCCATGCCCTGCAGAGAAAGGCCAGGATACAGCCGGCGAGAATCGCTGTCGCGGCGACATCGCATAGCTGCAGATACAGGTTCCATGCCGGGGAATGCGGCTCTTCCATGCCGGGAACGCCCAACAGGATCATTATGACCAAATGGGGAAAACTGAAAAGAAAACCGTAGAAAATAAAACTGTGCGCGACGCCGTGCCAAAAATAGCGAAACTGCCTGGTCTGGAAGAGGCCGAGACGGAAAAGCCTTCCGAGGCGCGCGGGAATATTGTCGGTCCGCGGGTTGCGCTGTCCCGACAACAGCGGCGAAAGCCTTGTAACGACCAGGGCGATGACCGAAAGAATCCCGGTACAGGGCAGAAGGACACCGAAAACGCTGCCCTGAACGCCGAGAAAGGTTTGTTCCCATATGGGCAATGGCATGTCCTCATGGGAACGCAACGGGTGCGCGCCGGCCCGTTGCGTTCTGTAAACGGTGAACGTTATTTGCGCAGATCAAATTTCCTGTTGAACACATGCCTGGCTATCATGTTCAACTGGGCTTCCGTTGTGCCGCCGCCGATTTTGAACATCCGGACATCCCTGTATATCCGCTCGATGGGGAGATCCTCGGCGTATCCCGCGGCGCCGAACATTTGCAGGCTATCGCTGACGACGTCTATCGCCGCCTGTCCCGTATAGGCTTTGGCCATGGACGCTTCGTGCATTGCGGGCATGCGCACATTATTGGGCAGGGCTTTGGCGTTGCATGCCGCCTGGCATATAAGCAGGTAGGCGCAATGTATTTTAACTTCGGCCTGGGCCATTTCCCATTGCAAGCCCTGGAATTCGCTGAGCGCTTTACCGAAGGCCCTGCGCTTGAGCATGTAGTCGGCGGCCAGATTATGGGCACCCATGGCCAGACCCAGGGCGACCGCGCTTGCGCCCACGCGTTGGCCGTTATAGCTGTTCATGAGCTTTTTGAATCCTTCAAACCCCTTGCCCGGCACAACGACTCGTGAATCCGGCACCACGCAGTCTTCAAAAAACATTTCCGTTTCCGGGATTCCCCTGAGTCCCATGGCCTTTTCCGCCTTGCCGATCGTGAAGCCGGGGTGGCCGAGATCCACGAGGACGGCCCCGATGCCGAGTTCTTTGCCGTTGTCGAAGAAGCGGACAAAGATAAGGTTGCTTTTGGAAACGCCGCCGCCGGTGATCCAATGCTTTTTCCCGTTAATGACCCAGTTGCCGCCCTGCTTGTCGGCCCGGGTGACAAGGTCGGTAAGGGCCGTGCCGGCTTCGGGCTCGGTCATGCCGATGGCGGGCTTGTCGCCTTCCTTGAGAATGCGGTCGGCCACGAGCCGGGCCTGTTCCGGGGTACCGTAAGCCATGATGCAGCCCAGCGCGCCCATGTTGGTCTCAACAATAACCCTGGCGGTGACGCCGCAGTACTTGGCAACGGTCATAACGGCCAGGGCCGCGTCGATAAGCGGCCTTTCGGGCCCGCCGAACCGCTCCGGAATGGTCATGCCCAAGACGCCGAGGTCATTAAGTATTTT
The DNA here is from genome assembly GCA_031548325.1 of Desulfovibrionaceae bacterium. Lineage (GTDB taxonomy): Bacteria > Desulfobacterota > Desulfovibrionia > Desulfovibrionales > Desulfovibrionaceae > FLUQ01. The sequence continues at coordinate 16,656 of JAVBRE010000117.1, forward strand.
TATATTTTCCCAGGGATATTCGTGGTTCTGATCCCATCTGGCTGCTTTGGCGGCGAATACGTCCCTCCCAACTTCATCAAGACTGCTGATAAGTTGCTTTTGTTCCTGCGTGAGTGAAAAATCCATAAAATCCTCCAAGTAGATGCATAATTAGGGTAGGCTGGCCGCTGCCGATTGCCTGAAGCCGCCGGGCGAATAATCCTGATTGACGTCCGCAGTCAAATAAAGTAGTCACTTCATAAAATGTAGTAAAAATTTTGTCAAACGAGAATCGCGGATCGCTTTAGAAGGGGAGAAAAATGGAACAGAAATCACGGGCTGTTGTGCTGCAAGGAAATGAAGCCTGTGCCGAAGGCGCCATTCTTGCCGGCTGCCGGTTCTTCGCAGGGTATCCAATCACGCCCGCGACTGAGATCGCTGAAGTGATGGCCCAGAAAATGCCGCGCCTGGATGGGATCTACATCCAGATGGAAGACGAGCTGGCTTCCATCGGAGCTCTTATCGGCGCGGCCTGGGGGGGGCAAAAAGCCATGACGTCCACCTCCGGCCCGGGGTTCAGCCTCATGCAGGAGGGCATAGGGTATGCTTGTCTGTCCCAGACGCCCCTGGTCATAGTCAATGTCATGCGCGGCGGGCCGAGCACGGGGCAGCCGACGATTTCGGCCCAACAGGATGTGTATCAGGCGAAATACGGCAGCCACGGAGATTACGAGATAATCGTCCTTGCGCCGTCGTCCGCCCAGGAGGCTCTTGATTTGACGATACGGGCCTTCAATCTTGCCGAGCGCTATCTCTCGCCGGTAATCATCCTGTCGGACGAAATCGTGGGGCATACCCGCGAGCGGGTCATGATTCCGGGCAATCCGGAGATCATCAACAGGGTCGGGCCGCCCGCCGGGCATCCGTATACAACGTTCGAACCCATATCTTCCAACAGGGGGGTGCCCTATCGCGCCAATTTCGGCGAAGGCCGCAACATTCTCATTGATGGCCAGCTCCATGCCGTTGACGGCACACGGGTGGGGCACCTGATAGAAGAAAGCGCGCGGAACGTCGCGCGTATTCATGCGAAAATCCGCGACAATCTTGATGATATCCAGGATTGCAGGCTGGAGCACGTCGATGACGCGGACACGATAGTCGTCGCTTACGGCAGCACGGCGCGTCCCGCTCTCCGGGCGGTGCGGGAAGCCAGAGCGCAAGGCATCGCCGCCGGATTTGTCCAGTTGCGCACCCTGTTTCCGTTTCCGGAAGCCCTTTTCGGAAGGCTGGCCCGCGAAAGGCGAAGAGCGTTTATCATGCCGGAAATGAACAGCGGAAAGCTATGCCGCGAAGTACAGTACTCGGTCTGCGGGCCGGTGCGGTCTCTCCCCAAACCCGGCGGCGAAATGCACTCGCCTTTCGAAATACTCGACGCGATAAAGGGAGGTTCCAATGCATCCGCTTGCTGAGAAATACCTGAGAAAAACATCGCTGCCGACGATTTTTTGTCCCGGATGCGGTGACGGCACCATTTTGAACGTGACCTTACGCGTGCTGGACAAGCTCGGCATCGAAAAATTCTCTTTTGTCTCCGGTATAGGCTGTTCAAGCTGGTTGCCAGTGTTCATCAATGCCGACGTCATGCATACCATGCATGGCAGGGCGCTCAGCATAGCTACCGGCCTTAAGCTTGCGCAGCCGGACCGCAAGGTCGTCGTGTTCTCCGGCGACGGCGACTGCCTCGGTATCGGCGGCAACCATCTCATCCATGCGGCCAGACGCAATATGGATCTGACCGTCGTGCTCGTCAATAACTACATTTATGGAATGACCGGCGGTCAGATGTCGCCGACGACCCCGTTGAAAAGCAAAACCAAAACATCACCTTACGGCAGCCACGAGCCGGTTTTTGACGCGGCGAAACTGGTCGTGGCCGCGGGAGGCGGTTTTGTCGCCCGGGAAAGCACGGCCAACCCGCGAAGCCTCGCGGGTCTGCTTGAAAAGGCAATTGCATATGAAGGGTTTTCGTTGATCGACGTGATCACCCAATGCCCGGTGCAAGCCGGGCGGAACATGTTCGGCGATGGTGAGCCCCGTTTCCTGTTCGCGGAACTCAAACGGCGTTCCGTGAAGAATTTGGATGCGGAACTTGAATCCGGTCAGTTTCATACCGGGGTATTGCATCACGCTCCCGACAAGCCGGCATATAAGCCGTTTAAAGTATAAGAGGCCAGCAATGCAAAAGATTATTGTGGACGAGGCGATATGCAAGGGGTGCTCGCTGTGCATAGCGGTCTGCAAGCCTGGCGCGTTAAGGGATGGGAAGCGGCGTAACAAAGGCGGCCACGTCGTTCCCGATTATGAGGATGCCGGATGCATCCAGTGCGCAAACTGTGAATGGACCTGTCCGGAGATGGCAATTACCGTCACGGCAAAAGTAAAAAGGAAAGACAATGCGCAATGAAGTTCGTATCGCGGGATTCGGCGGGCAGGGCGTCATCACTATCGGCGTCCTTCTGTCCCGGGCAGCGGGCGAGATAAAAGGGATGGAGGTGGCGCAATCGCAGAGCTACGGCCCGGAATCCCGCGGCGGCGCCTGCAAAACCGACATCATTATTTCCGATGCCGAAATAGACTATATCAAACCGATGGGTTTGGAGTGGCTGCTTTCCATGTCGCAGCCCTCACTGGATAAATATGCATGTGATTTCATGAGTTCCGGCAACTTGTTGATCGACTCGACGTTGGTCACTTCCATACCCGCCAGGTTTACAAATGTGATGCGGATCCCCGCGACATCGCTCGCGGCGGATTCGCTGGGGCTGGAGCTGGCCGCCAATGTCGTCATGTTCGGGGCTTTCGCAAAACTGTCCGGTTGGGTTTCCGCCGCGGAATGCAAGGAAGCGCTGAAAAATACCATTCCCGCGAAAGCGCTCGACAAAAACTATGCGGCGTTTGATCTGGGGTATGCATACGATTTCTGACCAGTACTTTTCTCCCGTCCTGTGTTCAGGCCGGTCCGCTCTTTGGCCGTTCTGGTATAGCTACGCTGCTTGAATATGAAGACGCGCATGCCCGGACGGCACTGTATGCGGCAAAATACCTGATTGAGGAAGCCATGTGCACTGAATATCGGAGGGAACTCCGCCTGCTCCTTCCTCCGGGAGGTTTGCTGGACAGTCCTGAAGCCGTCAGCGGGTATGCGTATGATTCCCAGGTTGTGGAAGCAACGCCTTGGGCCGTATGCCTTCCTGAAACAACAGGGCAGGTTTCGCGGGTCATGGAGTATTGCCATCGGAATGGCATCCCTGTCACTCCGAGAGGAGCCGCCTCCGGAACAACGGGGGGCGCGGTGCCGGTTAAGGGCGGCATAGTGCTTTCTCTGCAGCGGATGCAGGAAATAGAAATTGACAGAGAAAACTTTGTCGTTTCGGTGCAGCCGGGGGTTATTACCGCGGAACTCCACCAGGCAGTGGAGGCGAAGGGCTTGTTTTATCCTCCGGACCCCGCGAGCATGGCGTTCAGCACCATCGGAGGCAATATCGCGGAAAACGCGGGAGGCATGCGGGCGGTCAAGTACGGCGTCACCGCTGCCTATGTACTGGGGTTGGAAGTGGTGTTGCCCGACGGCTCGGTCATCCAGGCGGGATCCAAGTGCATCAAGGATGTTGTCGGATTTAATCTGGCGGCTGTCTTCGTCGGCTCCGAGGGAATGCTCGGTATCGTGACGCGCGCGTATCTGCGACTGATCCCTCTGCCGAAGCGCAAGAAAACCTGCAGGATAGATTTTGTGTCCTTGAATGACGCCATCAAGGCGGTCAATGCCATCCTGCTGGAAGGGATTGTTCCCGCCACGCTTGAGTTTATGGATTCCCTGTGCATCCGTTGCGCCAGGGAATTTCTTGGTATTGATCTGCCGGACGAGACAGGAGGGTTGCTCATCATAGAAGTGGATGGAAGCGAACGCCAGACGGAAGAGGAAATGAGCCGGATTCTGGCTGTATGTAACGATTTTCCGCTTGTTGGCAGCCATGTGGCCGGCACACGGGAGGAGAGCGATATTCTCTGGCAGGCGCGGCGTCTCATTTCCGCTTCGTTCAAAAGGGTCAAGCCGTTCCGGTTCAATGAGGATATCGTCGTGCCCCGGGCGCGGATATCGGAGATGGTTGAACAGATCACAATGATTTCACAGAAATACAATTTGCTGATTGCAAGTTTTGGCCATGCGGGAGACGGCAATATCCATGTCAATGTCCTGTTCGGCGATGGGCCGGAGGAGGAAAAGCGGGCTCATCAGGCGGTTGAAACCATTTTTGCAACCGCTGCGGCCCTGGAAGGGAGGATTTCAGGCGAGCACGGTATCGGAATCGCAAAACAAGCTTTCCTGCCGCTCAATCTTGATAGGGATACCATACAATGCATGCGTGATCTTAAGCGAACAGTGGATCCGAAGGGAATATTGAATCCGGGAAAAGTATTTCCGGAGGAAAAGGCATGAGCGCAACCGGCGGTAAAAATCCGGCGCGTGAACATTTTCTGGCGGTATTGACGGAAGAACTCGGCAAATGTTCGAAGTGCGGATCCTGTACCGGCGTTTGTCCCGTGTATGGCGTCATGCGGAGTGAATCATACTGCTCGCGAGGGAAGATGATGCTTGCCAGGAATCTCGCCGAAGGCAGGCAGAGCATAACTGAACAGGTCATGGAGATTTTTGATAACTGCTTGGTTTGTCTGGCCTGCGTCAAAAATTGTCCGGGCAACGTCAGGATGGACAGCGTCGTGGCGGCGGCGCGGGCGTTCATTGCCGATGCGATCGGCCAGCCCCTCGGGAAAAAGATTCTGTATCGCTACGTTATGCCAAAGCAAGGCCTTATGACCGCGTTTGTTAAAAGCGGCAGCATATTCCAGTCGGTTGCATTTGCCGCTCTGCCCGCTTCCAGCGGGTTGCGGCGCAGGTTTCCCCTCCCTCTCGTAGCCGCGGATCAGCCGGTTCCGCAATTGGCCCGCACACCGTTGCGGGAACGATTTCCCGAATACGTTCCTCCCAAGGAAAGGCCGCATAAGGGCGATATTGTCTATTTCACGGGCTGCGCGGCAAATTATATGTACCCAACCATAGGTGAAGCGGTCATTCACATCATACGCGGATTGGGATACGGCGTTTTTATTCCCTCGGGACAAACCTGTTGCGGCACCCCGATGGAGATTGGCGGCGAGCCGGAAGCGGCTTTGGAGCTTGCGCGTAAAAATATCGAGTTGCTGAGCGTCGGTAACTGTCCGATCATAACGTCGTGCGGGTCCGGCGGATTGATGTTGCGGCGGGTGTACCCGCGGATGTTGTCCGGCGCTCTTGGAGAGAAGGCGGAGGCCGTCGCCTCCAGGGTTCGGGATATAAGCGAATTCATCGTCGATTGCTGCGGACTGGAACAGTTTCGGGAAAGCATCGGGCGGCGTCTCAGCGGGACAGTCGCCTATCACGCATCGTGCCACCTTGAGCGAGGTTTGGACGTCAAAGCCCAACCGCGCGCTTTGCTGCACGAAGTGGCCGCAAAGTATGTTTCCATGCCAAACGAAACGTTGTGCTGCGGTTCAGGCGGCACATATGGCGCCACTCATTGGGATGTTTCCGGGAAAATTTTGCACAGGAAGATCGCAGCCCTCTTCGAGAGCGGCGCGGATGTGCTCGCCACGGGATGCCCATCTTGTTCATTGCAGCTGGAAGCTGGCGCGGTTAATGCCGGATTGCGGGTTCCTGTCCTGCATACAGCTGAACTGGCGGCATGGAGCATGGGCTACTTCCCGGAAAAGAAAAAAGAACAAGTCAGGTTCAGAGAGCTGAATCGCCCCCGATCATGAAAATGCCGGGTACAAGCGTTTTCAAACACCTTTCCCGTGCATACGCCCGCGGAAACCCTGCGGCCTTCGATCCGGGCATGCATGCCCTGCGAACGCATAAGCGAAAAGAGTCAACCATTCGGCGGCCCAAACACCCTCAGGAGAAAAACCCATGAATTCCCTCCAACGTATGCTCGCTCCCGTGACGATGCCGAAGATGCTGCGCATCCGCCAGCTTTTCGATGACGCCAAAATAGACGATCCTTACGCCGCTGTTCGGGAAATCCTTGCGGCTTGCCCCGCCTGCGCCTCCCTTAAACCCGGCATGAAACTCGCCCTCACCGTGGGCAGCCGGGGCATGGCATCTTTGCCGGAACTTGTGCGCGGCATCGTCGACGCTCTCAGGGAAAAAGGAACCGAGCCTTTTATTATTCCCGCCATGGGGAGTCATGGCGGGGCCACGGCCGAAGGGCAGGTCGAAATGCTGGGGCAGCTTGGCGTAACGGAGCAAAGCTGCGGCTGCGCCATCCGTTCCGGCATGGAAGTCGTCACGGTGGGGTCACTTTTTGACGGAAGGCCTGTCTATATGGACAAGTTCGCCTTTGAAGCCGACGGGGTGGTTATTTTTAACCGCATCAAGCCCCATAACGCGTTCCGGTCCACGCACGAGAGCGGCCTGCTCAAAATGGCGGCCATCGGCCTGGGAAAGCACATGGGGGCGGAAAGCGCGCATATGCCCGGCTTCGGACAGATGGGGCGCACCATTGCCGATACGGGCGAGATGCTTGTCAAAACGGGAAAAATCGTCCTTGCCGTCGGCTCCATTGAGAACGCGTATGACAAGGTATCCCGGATAGTGGCTTGTGGTCCCGAGAACATGGTCGGCGTGGACGCCGAGGGGCTTGAGCGGGCAAAGGCGAACATGCCGCGTCTGTGCGTGCGGAATCTGGACCTGCTCATTGTCGACGCGATGGGCAAGGAATTCTCGGGCGGCGGCATCGACGGGAACATCACCGGGCGTTTTTCCACTCCGTATATTACCGGGGGGGCCACCGTGGACAAGCTGGTCGTGCTCGACCTGACGGAAAAGAGCCACGGCAATGCCTCGGGCATCGGTCTGGCCGACGTCGTGCCCCGTTCCCTGGTGGAGAAAATGGACGCCAACGCCACCTATATCAACAATATCACCGCAAAAAACACCGTGGCCGGAAAAATTCCTCTGACCATGGACACCGAGGAAAACGCCATACGCTGCGCCCTGAAAACCAGCACGGCGTCCGATTATCCCAATTCCAGAGTCATGCGTATACCCAATACGCTCCATCTGCGTGACGTTTTTATTTCCGAAAGCCTGCTTCCCGAGCTTGTGGGACGCAAGGACGTGGAGATTCTCGGCCAGCCTGAATCGATGCGTTTTGATGCGGCCGGGAAGCTGATTTCTCCTTATTGAGGCTGTCTTTCTGTTTTTTGTCACAAGGTGCGGTAATTATGGATATCGCCGTATGCATCAAAGCCGTCGCCGGGGATATTGCAGGCGGAATCGGAATGGATCAGGACCAATGGGTCGTCAATGAATGGGATGCCTATGCGCTTGAAGAAGCATTACGACTGGGCGACGCCATGAAACGGGAGGTTCGCGTTGTCTCGGTGGGAGGGGGGGAAACAGAATTTCCTCTGCGCAAAGCGCTGGCCTTGGGAGCCCATGCAGCCTGCCGGGTAGAAGCGGACGGAAGTTGTCCCTACATGGTCGCGGCATCAATCGCCATGCTTTTTAAACAGGATGTCCCGGACATACTTGTTTTCGGCGCGCAGTCTTCGGACAGGGGGGGAGGGCAGGTAGGCGGCATGGTTGCCGCGTTGCTGGGGGTTCCCTTTACCGCTCTGGCCACATCGATTGCCGTGGAGGGGGAAGCCCTGATAATCACGCGCGAAATTGAAAACCGGCGGCAAGAACGCTTTCGCATGCGTCTTCCCTGCGCCGTTTCTGTCCAGACGGGGATTAACAGTCCCCGCTATGCCAGTGTCCGGGGAATCCAACGAGCCGGGCGCATGCCCCTGGAACAGGCCCCGGGTCCCGCCCTTTCCGATTCGGGCATAACGCTGCTTGGCCGGTTTGCCCCGGAACGAAGGGCCCGGCGCATGCTTGACGGAACGGCGGCGGAGATGGCGGATACGCTTGCCTCGATACTGGCGGGGGGAACGGTATGATGTGCTTCGCGCAATCCGTGGTGCCTGTGCGGCTCTCAGCTTCCGGGGCGAACAAGGGGGATTTGGACTTGCTTCATGCCGCGGCCGGGCTTTCCTCGCGCGTCACGGCATTGTTTTTGGGCTCCGAAACGGAGTCCTTTGCTTTGCGGGGTTCCTGCCATGCCTGTCTCGTTGCCGAAGGCTCTTCCAGGCCGGAAGCCGGCGTTTTGGCCGAACTTTTGCGAGAGCATGCCGGGCCGGGCACCCTTGTCCTCATGCGCCATGACAGTTTTGGCATGGATGCGGGGCCGGGAACGGCGGTACTGCTTTCCTTGCCTTTTGTCAGCAATATCCATTCTCTCGTAACGCCGGCGCCCGGCGTCGTTCTGGTCCGGCGATCCGAGAATAACGGACAGCAGACGGCCGAATATCGTCTTGACGCCAAAGCCGGGGCGTTGTTTACAGTTGTTCCGGGCGGCTTTTCCGATACGTCTCCGCCTCCCGCGTGCGATACTGTTTTTTTGTCCGCGGCGGCTCCGGACCACTTACGGGGACGAAGGATATTTCTGGAGGAAATCGAGCCCCCGGCCGCATCCGTCCACCTTGAATCGGCACAGGTTTTGGTGGCTTTGGGCAGAGGCGCGGGCGGCGCCGACATCGTACCTCTTGCGGCGCGACTTGCCTCGCAACTATCCGGGGAGCTTTGCTGTTCACGGGCCGTCGCTGATGCGGGCTGGATGGACAAGGAGCGGCAAGTCGGCATCTCGGGGCAAAGCGTATCTCCGGCGAAGTACCTGGCCTTTGGCGTGCACGGCAGCTTTCAGCATATGGCCGGCATTCAAGGAACTCCTTTCATCGCGGCCGTAAACAAGAATCCGGACGCGCCGATTTTCCAGTATGCGGACGTGGGTATTATCGCCGACGCTCCAACGTTTATCCCGATTTTGTCTGAAGCGCTTGGGAAGAAAGAGAATTGATCCGGAACTGAACCGCAATGCGGGATATGGCAGGCGGAGAAAACGGATGCCCCCGGATTTGTGCCAGAGCCACATGCCGGGGTTTCAATTGTGCTGAACATGCCGGGAACAACGCGGATTTGACAACTTGCATCGTAGCGTGCAAATAAAATCATCAATCTATAACTGGTGAATAGAGGGAATGGCGTTGGCAACGAAAAAGAAATTTTCCCCGGCCCTCAGTCCGATTGAAAAAATTTATCAGCAGTATGATCTTCTCACGGAATCAAATCGAAAACTTGCTGATTTTATTATTGAAAATCCGGAGCTGGCCACATTCAAGTCTTTGAATGAACTCAAGTCGCTCACCGGGATTTCGGACGCGACCATTATCCGATTCGCGTATGAACTGGGGTATGGAAGCTTCAAGGAACTCCGGGAAGATCTTGCCGATTATATCCGCAAAATTATTTACACTCAAAAGCCGGAAACTCGTAAGGTCGACAGTGGGGAGACATCGATAGAGTCTGTTGTGGATGCGGATATAAACTACATCAAGCGCACAATGGACGGCGTTGACCGCAACAGATTCGCGATTCTTGTCGACAAGGTGGTGAAAGCCAGAACCATTTGGGTCATGGGAGCCCGCATATCCGCGTTCGTTGCTGAATTCCTGGCTTTTCAGCTGACCAGGCTGGGGTATCGCGCCTGGCCGATTGCGCGCGGGCGCCGCTCCCTTCTTGAACAGGCTCTCGATATCGAAGCCGACGATCTCGTCATTGTCTTTGACCAAATCATCTATTCTCCCGATGTCTATGACGCCGTGGAATTCCTTGCAGGCAATACGCGCAAGGTTACAATATCCACGCTGACGAGCGATCCTTTGGCGCAAATAGTACAGCATTCGGATTTAAGCTTTTTCCTGGATTTAAGCGGGCAGAAAGATTTTTCTTTGATATCTCTCAGTGCTCCTATGGCTTTTGTAAATGCTCTTATCGAATCGGTATATGCAAAGGATCCGGAAAAGGCGGGGAAAAAGATCAGAAGCTATGAAGACAACGTGTTATCCAGAGCTTCATATGCCATGAGTATCACTGTAAAAAGGAAGCGAAACAAGCGATACGCCACGAAGAAAGAAGAAAAACAAGTTCTTCCGTGAAACGTCACAACCCGACCATAGACAGTATGCCGTTTCTGGCGGGTCAAAAAAAGAAGCCCACACGAAATTCCATCTTGAAGTCGTAGACGTTATAATCGTTTATGATGGGCACGCCCACCTCAAGGCTGGTCACAATTTCTTTTGACAGCATTTTGCCCAGCATAAAGTTGGCCGGCACAAACCAGCGACCGGAATCGCCCGCCCGTTTATCGCCGAGGCGCGCCGACGGCCCAGGCGAACTTTTCTGTGGGCATGTTGACCAACAACGCCTGGGCCAGCACGTCGCTGAGCCCGAAATGCAAATTGCCGCTTTTGTTGTCCTCGCTCTGCCGGTTGGTGAACATCAGCGGCAGGTCCAGGCGCGTGGCCAGAAGCCATTTGGGGGAAAGCTCGACGGGTTTGTCCACCCGCAAAGTGACGATATGCGAATCGTCGTGGTTGTGGGGCAGCAAGGGGGCATTCTGGTACTCATAGCGCAGGTCAAAGCGCGTCAGGGGCCGGGTCAGGTCTGGCCGTTGTTGATTTCGGTTTGCTCCGCAGCTCCGGCGACAGCAGGAAGGGCGAAAGTCAGCAGGCAGGTCAGGGTCGCCGCGAAAATGACGCGAAAGTTCATAGCCGCTCCTCGGCCGCTCGGCCCAAGTTAGAAGGATACTGCATCCAGCATACCATACTTGCGAACCAACACGCCATGAAAATTGGGAAATGAAGCTTTTTTGTTTTGCTTGACTATATGCGATGATGTAGATATTTATACATCAAGTTTTTGTGATTTATTGACGGACTGCCATAATGACCCGGACACTGCAATTTTTCAAAGCGTTGGCGGACGATACCCGGCTGCGGCTGGCGCATGTGCTGAACCGCCATGAGCTCAACGTCAACGAACTGATCGCCATCCTGGGTATGGGACAGTCGCGGGTTTCGCGGCACCTGAAAATTCTGGCTTCGGCCGGTCTCTTGTCCTGGCGGCGCGACGGGCTGTGGGTCTTTTACACGGCTGTGCAAGAGGGATCGGGCAGAAAGTTTCTGGACGCGGTGCTGCCTTTTGTGGCCGACGACGGCGCCGTCCGGGCGGATCTGGACCTGGCCGCCGGGGTCATTGAAGAACGCATGCGGTCCACCCGCCAGTTTTTCAACGCCATTGCCGAAGACTGGGATTGTCTGGCCCGCGAGATTCTGGGCGACTACGACCTGCCCGGCGCCATTGCGACCCGTATGCCGCCCGGCTCGGTGGCGGTCGACCTCGGTTGCGGCACGGGGCAGGTGGTGGAGCGCATGCTGGCTTCGGCCAAAGAGGTCATCGGCGTGGACGGGTCCGCCCGCATGCTGGAGTTGGCGCGCCGCCGTTTTTCTTCCGACGCGGAACGGGTGTCCCTGCGCATCGGCGATCTGGAACATCTGCCCTTGCGCGATGCCGAGGCGGATTTCATCGCCATCAACATGGTGCTGCATCACCTGTCGTCCCCCTTGGCCGCGCTGGAAGAGGCAAAACGCGTTCTGCGGCCCGGCGGCCGCCTGGTGGTTGCCGATTTTGACCGGCATGACAATGAGAACATGCGTGTCTCTTACGGTGACCGCTGGCTCGGTTTTACGACAGAGGCTTTGACGTCCGCCCTTGCCGGGGCCGGGTTCACGGTGCTTTCCGTGGACCGCACGCCCGTGGAGCAAGGGCTTTTCATCCATCTTATCGTGGCGGAACTTCCCGCTGCGCAACAACGGAGCAAATCATGACCGACGCGAAACGGGCCAGGCCCCTGGATCTTTCTTTGACCAACAAAGTGGCCGACATGGCCCAGGCCGCCTTCGGACACAAAGAAATGCAGCTTTCCGAGCGGGAAATGCCGGGCCTGATGGAATTGATCCGCCTTTATGGCGACAAAAAGCCCCTTAAAGGTCTGAAAGTGACGGGTTCTCTGCACATGACCATCCAGACGGCCATGCTGATCAAGACGCTGCATGCCCTGGGCGCGGACCTGCGTTGGGCCTCGTGCAACATTTTGTCCACGCAGGACCACGCGGCCGCGGCCATCGCCGATTCCGGCATGGCCAAAGTCTTTGCCTGGAAGGGTGAAAGCCTTGAAGAATACTGGTGGTGCACGGAAATGGCTCTGACCTGGCCCGACGGTTCCGGCCCGGACCTTATCGTTGACGACGGCGGCGACGCCACACTTATGATCCACAAGGGCGTGGAAATCGAAAAAGATTCTTCCTTGCTGCAAAAAGGCTATGACAACAAAGAGTTCCAGATCGTCATGGACCGTCTGGCTCTCTCGCATCAGACCAATCCCGGCAAGTGGACCAACATTGCCGCCAAGGTCCGCGGCGTTTCCGAAGAAACCACTACAGGGGTACATCGCCTGTACGAAATGCAAAAGAACGGCACGCTGCTCTTCCCGGCCATCAACGTCAACGATTCCGTGACCAAGTCCAAGTTCGACAACCTGTACGGCTGCCGTGAATCCCTGGCTGACGGCATCAAACGCGCCACGGACATCATGGTCGCGGGCAAGGTCGTGCTGGTCTGCGGCTACGGCGATGTGGGCAAGGGCTGCGCCCAGTCCATGCGCGGCTTTGGCGCGCGGGTTCTTGTGACCGAAATAGATCCGATCTGCGCGCTGCAGGCCGCCATGGAAGGCTATGAAGTCACCACCGTGGAAAAGGCCCTGCCCGAAGCCGATATTTTCGTCACCGCCACGGGCAACTATAAGGTCATCACCGGCCAACACATGCTGGGCATGAAGGACGAAGCCATCGTCTGCAACATCGGCCACTTCGACAACGAAATCGATATGGAGTTTCTGGAAAATACCTCCGGCTGCGTGAAAACCAACATCAAACCCCAGGTGGACAAGTGGGCTCTGCCCTCGGGCAAATCTCTGGTCATCCTGGCCGAAGGCCGCCTGGTCAACCTTGGCTGCGCCACCGGCCACCCCAGTTTCGTCATGTCCAACAGCTTCACCAACCAGACCCTGGCTCAGATCGAACTGGCCTCCAAGACATTGGAAAAGAAGGTTTACACCCTGCCCAAGAAGCTGGATGAGGACGTGGCCCGATTGCACCTGGCCCGTCTGGGCGTGACCCTGACCAAACTCAGCAAGGACCAGGCCGACTATATCGGCGTGTCCGCTGAAGGCCCCTACAAGCCCGATCACTACCGGTATTAGCGGGAACACGGGGAGGCTCCGCCTCTCCGAACCCCTCCGCCAAGGGGCGAGGCCCCTTGGAACCCGTATAGGCGAAGGCCCTTTCCCGCGTCGCGGAAAAGGGCCTTCGCCCGCTCACAGGGTCAAGGGAGCTCAGCTCCCTTGCGGGGTGGTCCGGAGGGGCAGCGCCCCTCCGGCAGGCTCGCAAAAAAATCCTAAAGTTTTTGCGGCTGCGGCCGATAAGGCAGGTATGGAACTTGGCGGCATCACATCCCTGTATGGTCTTCAGACCCTGCAAAGCTCGTCCCGGCTGCGGCCCGGGCAGGCGGCGGACGCTTTCGCGGCGGACATCATGCGCCGCGCCGGCGGCAATGATCCGCTCTCTCCGGTGCCGCCGGTCAACGGGGTTCAGGGCGGCGTGACCGGCGTGCTGAGTCTGGAAGGCGCGCAGGCGGCCGGAACCGTACAGGACGCGAGCCGGAACGAACCGGCGGCCAAGGCGGCGGAAAAAAGCGCCCGGGCCAAAAGTTTGGAACAGGCCCTGTCCGCCACCGTGAACTATATGGCGGACCATTTTGGCGACACGGCGGCCACGGCCATGATGGGTCTGATATACAAACGCGTCGGCGACGGCGCCGTGACCGAAGACTCGCTGGCCAACGCCCTGCTGGACGTGGCCAAATTCGTGGACAAAAATTTCGGCATTGAGGCCGGGGACGATTTTATCGGGCATCTGAACGGCACGCTGAACGACAGCTTGAACACCTATTTTGACAACGGCTCGAATGAGGAATTTCTGGCCGTGACCGTGTCCGCTTCCGGCGCGTCGGTCAACGGCACGGACCTGGGGGCTTCTTTCGTCGGAAGTCTTGCCGACAATATCAACGCCATACTGGAACAGTATGCGGCGTTGCGCAAAAAGCCGGCCAAGGCTCAAAATCCTTACGGCGATCTGACTGATCCGCTTTCAGCCAAGAGTATTTTGCTTGACGCCGCGGCGTGAAAAGATCGGCCGCCTTTCCGCTTGTCTTTTCGTGCCTACAAGGCCGGTATGGAAGCTTCGACCGCCGCCAGAGCCACCTTCATGTCCGTGTCGGAATGGGCGAAAGAAACCATGGCCGCTTCAAAGGCCGAAGGGGCCAGGGCCACGCCGGCCTTGCGCATGGCGTTGTAAAAGCGGGCGTAGCGGGCGCTGTCCGCTTTCTTGGCGTCCGCAAAATTTTTCACCGGATCGGGGGTGAAAAAGATGGTGAACATGCTGGCTGCCCGGTTGACGCGTACGGGAATGCGCGCTTCGGCAAAGCATTGCTCCATGGCCGCGCAGAAATCTTCCGTCCGTTTTTCCAGGGCGGCGTAATCGCATGCGGACAGCATGGTAAGGGCGGCCAGGCCCGCGGCCATGGCCAGCGGATTGCCGGAAAGGGTGCCGGCCTGATACACGCCGCCGCTGGGCGCTATCATTTCCATAAGTTCGCGTCGCCCGCCGTATGCGCCGACGGGCAGGCCGCCGCCGATGATCTTGCCGAGCGTCGCAAGGTCGGGCCGGATGTCATAGCGGGCGGCGCCGCCGCCGTACGCCGCGCGAAATCCCGTGATCACCTCGTCAAAAATGAGCAGAGCGGCATGCCGGTCGCACAGGTTGCGCAGACCTTGTAAAAAGCCTTCTTCGGGCGGCACCAGACCCATGTTGCCGGCGATGGGTTCCACAATAACGGCGGCGATATCCTGCCCATGAGCGCTGAACAGGTTTTGCACCGCCTCAAGATCGTTGTAGGGGGCCAGCAGGGTGTCCCGCACCACCGCTTCCGGCACGCCCGGGGTGCCGGGTATGGAGAGGGTGGCCACGCCGGACCCGGCGCTGGCAAGATACGCGTCGGCATGTCCGTGATAGCAGCCTTCGAATTTGATCAGCTTGTTCCGGCCCGTGGCGGCTCTGGCCAGGCGCAGGGCGCTCATGGTCGCTTCAGTGCCCGAATTGACCATGCGGACCATTTCAATGTGCGGCATGGCCGAACAGACGGCCTCGGCCAGCAGCACCTCGTCTTCGCAGGGCGCGCCGTAGCTGGTGCCTTTGGCCGCCGCCGCGCAGACGGCCTGGGTCACTTTGGGGTGGGCGTGCCCCAACAGCAGCGGACCCCAGGACTGCACAAAATCAAGCATGGTCACGCCGTCGACGGTGGTGATGCGACTGCCGGACGCGGAAGCCACGAACAAAGGGTCGGCGCCCACCGCGACGCAGGCGCGCACGGGGCTGTTCACGCCGCCGGGAATGCGCGCCTTTGCGCGTTGGAACAGAACTTGGGAACGGTCAGGCATAGGGAGTCCTTTTAAAAATTATAATGGTCTAAAAGTAGGTCATGGATATTTTTTTCAGTTCGCGCAGGCTGCGCAACACCGCATGGTCCCCCATGCGCGGAATGGCGCCGAGCTGCCGGATCACGGATTCGCATTCGGCCTCGGACCGGCCGTGGATCATGGTGTACAGCGTATAGGGCCAGTCGGGGGCGGATGAGGGCCGGTAATAGCAGTGAGACACATGGGGGTTTTGGGCGGCGGCGGCTCCGGCGGCATCCGCATGGTCCTCGTCCGTCTTCCAGGCCACCATGGCGTTGTGGCTGAAGCCCGCCTTTTGATGCTTGAGGCTGGCCCCGAAGCGGCGGATGGAACC
>JAVBRE010000011.1:0-21659 GCA_031548325.1 Desulfovibrionaceae bacterium
CGCAAAAAGGCTAACCCCACTCCTGGACGCCCGGCCCGGGCCCCCACCCGACGCCGCGTACCGCGTCGCCGCCGGCGGAAACGTGCAACTGCTGGTAGCGTTGATCTGGGGGGCTCCGCCCCGCGCCCCGCAAGGGGCCTCGGCCCCTTGACCCCGCACTCGAAAAAATGACGCCAAAGCGAGCGTGCCTCTACAAACCCTGCCGAAGGCGGGTTTGCCATCAGTCTGACAGCCCGCCTATCTGCGCCTCTGCGGCGCCGGGCCCGGCCGGGCCGGCACGGCCCGCTCGGGAATGATGCCCTTGGCGGCGGGCTTCAGCGTGCCGTTGTTGGCGTACCCAGGCGGCTCGTCGTTGGGCGGCAGATTGGCGCCCGAAGCTTCCAGCCCCATGACCAGCGTCCAGTAGTCCTTGCTGTAGCCGATACCCGCATCCGCAAGGTTGGGGTCCATCAGTTGCTCGCACTGGGCGGGGCTGCTCAGCCACAAATCAAGCACGGCGGACGCGGGCGGCGGCCCCTTGGCGATCAGCTCGGTGATGGCTCTCCATGGATACTGTTCTTCCATGGCCCTCTTTTCCAGATTCATGCCCGTAGGCGACACCGTGCCGAAATAGTTTTTCGCGGCCATGTCTTCCGCATGCTTGCGCGCGGCCTGATTCAATTTGGCGTTGATTTTCAACGCGCCCGCCGGAGGCAGAGCCTTGCCCCGGCAGGTAGCGCCCTTGACGCGCACGTCGTTGAGCAAAGCCAGCAGGGCATCCGCTTCTTTGCCCTGGCCGGGGGGAACGACGGTCTGTCCGTTCCGGACCGGCGGCGCGGAAGATATTCCGGCGGGGGGAAAGGAGCCCCCGGCGGGAGATGTCGCATTGCGGGCGGACGCGCCGGAACTGAATGAAGCCATGACCACCCACCAGCGTCCGCCTTCGCGCACCGCGCCGATGCGCGTCATGTCCGTCATCAGGGCTTCGCAGTAATCGGCGCGCAGACGGTTGACCGCGTCCTGGGGCTCCACTTCCGCCGCGCTGAAACTGCGCCAACGGGTCACGCGCAGGCCCCTGGCCGCCAAAATCGCCCCAACGTCGCCGCCGGCCGAGGCTTCGCGCGCC
Source organism: Desulfovibrionaceae bacterium (assembly GCA_031548325.1). Lineage (GTDB taxonomy): Bacteria > Desulfobacterota > Desulfovibrionia > Desulfovibrionales > Desulfovibrionaceae > FLUQ01. Next base: position 1,106 of record JAVBRE010000011.1, read on the forward strand.
GCAGCGCACAAGGGTTCGGAAAAAACCAGCGGAGGCGGCGGGTTCTGAGATACGGGCCCCGAAGGACAGGGCCGGTTCTGACGCCGCATCAATTCAATAAGGTAGGCCAGCACCGTGCCGCTCTGCTGTCGTTCTTCCTGGACCTCACTTCCCGTAGGGGAAACGCCGGACGCGGCGGGAGGAGGCGTTGCCGATCCGCTCGCGCCCGACCCGCTCGAAGAAGGTGCGCTTGCGGAAGAACCGCCGGAGGAGGCTGTTCCGGTCTGGTCGGAAGCGCCGGCGCCGAAAGGGACAGAAGTTTGCGGTTCCGAAACAGGCGGGGGCCGCCGGTCATCCTGCAAGGGGCTGACCCCCACGGACGCGGCTTCCCGTTCCGCCGCCGGTGCGGGTGAAACACAGAGCGCGACAGCCAGCAGGCAGCCGCCCCAAAAAAACTTCAAACCCTGGACCATACATTCTCCGTTATAGTTCGATGAGCGTATAGCGCCGCGTGCCAAGACCGATCTTTTCGGCGTATGAAAGCTGCACGTCGCCCATGGTGTATCCCCAGCAGCCGGTGAACTTGTTTTCGCCGGCGGCATGGCCTTTTTGCAATCTCGACCCGACCAGACCCACGGCCTGATTGACCAGATCATAGCAAGCGCTGTCCAGGGCGACCGGATCCGCGGAAGCCAGAATGCCGATGTCCGGCACCAGCGGAACGTCGCTCCAGGGCACGCAGTCGCAGTCCGGCGTGACGTTGAGCAGAAAATTGATGTATCCCGTGGCCGCCTCTTTGCCTTTGACCGCGCCCAGAGCATACTCCGCCATGCGCTCGTTGAAAGGCGCGACCTCGGTCTTCCAGTCGATAGCCACGGCTTTGGGAAAGCACACCGTCAGACATTCGCCGCAGCCGATACAGCGTTCTTTGTCGATGACCGCGAATTTTCTGCGCTCTTTGCGCTCAAAGAGGATGGCGTCGCGCGGGCAACTGGCGATGCAGTTGCCGCAGCCCACGCATTTTTTCTCCTCAACGTAAAAGCGCGAGGCGTGCTGGTCGCATTTGCCCTGGGAAGGCGTGCAGCCCATGGCCAGGTTTTTGATGGCTCCGCCGAAACCCGCCAGTTCGTGCCCCTTGAAATGCGAAAGCACAATCATGGCCTGCGCGCCCACAATGGAAGATGCGATTTTCACCGATCGAAAATGCTTCTTGCGGATGGCGACCTCTTCGTAGCTGCTGCTGCGCAGACCGTCGGCCACGATGAAGGGCGCGCCCACGGTGCTGTATGAAAAACCGTGTTCCAAAGCGGTAATCATGTGGTCCACGGCGTTGTGCCGGCTGCCCTTGTACAGGGTGTTGCTGTCGGTAATGAACGGTTTGCCCCCGGCGGCCTTGATGCAGTCCACGACCTGCCGCACAAGAACGGGATTCATGAAGGTATCGTTTCCCCGTTCCCCCACATGCACTTTGACCGCGGTCAACGCATCCCGGGCGATGCGTTCGGCGAATCCTGCCTTGGCGAAAAGCGCGGCGGTTTTGGCCGGCTTGCTCTCGTTCGGTCCCCTGGCCCGCAGGCCGGTGAAATAGACCAGACTGGAACGGCCGGCGTCGGCGGCGCGAGGTTTGGAAGCAGCCGTCTTTTTCGGCCGACGGGTTTGCGTCATTGTCGCACCTCTGATAGAAAGGTCTATACGTTACGGCAAAGGCGACCGGGTGGGACGCTCCATGATCGCCCGGACTGTATAACGTAAAACGGCCCCGCATACAATGCGGAACCAGAGTTCGCGGAGGGAGGCGGACCTTGGGCGCAACAAATTTTAGAGCGTTTCACGCTTGAATTGCCCGCAAGGATTTGTCCTCAAACCCTTACGGCGAAATAGGCGCAGGCGACAATTTCGCAGGACAGCGAAATTGGACGGCAAAGCCGCTCCGAAGGGGCGAGGGCAGGATGGCCCGAATCAACCCGGCTCGCCGCTAAGCGACTATTTCAAGTGGTAATGATCCAGGGAACCGCAAACTGTCATGCAAAAATATTTTTTCGCTCTGTGCCTTCCGATCCTTCTCTTCACGGCGGCGGTCGGCGGCATTCTTCCCGCATCAGCCGCCGAGAGCGCGCAAACGCGTTTTCAGCGGGCCGCCTATGTGCTGCAGCGCCTGTATCCCGGCATTGCCTGGCCGCCCGTGACCATTTCCCGGCGCATCGTCAACGACGACGCCGCCAACGCGCTGCTCAAGCATCCGGACACCCTGTACGTGCTGACGGCCCTGTCACGTGATCTGGTCGCCGTGGACGGCCGCAAGGGAGTGCCGCCCGAGGCCGCTTTTTACGCGGCGCAGACGCTCGACATGCTGGGAAACCACGCCCGGGCCGCCGGGGCCATGGGGCAGTATTTGCAGACGGCTCCGTACCGGCCCGACGACTATCTCTTTCTGGTGCGCAACCTGTATGCGGCCCGTCAGTACGAGGCATCGCGCGATGCCGCCAGACGCTGGGAACAGCGGGACGGCAAATGTCATGAAACCCGCCTGGACTATGTCTGGGGCAGCTATTGCGTCGAAGGGCGGATGGGCGATGCGGAAAAAGCCGTGCTGACCGATCCCTGCAAAGGCTGGCACGGTCAGGTGCTGCTGGCCAAGCTGCGCCTGGAAGCCGGCGAGGAAAGCCAGGCGGACGCCCGGATCAACACGCTGACCCGCAAACACCCCAAAGACAGGCGCACGATCCGCCTGTTCTGGAACAAGCTGCGGGCCGCGGCGACGTATCCATAAGATCATGGATACGAACCGACCCGGTTCCGCCTTCGGCACGGGGATGAGCAATCGCTTTTCCCTTTGATCTTCCGCTGAAAAAGTGTACGAGTGCGTAATGCGCAATATATTCAGACAGGTTCTATCAGACAAGGTGTTGCCATGACCGCAGCCGGCGCCTGCCGCCCCGAAGAGACAAACTTTCGTTCCCGGCTCGCCGGTGCGGCCGTGGCCGCCCTGGCTCTTGCCGCGGCTCTGGCTCTGGCCGTTTTTCTGACCTTTCACATGGCGGGCAAAAGCGCTTCCTGGCGTTCCGCCCTGCCGACCCCGTCCATGAACGCCGAGGAAGCGCAAAGCGCTCTCTTGCGCGCCGAACTGCTGCACGAAAAGTTTGTCCGCCCCCGGCTGATCCTGGCCGGTTTCGGCACGGAAGGCGATCTGGAAGAGAGAGAACTCGGTTATTATTCTTCACGCGAACAGTCTTCTTTGCGCCTGACGGCCTGCCTCTGGACCCTGCGGACCTTTCCGGATTTGCACGACAAGCTTCTGGCCCTGCTTCTGGACGCCGGGGCGCCGCTTGAAGCGCGTTCCGCGCGCTTTTACGCCATGGCCGGCGCGCTTGATTCGCTGGGCAAGACCCTGGCCGCCCCCTCCAAACGCGACCGGCGGTCCTCCGGCCGATCTTTTCGCGATGAAAACCTGGGCTGGTTCGGCTACTACAACGCGTCGCCCGACCTGAAGCTGCCTCGGGGCGACGACCGCGACGACCGACGTCGCCGCCCGCGGCAAAAAACGCAGGAAACCACAAGGGAAGAACGCGCCCTGTATGCGGAAAAACTCGCGCTGGCGCGAAAAATTCTTCCCCTGGTCCTGGCCGACATGATCCGCGAAGCGGACGAAAAAACCAGAACCGAGGAACCGGCGGCTCAAAACGGCACGCGAAAGAGCCGTTCCTACCGTTCCGACGCGGTGTGGGAAGACGACGACGTTTACGACAGGCTTGCGCCCAATGCCATACAGGCCATCTGGGGCAAACGCGGCGACCCGTCCTTTCTGCCTCTCGCTCTGGAAGCGCTGAACGCGAAGGAAAACGGCGCGGCCGCGCGTTACGCCGCCGTCCCCCTGATGGCGAAAAAGCCCGGCCTGCCCTTGTCCGAATATATATTCTGGGGCAAGTATGCAAATGATCTTGCTTCGGTCACGTCCTGCCTCGGCACCGACCCCACATCTTTCGCCTACCTGATCGCTTGTTGCGACAAGCTGGGCGAGGTCGCCCGGACCATGCTCAAAGAACGGGGCACCCTCATTCTCGGTGACGGCGAAGGACCGGGCATCACGCTGGTCGAAAGCACGGGCATCGCTCCGCGGCCGGACGGCAACGGCCGGCTGTATTTGCTGGCGGACATGCCCCGGGCACTAAAGGACGCTCCGACTTACGACCTGAAGCGGGCCTTCCCCATTTTCGAGGGCATGCTCTTTCGCCATCTGGAAAACCAGCCCCTGGTCCTGCCCCTTGACCCCGACAACGCGGGGGATGCCGCCCTTATTCAATGGTACAGAAACAAGGGCTGGTCGCTGGGGCGCACCATGCTTTTCAGCGCCACCGGTTCTCCCGCTTCCGTAGCCCGGCATTGGGGTTCGCTCCATCTGCTCTGGTGGTCCAAAAGCAAGGGGAAAAAAACTGAACTGGCCCTGTTGCATCCCGAAAGCGGCGCCTTCATGCTGGGTATCCTGCCCCTGCTGAAAGGGCGGGCCGCCGCCCGTTTCTTGGGTCCCCTCACCTCCATCTGGTTCGGTGTGGCCGATGTGGACGAAAATGGCTGGAAAAACCGCATGTACACAGCCAGGCCGGAAAAAAGACCTGCTGTTCCGGCTCTCGGCGCCTCGGCCAGGCTGCCGGCCGTCCTGATCGCCGATCCCATTGCCGCGGCGCTGGGAGAGCAGCATTACCGCCGTTACAAAATCGATCTGGCCAGACGGCTGGAGACGAAATATCCCGACCCGGACGCGCGGCCGATGGCTGTCTTTGAATTCGTGAACAGCGCCTGCGAAGAGCTGAACAAATGGAAGATAACGCGTTCCCGCGACATGACGCGCGGCGGCGAACTGCTCTGGCGTTTCCGCAACGATCCGGAAGCCGTGCGGATCATCCGTTCCGTTCTTTCCCAAGATGCAATTCACGCGCACAAACGGCTGGAAGAGGCCCGCAGAGCTGTAGGCCTGTCCAAGGAGGACGGGCGTTGATATGAACAAGCGCATGCTGTACCGCCTTCCGGCCGCCGCGGCTCTGTCCGCTTGCCTGCTGTTTTTTCCCGCTTCCTGCCCGGCGGCGGATTCTGCCGGGTTTTCCGCCGCGTCGGGCAGCGCCGCCGCCAAAGCCGGAACGGAATACAGCGAGGTCGCTCCTGATCTGGCCCGCCGGGTCAGGGAAAAGGCGGCCTTTCTGGCCAAGACGGAACCGGCGCTCTGGATCGCCGGGTACCGCGACGACAGAGACGACGCGCCCTGGGAACGCCAAAGCCGGCGTCTGGCAGACCGGCTCTGGCAACTGCGCTTTGATCCGGAACTGATGAATGCGCAAAAGGCTCTTCTGCTGACGCCCCTGATCGTGATCAAAGATGCCGAGCGGCGCGGCCGTTATCAGCGCGACGAGGAAGACCTGCGGCAGGAGGAGCGGCGCCGCCGCGTCCGGAACCTGGAAGATCTGGTGGATCAGGCCGCGCGTATGGCCCGCAACATTCAGACCGGCGAGCGCAAAGCCGGCGGGGATGAAGAACGGAGCCGTCAGGCGGCGCAGCGCGACGCATCCCAAGCCGAACGCATCCGCGACGCTCTGGACCGGGCCAAGGACCATGAGCGCCGCTTCGCTTTCGCCCTGAGCATGCTACAGCGCCTGAACGCGTCGGGCGGCGGCGTCCGCATCGACAGCGGGACCGCCTTCGTGCTTTGGCGTCTGCGAGACAGGCCGGAAGACAGCGAAACGGCCCTTGCCGTGTTGAAAGAGAGAAAAATGAACGACCGCCGGCGAGAAGCCCTGCTGCAAAAGCTGGTCGACAACCCGGCCCGGGCAAGAGAAGAATTCGCCAACCTGACGGAAAGCTTGGCTCTACAGAACGCCTATGCTTTTCTTATGGACATGGAAAGCCCGTATGAACTCATCAGCCTGCCGCTCGGCGAGCTTTCCGCCAAGGCGGCCGCGGCCGTGGAAAAGGCGGGAGCCATCCCCCTGGCCGCGAAACCGGTTGCAGCGCCCGCGCCGGCTTTGACCCTGCGCCGGATGACGGAATTGCTGCCCAAAGACATGCGTGAATCGCTCGAGAACGGAAAACAGCGGATGAGCGGTGAGGAAAGCTTGCCTTCCCTGCCCTTTCTGCAGCCCGGCGAACGGCTGTACATGGTCGTGAAGGGCGAAAGCAGGGCCGAGGGCGCAGCCCCCGTTGTTGCAGGAACCCCGCTGGGCGCACTGGACAACGGCCCCTGTGTGGTCGAATACGTCCCGGCAAACGCTCATCTGTTCAGCATCCCCCTGACGGCGGGCACAAACAGCGGCGCCCGCTGGTACGCCAGGCCCATGCTGCTTGCCGCCGCCTGTTCCCCGCAAGAGATGGCCGCGCATCTCTTCAGCCTGATGGCCATGAAGACGGAACGCGAACGCAGCCTGTTCGGCCCCTTTGAAGCCTACGCCTGGAAGCCGGGCGAGCGGGAAAACCGCAGGCGCTCCCTTGACGGCGACGCCCCGCCGGCATACCCCAGGGATGTCCCCGGATCTTTGCTCCGCCTGGTGAAGGTTACGGAACAGACCCTGTTCACGGCCCTCGCGCCCCAGGCCGACCCCACGGGCCTGGCTCGCCTGATGGGTCCCATCCGGGGCGTCTGGGCCTATGAAGGCCCCAGCCGTGATACCTCCTGGCTGGAATTGCGCTATGCTCCGAAGGCGGGGACCGCGCCGGCCGCGCCCCTGGGCAAGGCCCCCGCGCTGTCTCTGGAAAAACCCGCCCTGGAAAATATTGTGGCCAGGGAACGCGCCTTCGTGACCTTGGTGCTGGCCTGGAACATCGCGGATGGCGAATGTTCCGAAAAAAATATGGAAAAAAACAGCGCCGAATGCGCAAGCCTATGGCCGAACGCCTTGGCCCGCACCCGGACCGTGATGGCCGAACTGGCCGACAAAGGCTTTATCAGCCCCATTGACGCGGCCATGCCAGTCTACCTGCTGGACCGTCACAAGAGCGACGCGGATCTGACCGCGAAACTGCGGACCATTATTGACGACACGACCAAAGCGCCCGCCGCAAGGGCGGAAGCATTGCGTAAAGCCGTTGACGAATCGCGCGAAAAACAGCCGCGCGAAAACCCCTGATACCCGGGAGCCGAATATGTCCACACTGCGCCGAATCCATATGATCTTTATGCTCGCCGCCGCCTTGCTCTGCTCTTTTGGCTGCGCCCAGCCCGGCACCGGCGGCGCCGACCCCGCCGTGATGATGGAAGACGACAAGCCCGCCTATAACATGGATACCCCGACCAGGTTTTAAACCATGCACAGTTTCAACCACTCTTCGGACATGCGCAAGCGCGTAGCCCCTCTTGCGGCATGAACGCGAAGTTGCCCTCTGATCCCGAAAACGGGACCGCCGTGACCAGAGCCGCCGCCCTGGCCCGGCGTTTCGCGCGTCGTCTGCTGTTGCTGCTGATCGTTTTTTTCGGCATCACCCTGGTCAGCTTCACGGTCATTCACCTGGCCCCCGGCTCTCCCGTGGACCTTGAAACCACCATGAACCCCCTGGCCGACCAGGACGCCCGCGAACGACTCTCCAAACTGTACGGCCTGGACAAGCCGCTGCACGAGCAGTACATCCGTTGGGTCTCTTCGCTGGTCCGCTTCGACTTCGGCAACTCCTTGTCCGGCGACCGCCGCCCGGTGCTGGACAGAATCGCCGAACGCCTGCCCCTGACCGTGGGCATGAATCTGGCCGCTCTGACCCTGACCCTGCTTATCGCCATACCGCTGGGCTGTTTTTCGGCCAAAGGACGGGGCGGCTGGTTCGACCGGGGGGCCACGGTCTTCGTGTTCATCGGGTTCGCCATGCCGGGTTTCTGGCTGGCCCTGCTTTTGATGCTGCATTTTTCCATCGAATGGCGGCTCTTTCCCATTTCCGGCCTGACCTCGCTCAATTTCGCCACCCTTTCCCCCTGGCAAAAAACCGTCGACATCGCGCGGCACATGGCCCTGCCCATTTTCATCTATACCTTCGGCGCGCTGGCGGGCATGTCGCGCTTCATGCGCGCTTCCATGCTCGAAGTGCTGCGCCAGGACTATATTCTGACCGCCAAGGCCAAGGGCCTTTCCGGCAGGGTCGTGCTCTTTCGCCACGCCCTGCGCAACGCCCTGCTGCCGGTCATCACCCTGTTGGGCCTGTCCGTGCCGGGGCTGATCGGCGGCAGCGTGATCATTGAATCCATCTTCGCCCTGCCCGGTCTGGGTCAGCTTTTTTACGGCGCGGTCATGACTCGCGACTATCCGCTGATCATGGGCAACCTGGTGCTGGGCGCCTTTCTGACCCTGGCCGGCAATTTGCTGGCTGATTTCTGCTACGGCCTCGCCGACCCGCGCATCCGCGCGGGCGCGCCGGCGGACGGCGGCGCCAGGGCAGGAGGACCGGCATGAGCGCCATACCGGCTTCCCGTTTGCTGCAAAGGCGCATCCGGCGTTACGGCCTGCTCTGGCTCGGGCTTTTTCTGGTGGGCATCGTGTCCCTGGCGGCCCTTCTGGCGCCCTTCATCACGCCATACGACCCGGCCGCCATCCACGCGGACCCTTCCTTGCGGCACATTTTGCAACCGCCCTCGCTGGAACACTGGATGGGCACGGACGCTCTGGGCCGCGACGTCTTTTCACGCATGCTGTACGGAGCCAGGGTTTCGCTCTGGGTGGGCTTTGTTTCCGTGGGTCTCGCCACTCTCATCGGCGTGACGCTGGGACTGCTGTCCGGCTATTACGGCGGCCTGGTGGACGAAGGCGTCATGCGCCTGGTCGACGTCATGCTCTGCTTTCCGTCGTTTTTTCTTATTCTGGCGGTCATCGCCTTTCTGGAACCCAACCTTGTCAACATCATGGTCATCATCGGACTGACCTCATGGATGGGGGTGGCCCGGCTGGTGCGGGCCGAAACCCTGAGCCTGCGCGAACGAGATTTTGTGGCCGCGGCCAAACTGGCCGGAGCCGGGCCGGCGCGCGTCATCATCCGCCATATTCTGCCCAATGCCCTGGCCCCGGTGCTGGTTTCCGCCACTCTCGGAGTGGCGGGGGCCATTCTGACGGAATCGGCCCTCTCTTTTCTGGGGCTCGGCGTGCAAGCCCCCATCCCCAGTTGGGGCAATATTCTGCTGGAAGGCAAGCAGACCCTGGGCATCGCCTGGTGGTTGTCGACATTTCCCGGTTTCGCCATTTTGCTGACGGTGCTCGGCTACAACCTGCTGGGCGAAAGCCTGCGCGACATTCTGGACCCCCGACTTTCACGGTGAACCATGCACATTCTCTGCCTTGACTGCCCCGGCCTTGCCGGCGCCTTTCGCGAACTGGGGCACCAGGCCACGGCCCTTTCCCTGGCGCCGGGAAAAAACGACCTGGCCGCCGTTCTGCACGGCCTGGATGCGCGGCCCGATTGCATCATCCACCATGAACTGCTGGGCGAGCGGCGCATACTGAACAATCTCGAAACTGCGCCCTGCCCCACCCTGTTCGTCGCGGTGGACACGCACCTCAACCTGTTCTGGCACCGCAGCTACGGCCGTCTTTTCGACGCCGTCGCCACCCCCCACCTGACATGGTTTGAAAGCCTGCCGGTGGAATGGCGGCACCCGCAAGTTTTCCGCTTTTCCCATACCGGGCAGGAACGGCCCTGGGCGCCGCACAGATTACGGCAACACGATCTGGCCCTGTGCGCCCGCATGACCCAGCACCGGCAACTGCGGCAGTGGATGGCCGACATGCTGCGCGCGTCCCACGGCCTGCATTTGCAGGACAATCTGTCTTTCGCGGCCATGCTGGACCTGTACGCCGACAGCCGCCTGATTCCCAACGAATCCATCTGTTTTGAGGTCAATTTTCGCCTGCTGGAAGGAGCCTCTTGCGGGGCCGTGGTTCTCAGTCCCGAAACAGGACCGGATCAGGATTGCCTCTTCGTTCCCGGCAAAGAAATGCTCGTCTACCGCGACGGCCTGGAGTTGCGCGAACAAATCGCCTGGCTGAAGCGGCGGCCGGAACAGGCGGAAAGCATCGGCCGCGCCGCCTGGGAACGGGTGAGGCGCGAGCACCTGATCCGGCACAGGGCGCAGGCGCTTTTGGAACGCATTCCCGGACTGGAGCGGCAACGGGCCACAGGAGACGCGGCGGCGGTCCTCAGCTGGCTGACCCGCGTGGAACTGACGCGCAACGGGGTATTGCGCCTGCCCATCCCCACCCTGCTGGCCGAAGGTGAAAAACTGCCCCCCGCGCCCGAAGCGCGGGCAGTCCGTATCCGCCTGCTGGCGGAGTCGGGCAGACGGTCCGAGTTGGAAACTTTCTGCCGCTCCATCCTGGCCGCGGATACCTCGCTTTCATCCATTGACCTCGACGCCGCCGCGTCCGGGGCATTTTTGCGGCTCGGCGATTTTCGCACGGCCCGCCAGTTCTGGAACCGCCACCTGCTGCGCGGCGGGTCCGGCTCCGTTGCGCCGGATTCGCCCTTCGCGCTTTGCCTGGCCTGGGCCGACGCCCTGCGCCGCGCGGGGCGGGCGGTGCGCATCGGTTCTCCCTTTATTCCCGAAGAAAAGCACCTGCCGTTCTGCGCCTTTGAGTTCCTGGTTCTGGCCCGATTTCTGGACGGCAAAAATCCGGAAGCGTCCCGCCGCCTGGACGCCCTGACCGCGCCCATACCCGCTTATACCGCCTTCCGCCTGGGCGTTCTGGCCGAACTGACCCTGGCCGACCAGAACAACTGGCGCTTGCAGTTCGCCTACGGCGCGCTGTCACTGAAAGCATGCCGGGTGGACGAAGGGCTGTTTGAACTGGCCGAGGCCCGCGCGAAAGCCGAGAGCGCGGGCAAAAGCGCGGCCCATGAGCGCATGCTTGCCGCGCTGCCCTCGCACGCGTATATTACGCCGCAAACGAGGCCCGGCACTCATGCTTGAATACCTGCGCATCCGCGATCTCGCCCTGATTGAAGACATGGAACTTGAGTTCGCCCCCGGCCTCAACGTGCTGACCGGTGAAACGGGCGCGGGCAAAAGTTTTATCCTGAAAGCCATCGCTTTTCTGACCGGGGACCGCCTGAGCACCGACCTGGTGCGCCCCGGCAAGGAAAAAGCCGTGGCCGAAGCTTTTTTTGTCCTGCCGGACGGCGCGGAACTCATCCTGCGCCGGGAACTGGCGGCGGACACCGGCCGCAGCCGCATCTTTCTGGGCGACAGACTCGTCTCGCAGGACAGCATCAAGGACCTGCGCGCCTCCCTCATCACCCACACCAGCCAGCAGGGGCAGCAACAGCTTTTGTCTCCCGCCTTTCAGCAAAGCGTGTTCGACTCGTATATGGCGCGTCCCGAGTTGCTGGTAGAACGCGACCGCCTGATTGCTGCTTTGCGCGAACTGGCGGCCGAACAAGCGAAACTGGCGGCCAGGGCCGCGTCTCTGACCGAAAAACGCGAGATTCTCGAATACCAGCAACAGGAAATTGACAAGGTGAACCCTCGTCCCGGCGAAGAAGAAAGCCTGGAAGAAGAGCGCCGGACGCTGAAAGACGCCGCCGCCGCGCGCGAAGGAGTGGAACAGGCCCTTGCTTTGCTGCACGGCGACGGCGACGGCGGCTTGCTGAGCGCAACGGCCGGGCTGGAACGCGCCCTGCGCAGCCTGGCCCATGCGGACGAAAGTTTTCAGCCCGACCGGGACGCCGCGGAAGCCATGAGCGCCCAATTGCGGGACCTGGACGGCCGCCTGCGCCGCGCGGGCAGGGGCGCGCGTCTTGATGCGGAGCAGGAAAAGCTTGAAGCGCGTCTTTTCGCCATCGCCCAATTAAAACGCAAACTGCGGCGGCCGCTGGAAGAAATCCTCTCGCTGCGCGAAGAGATCGCAGAAAACCTCTCTTTTCTCGATTCTTGCGAACTGGACAAAAAACAACTGGCCAGGCGCGAAAATGCCCTGGCCGACGAGTTGGCGGCCGCACTCGCCCGGCTTAACGCCGCGCGCCGCGAGGCTGCGGGCCCCTTAGCCGGAACCCTTGAAGAAGAACTGCGCGAACTTGGCTTTTCAGAGCACGTAAAAGTCGACTTTATGTTCAGCCCGCAAGCTCTGCACCCCGGCCGCGACGACTGCATCGAAGAAAGGGCGCGTGTCCTCTGGCGGCCCAACCCCGGCCAGGCCCCACAGCCCTTGGACAAAATCGCTTCGGGGGGCGAGCTGTCCCGCTTTTTGCTCGCTCTTGTCTCGTTGATGTCACGCCGGGGCGACGAAGAACCCACCCTGATTTTTGATGAAGTAGATTCCGGCGTCGGCGGCATGACCCTGAACAAGGTGGCGGAACGGCTGGACAAACTGGCGCAAAGCCGCCAGATGCTGCTTATCACCCACTGGCCCCAACTGGCGGCCAAGGCCGGCCGGCATTTTCAGGTGCGCAAGGAAGTGCGCGGCGGCGATACGTTTACGCTGTGCGCCCGCCTGGAAGGACAAACTCTGCGCGACGAACTGGCCCGCATGGCCGGAGGCGGCGGCATCGGCGAGAGCATGGCCAGGGGATTGCTGGGCTGACGTAACAAAACGTGCCGGTATTATTTCGCATCTTCTCCCGGACCTAATGCCGTATTTATATTCAAAACCCCTTGACTTAATGGCCAAGATAGGGTTTTATCTTAACAGGAATCGTTCCTATTATTTTTTTATCCGCTCGACAGTCAGTTGAACTATTCCTGCGAATTCTGCTATGATCATTGGAGGTCTATGACACCTACAGATTTCGCCACCATGGGCTGGAAGTCCGCAAAATGCCAACGCGATGGAGTATGTCATGAGCAAAAACAGCAAAAAATTGACGACGACTGCAGGCGCACCGGTCGCAGACAACACCAATTCCGTAACAATGGGTTCCAGGGGACCGATGGCGCTGCAAAACCCCTGGTTTATCGAAAAACTTGCCCACTTCGACCGGGAGGTCATTCCGGAACGGCGCATGCACGCCAAGGGTTCCGGCGCTTTCGGAACCTTTACGGTAACCCACGATATCAGCAAGTACAGCAAGGCTAATATTTTTTCCGAAATCGGCAAGAAAACGGAGATCTTTGTCCGCTTTTCCACGGTCGCCGGAGAGCGGGGCGCGGCCGACGCCGAACGGGATATTCGGGGATTCGCCATCAAATTTTATACCGAGGAAGGCAACTGGGACCTGGTGGGCAACAACACCCCGGTTTTCTTTTTGCGTGACCCGCTCCGCTTTCCGGATCTGAACCACGCCGTCAAGCGCGATCCGAGAACGAACCTGCGTTCCGCCCAGAACAACTGGGATTTTTGGAGCATGCTGCCCGAGGCGCTCCATCAGGTGACCATCACCATGTCCGACCGGGGCCTTCCCCTGTCGTATCGTCACATGCACGGCTTCGGCAGCCACACCTTCAGCCTGGTCAACAAGGATAACAAGCGGGTATGGGTCAAGTTTCACCTGAGAACCCGGCAGGGCATCAAGAACCTGACCGATCAGGAAGCAGCGGAAATAGTCGCCAATGACCGGGAAAGCCATCAGCGCGACCTGTATGAATCCATTGAACGGCGCGATTTCCCCCGCTGGGATTTTTCCATTCAGGTTATGACCGAGGAACAGGCCCAAAAGCACAAAGAAAATCCCTTTGATCTGACCAAGACCTGGAGCCAGAAAGAATACCCCCGGATTCCCGTGGGGATTCTCGAACTCAATCGCAATCCGGACAACTATTTCGCGGACGTGGAACAGGCCGCCTTCAACCCGGCCAACATTGTGCCGGGCATAGGCCTTTCCCCGGACAAGATGCTTCAGGGCCGGCTTTTCTCTTATGGCGACGCGCAACGCTACCGCCTGGGCGTGAACCACATGTCCATCCCGGTCAACGCCCCGCGTTGCCCATACCACGCCTATCACCGTGACGGACAGATGCGCGTCGACGGCAATTACGGTTCCACGTTGGGGTACCAGCCCAACAGCCATTTTGAATGGGAAGAACAGCCGGAATTCCGGGAGCCGCCCCTTGAAATGCAGGGCGCCATGGATTCTTATGAACCCAAGGACGATCAGACCGACAATTGCTTCTATCAGGCCGGAGACCTTTTCCGTCTCATGAGCGAGGCCCAAAAGCAGGCGCTGATTGAAAACACGGCCAGCAACATGACCGGCGTTACGGACAACATTCGGTACCGGCACGCGGCCCACTGCCATCTTGCCGATCCCGACTACGGCACCCGTCTGGCCAAGGCCTTGAAACTGGATACGGGCGAAGTCGTCAAATTGTCCAAACTGAGCCACAAAGAACTGATGCGGGCCACGACATTGAAGTAACATCCCGCCCAGCCTGAAACATTCTGTACGTCCGAGCGGACCGGCTTTGAAAAGCCGGTCCGCCTCAGTCTTTTTTGAAGCGCAGAGCGGGCAGGCCGGTCCCGGCCGCGGCGGCCGCCTTGACCAGCGCTTCGAATTCCGGCCGGGTATAGGTCTCGCCTTCCACCCGGTAGGCTTTGGCCGCCAGCTCGCCCTGAGGCGTCGCCAAAGTTGCGGCCGCGCGGGGCAGGATCACCCGTTCCATGTACGCGCGGCGGATGCCCAGGGTGTGGGTGTGCCTGAAAAAAGCCGCCTGCACCGCTTCCAGGTTCTCCGGCCGGCAGATCGCGCGCAGCGCTCCGCCGGGGCGGTTCTTTTTCATCACCCCGGGCAGATACAGCACATCCACCGCCCCGGCCGCCTGCAAACGGTCGAAAGCATGGCCCAGCTCTTCGCCGGTCAGATGGTCGATGTGGCTTTCCAGCACAACCACGGTTTCCACAACCGGGTTCTGCCCTTCCAGCGGCATTGTCGTATGCGGCATGGCGTTCCTCAGGGCAATTTCATTTTAAAATTGCTCGGCAGACGCAAAGCGGATGCCCGCGAAGCGTGTCGTTTGGTTTGTGTAATTTCACTTGGTGATATGAATGTGATACCATATTTAACGAATCTCGAATTATATAATATCAAAGTTAAAATGCTAGGACTCATTTCATAAATCGGCCAGTGGCCGATTTATGAAAATCGCTCCGCCGAAAAGCGTGGTTTTCGGCTCGCTCACGCCGCCGCCTGCGGCGCGCCGGACTGCCGTCCGGCGTTAGAAGCCACTTCATAATGAATTATGAAATGGCTTCTAATATATCCTGCGTTCGGAAAAACCCCTTCCAAGCACGTTGTATGTGTTCTCGATAATCAGAAAAGCCGCCGGATCGTTGCGGTACACCAATTCTTCAAGGCGCTTCAACTGATAATTGTGAATCACGGTAAGGATAACATAGCGTTCATGATTGGTGTATGCGCCTTTTGTGTACAGATAAGTGACGCCACGGTGCATATTATCTAAAATTTCAGCGGCTATTTTTTCCGCAATATCCGAAACAATGAAGACAAGTTTGCGTTGATTGGTGATGTTCATGGAGTAATCAAGTATACCGCTGTACATGTATACCATGATGATGGAATACAGGACCGTGTTGATGTCCATATAAAAGGCAGCCGCGATCAGAAACAGGCACACGTTGAAAGCAAAGCTGAACCCGCCCAGCTTAATGTTGAACTTCTGGTGCAGCACCATGGAAATGATAGTCAGCCCCCCGTCGCTGCCCAGAGAACGCAGCATGACCGCCAGCCCGGCCCCGCACACGCTGCCCGCGGCAATGGCCGCCAGCAGCGGATCTTTGATGGGCGCCGTATAGGTGATGAACTGGGCGGCCACAGTGGTCACGGCCATGCCGTAGAGGCTGTAAAAAATAAACCGCCGGCTCAGGCTGAACCAGCCCACCAGGACCACTGGAACGCAGATCAGGGTATACCAGAAGGCCAGCGAGGCAAAGTTCGTCTGGTAAAAAAACAGCATGGCCACCCCGAACAAGCCGCCGGAAATGAGTTCGTGCGGCACGGCCAGAGCCTTCAAGCCGAAAGCGAAAAGCGTACCGCCGAAGGTGAGCAGAAAAAGGTTCCAGGGCAGAGACAAGGTGATCCGGCGAAAATCGAAAGCGGTCATATAAAGCTCCTGTGCCGAAGCTTGCGGCTGGATATGAAAATACGCATGCAGCATATAGCGCAAAACGCCAAAGTCAAGGCAAGGCTCGTATCAGGCCGTTCGATAAGCTTTACCTATAAATATCGTATTAATAAACTATGCTAACCAATTGAAAATACAGCAAATAAAATACGAAGCTCGCCTTGAACTTTCCTTGTCTTTGTGTCAGATTGGCGCAATCGTTCTGCATTATTTTGTGCCTATATGCCTGAGGGCATTCTATGAAACCGCCAAGGAGGAAGAACCGTAATGGCTGAAATCACGTATAACGGAAAAAACTTTGAAATTGATGAAGACGGTTTTCTGCTGCGCTTTGACGATTGGACCCCGGACTGGATGGAGTATGTGAAAGATTCCGAAGGAATCACCGACATCACCGAGGACCACCAAAAAATTCTTGATTTTCTGCAAGATTATTACAAGAAGAACGGCATCGCGCCCATGGTGCGCATCCTGTCCAAAAATACCGGCTACAAACTGAAGGAAGTGTACGAACTCTTCCCCTCCGGACCCGGTAAAGGCGCCTGCAAAATGGCCGGCCTGCCCAAGCCCACGGGCTGTGTATAAGCTTTTCGTCCGTCGCGGCGTCTTTTGCCGCAACAATTTATAAGCGGCAAAACAGAAAATTCTGTTTTGCCGCCTTTGCATAGAAAGCGGGCCGGCAGCGCCGGCCCGCGTTGAGGCTCAGCCCGCAAAACGCAATATATCCACCAGTTCCACCAGAGTCTCGTCCGCCCTGTCCACCGGAATCTGACAGGTGCCCACCTGAAAGTGCCCGCCGCCGCCGTAGCGCAGCATCAGAGATCCTACGTCGCTTTTGCAGGTCCGGTTCAGAATGGAATGCCCCACCGTGAACACGATATTCTGCTTTTTAAAGCCCCACATCACCTGGATGCTGATGTTGCAGTCGGGATACAGCGCGTAGGGGATGAAACGGTTGCCCGAAAAAATCTCTTCCTGGTTCCGCAGATCCGTGACCAGCACGTTGCCGTGTACAACCGAAGACGCGCTTATCATGTCGCGAAAAAGCTTGTCCTGGGCGAAATAGCGGTCCGTACGCTCCTTGACGTCCGGCAGGGCCAGAATCTCATCCGCGCTCATGGTGGCGCAGAGGTCTATCATATCCATCATCAACTGATAGTTGCTGATGCGATAATCCCGGTAGCGGCCGAGACCGGTGCGGGGGTCCATCACAAAGCCGAGCAGAACCCAGCCGGCGGGATTTTTCACGTCCTCGGCCGAAAGCCTGCCGCTGTCGACTGCATCTACGGCCTCAAGCAGCCCGTCCAGTTTGGGCGAAAAGGTGGCGTGTCCGCCGTAGTATTCCCAAATGACGCGGGCGCAACTGGGCGCGAGACGCACCAGACCTTCGGCCCGCTTGTCCCCTACGCGCTCAATCTCGCTGGAGTGGTGGTCAAACCACATGCCGCAGCCGGGAACATATGCAACATTGGCCAGCACGTCGTCAGCCGTCACTTCCACAATACCGTCCTGCAAATCCTTGGGATGAACGAATTTGTACTCACTCGCGACACCCACGGCTTTCAACAGCACGCCGCAGACTAGACCGTCAAAATCAGAACGCGTGACAAGACGCATAGCACT
Source organism: Desulfovibrionaceae bacterium (assembly GCA_031548325.1). Taxonomy (GTDB): domain Bacteria; phylum Desulfobacterota; class Desulfovibrionia; order Desulfovibrionales; family Desulfovibrionaceae; genus FLUQ01. The sequence continues at coordinate 18,732 of JAVBRE010000011.1, forward strand.
CTCCCTGCCGGTTAAAAAATGCTCGGTACGCTAAAAATGCAGTATTACCCAGAACAAGCGACAAAGACAAGTCCGGACCCTGGCTGTGAAAAAATTGACTGCTGTTTTCTGCATATTATGCACTATTACAGGCAAAAGCGAAACGAAGGGAAAAGTCTAGATTTTTTCTTGATTCTGCGGCGGCTTTTGGCTATTCTTTCTGAAAGGGCCGTGGATTCAAAAACCGCCGCCCGCCGGCACGCGCCGCAAGCGGACGCGTATTTGCACGATCCGCTCGCGGGGGCTGCCGTTAATTTCAGAGCCGCGGGCTCACACAGGGGGCGTACATGCCGCAAGTCGCTGCCAGAATTTCTTCTGATCAGGAAAAATGGCTGAAAGATTATTTTCGCACCAAAAGCGCCGGAGCGGAATTCATCCTGCCATGGGCCGTCGACACCTTCTTCCGCGCCATTTCCGCCATTAAAAACACCTTCAGCACCGGCGAGCTGAAAACCATCATCGATGCGCACAAAGACATTCGCCTGCTGCCCGACCATACCCGTCAATCTTATCTGCTGCTGCGCGTGCTCGACGCCTGTGACGTGAACATGGTGCATACCCGCCACGGCGCCAGCAAGGCCAGCCTTGAAGCCAAACTGAAACGCCTGGACGACACCCAGGCCACCGCGCTGATGGTCTGGTCTTCCGCTTTCTGGGTCAGCCGCAACTGTTCCGCGGACAGCATGGATGAATATATCCGAGGATATTAAGATGCCGAAGTATTTCACGCCGGCGGCCGCAGCCTTTCTCGCCGTCGCCCTGACTTTTTCCGCCGGGTGCGGCTGGATCGGCAAAACAGCCGGAAAAACCAAGGCGGCCATTGAAAACAGCGCCGATGACCTGGAACGCGGCTATCATCAGGGATACAGCCAGGAAAAGGGAGGAGCGCCGTCTTCCAAGCCCGCGGAGCAGCCCCCCGCGCAGACGCCCGAACCTGGACAGGCTATATAGAGCAATTTCACTTTGAGATTGCCATTGGAATTGTCTATCTGCCTGGAAAGGCATTTCGTCCTTTGAAGCGCTTTCTCACGCCTCATTCGCCGCTATAACGTTATGGCGCAACAGCGCCTGCGTCGTTTCCGCCACCGGCAGCCCCACCACGGCCGACCATGACCCGCGAATGCCGCCCGTCAAAAAAGATCCCACGCCCTGCACGGCGTAGCCGCCGGCTTTGTCCAGCCCTTCACCGGTCGCGGCATAGGCGCGCAACACCTCGTCCGGCCAGGGCGCCATGTCGACCGCCGCATCCGCGGCAAATTCCGCTCTCGTTCCGTCCGGCAGACACAGGGCGCAGGCGGTTATGACCCTGTGTTCCCGCCCTGCCAGACGCCGCAGGTATGAAAATGCCTCTTTTGCATCGCGAGGCTTGCCGAGAATCGCCCCTTTCAGAACCACCACGGTGTCCGCCCCCAGAACAACGGACGGCTCGCCTTCCGGCTCTGCCCGCAGTATCCGCGCGACCGCTTCAGCCTTTAAAAGGGCGGCGCGGGCCGCGAAGGTTGCGGGAGCTTCGCCGCCCTCGGGCACGGGTTCCGCCGTGTCGGGCGGCGGCAGCACTCTGTGTTCTATGCCCATTTTGCGCAAAAATTCCCGCCGCCTGGGTGAACCTGAAGCAAGAACGAGCGGCCGCAGCGTCCGAAATACATATGCGTTCGTCATGCCGCGTCTGTACGCTGTTCCGCCCGAAAAATCGAGTTTCGGCAGCACAAAATAAAAATGAAAAAAATTCACTTTGACCCTAAAGTTTGACTGCCGGCTGCCGAAAAGGATGACGAGGGGAGTACCGGAGTATGCAGAACTCATACTATATGCAACATATGCTGCTGCAATATGGCAAACAGTTGACGACCGCGCGCCGTCTCGCCCGGCACAGGCATGCCATGCGGCTGGCCACGGGCGCGGACGGCGGTCCCTCGGCCGAGCAAAAACGCAGTCTCATGGTTGACCGCATCACCGGCGAAATCGTTGAAAATCTCCTGCTGACAGGGTCGGAAAATCCCATCGTGCAAGAAATCAAGGACAGACTGAACAGCGAAATGGGCGAAGAATTCACCTTTCGCTATCCGCCCGGCGAATTGGACATGCGTATTTTTCGCCAGGGCGAAACGGGCCCGGTGGAAATTTTTGCCGAGGAAAAAATCCGGATCATGGGCAGGCTGTGGGCCATCGCCCAAGAAACAGTTGACGCGGGAATGCTCTGAAGATACCGGTAAAAAAGTTGCACGCAGGGCTAAAGTATTCGGCGGACGAGCCGATAAGTCGGTAAGAAGCAGAATGGAAAGCGTACCACGGAGGGTGCGCTTACGCCGGGCGCAGCGCCCGAGCGATCCGGCAGAAACAGGACGGTCCGCCGGATTGGAAATGAGGGGAGGCCCCCTATGGAAATCAAAAACACACTCATCAGTCAGCTCGATCCTTACCGGACGCAGTTGAAGACAGAAGAAAGCGCGCAGAAGACGCGCGCCGACGCCAAAGGCGCCGCGGCCGCCGGCGCATCGCGGGGCGACCGCATCAGCCTGTCGCCGGAAGCGAAACTGCGCACGGAAGCGTTCAGCGCCGCATCAAACGCGCCCGAAGTTCGTCAGGCCAAAGTCGACGCCATCAAGGCTCGGGTTGATGCCGGCGAGTATCAGCCCGACAGCAAAAAGATCGCGGGCAAGCTTCTGCAGGAAGAACCCGGCCTGTTCCGGCCCCTGGCCGATTGACGGGATCGGGGAATCGGGGCTCCGCCCCGCGCCCCGGCAGGGGCCTGAGACCTCTGCCCCCCCAGAGCGCCACAGCAACCGGCGCGTGCGCGGAGTGCTTTTTCGCTGTAGACAACACCCCTTCGGCAACAGTCCGCCCCCCCACAGGGGTCAAGGGGGCGTGCCCCCTTGCGGGGCGCGGGGC
>JAVBRE010000094.1:0-12962 GCA_031548325.1 Desulfovibrionaceae bacterium
CCCCCGCCTCAGAACAACGACAACTGCACCGGCCCCCCGGCCGGGGGCTTTTTTTCCGTCAAAACCTTGCGCACATAAGCCGGCCCGGCTTCCTGAATGGTGAAAGCCGGTTCCGCCGCCGCAGCGGGCCCGGCAATGAAGTAACTGGCCCGCTTCATGACCACGCCGATCTTTTTCAGGTGTTCGGGCGTCAGCTTGCGAAAACGGCGGGCGGCCACAATGGCCTGGGCCGACTTCACACCCACGCCCGGTATGCGCAAGATCTCGGCGTATGCCGCCCGGTTCACGTCCAGGGGAAAAAACTGCGGATGGCGCAGAGCCCAGGCCAGTTTGGGGTCTATCTCCAGATCCAGATCCGGCTGTTCGTCGCAGAGAATCTCTTCCGCGTCGAACTGATAGAAGCGCATCAACCAGTCGGCCTGATACAGACGGTTCTCGCGGACAAGGGGCGCCTGGCGCAGGGCGGGCAGGCGGCTGTCATAGGCGTTCACGGGCACGAAACCGGAATAGTAGACCCGTTTCAGCCCCGGCCCATGGTACAGCAGCGACGAAAGCCGCAAAATCTCGCGGTCGCGCTCGTCGGAAGCCCCGATGATCATCTGGGTGCTCTGTCCCGCCGGGGCGAAGGCCGGGGTATGGCGAAACCTGCGCCGGTCCTCGCGGTTTTCCAGAAGTTCTTGCTGGATGTGGCGCATCGGCAGGTACACGCTCTGGTGGTCCTTGTCCGGGGCCAGAAACTTCAGGTTGCGCTCGGAAGGAATCTCGATGTTCACGCTCAGCCTGTCCGCCAGCATGCAGGCTCGGCGCACCAGTTCGCGGCTTGCGCCGGGAATGCTCTTCATGTGGACATAGCCGTTGAAGCGGTATCGCCCGCGCAGGATGGAGAGCGCCCGGACCATCTGCTCCATGGTGTGGTCCGGATTTTTGATCACGCCGGAACTGAGAAAAAGCCCCTCTATGTAGTTGCGACGATAGAATTCAATGGTCAGATTCGCCAATTCTTCGGCTGTCAGGGCCGCCCTGGGAATGTCGTTGCCGGTCCGGTTGACGCAGTAGGCGCAGTCGTAAATACAATGGTTGGTCAGCAGAATCTTCAACAGCGAAATGCAACGGCCGTCGTTGGCGAAAGAATGGCAGATGCCCCAGCCCACGGCGTTGCCGACGCCACCCGAGGCGCTGCCTCCGCGCCGACCCGTGCCGCTGGACGCGCAGGACACGTCGTATTTGGCCGATTCCGCGAGAATGGTCAGTTTGCGCAACAGGGCTTCAGTCATGGCAGCATCCTGCATAATTATTGTTTATATATATAAACAATAACAGTTGCCCCAAAAACATGCAAGAGATACGTGTCACCAACCCGCCTACCCCCGCACAGGATTGTGCGTGGACCGCGCGTCATCTGGTAGACATGACGCCTCTTTTCTGCTTTGCTGCGCCCATGACCATCCTGCTTCTGGATCTGGGCAAAGAACTGCGCGGCGGACAGCGCCAGGTTCTGTATCTGGCTCTTGCTTTGCGCGACTCACCGGATTTTACTCCGCTCATCGCCGCGCCGGAACATTCGCCCCTTCTGCGGCAGGCGGCGGAACAGGGCATTGAAAGCATCGCCCTGCCCCCTGCCCGCTGGCAGGAGCCGCTGGCCCTGTGGAAACTGCTGCGCCTTGCCCGCACGCTGCCCCGGCCGCTCTGCATCCACACCCAGGACGCCCGCGCGGCCTCCCTGGGAGCCATGCTGGCCCGCCTCGCGCCCGGCGCGCTGCTGCTGCACACCCGGCGGGTCTCCTACCCGGTCAGTCCCGGCTGGAGGGGAGCCAAATACCGCCAGGCACACCACATCGCCGCCGTTTCGGCGGAAACGGCCGGCGTGCTGATTGCCGGCGGCGTCACGCCGGAACGGATCCGGGTCATCCATTCCGGCATTGACCCCGGCCGCTATGCGCCCGCTCAACCTCACGACGGCCCCTATGCGTTCGTGATCGTGGGCGCGCTGACGGAACAGAAGGGGCACGCAACCCTGTTGCGGGCCGCCGCCCTGCTGGCAAAAGAAGAATTGCCGCCCTGGCGCGTCCGCATCGTGGGGGCAGGTCCGCTGGAAACAAGCCTGCGCGCCCTGGCCGCGGACCTGGGCCTGGACGGCCTGGTCGAATTTTGCGGCAGACAGGACAGCGCGGCCGTTTTGCCCCTGTGTGACGCCGTGGTGGTGCCCTCGGTGGGCGGCGAAGGCAGTAGCGCGACCATCAAGGAAGCCTGGGCCGTAGGCCTGCCCTTGATCTGCTCCGACCTGGCCTCCAACCTGGAACTGGCTACGCCGGACAAGGACGCCCTGGTTTTCGCGAACAAGGATGCGCAAGGCCTGGCCCGCGACATGGCGACTTTGCTGCGGCGGCCCGATGTCGGCGCGGCGCTTCGCCTCGAGGGAAGTCAGACCCTGCGCGGATTCACACATACCCGCATGGCCGAGGCGTATATGGAACTTTACAAACAACTAGCGTCAAATTGCAAAAATAAGAGGGCTTATTTTTGCTGAGATCACTACGCGAAAACGTCGTTTTCGGCTTGCTCCGCCGCCTGCGGCGGCGCAAAATCCTGACGGATTTTTGTGTTTACTTTTGCAAGCAAACACTGGGCCATCTTGCCGAATAAACAACTTTATTTTTCGCATACTTGTACCGAGGTACCGCCATGAAAACCCGCTGCCCCGCCCTGCCCACCGTATCCGGCTATGAAGACGCCTGCGCGCTGGGCCACGCTTTTGCCCGCGGCGAAGCCGACCCCGTGGCCGTGGCCGAAGCCTGCCTGGCCCGGGCCAAAGCCGGCGACGCCGTCTTTATTTCCCTGACCGAAAAACGCGCCCTGGCCGAAGCGGGCGCGTCCAAAGCCCGCCATGCCGCGAACTGCGCCCTCAGCCCTTTTGACGGCGTGCCTGTCGGCTGGAAAGACATGTATCACGTGGCCGGCAGCGTCACCACCGGCGGTTCCGAACTGTACCGCCACAATCCGCCGGAAGCGAAAGACGGCCCCCTGGTCACCCTGACGGCCGGGGCCGGCATGGTCTGCATCGGCAAGCTGAACACCTCCGAATTCGCCTATTCCGGCGTAGGCTACAACCCGCACTACGGCACCCCCGTGAACCCGCACAGCAAAGCCGGGCAGCCGTTGATTCCCGGCGGGTCCTCGTCCGGGTCCGGCGTGGCCGTAGCCGCGGGCATTTTGCCCATCGCCATGGGCTCGGACACGGGCGGTTCCATCCGTATTCCCGCGGCGCTCAACGGCGTTACCGGGTTCAAACCCACCAGCGGCTGGTACAGCACGGCAGGCATGCTCAATTTGTCGCGCACCCTGGACACCACCGGTCCCCTGGCCCGCAGCGCGCGCGATCTCGCGGTCATGGACCGCATTCTCCGGGGCTGCCCCTGCGACACCCCGCCGGTTACGCCGGATATTCGCGGCCGGCGTTTTGTCGTGGACGAGGACATCGTCAACGATGCACGCGTGCAGCAAAGCGTGCGCGACAACTTCGACGCCGCAGTGAACCGGCTGGAAAAGGCCGGGGCCGTGATCATCCGCCGCCGGGTGGAACCTTTTCACGAGGCGCTGAAGCTGGTCGCCCAGGGCTGGCTGCTGGGGCCTGAGTTTCTGGTGGAACTGGACCATATTCTCAACGACGAGGCAAAGGCCGCCCTGCTTGACCCGCGCGTGCGCAAACGGGCGGAAGCCGCCCGGGGCATGCCGGCCACGACCCTGGTCCGCGCCTATTGGGGTCGCAAAAGCCTGACCGAGGCCATGCGCCGCGACCTGGACGGCGACGCGCTGCTCAGCCCCGCGGTGGAGCACGTGGCGCCGCCTCTGCGGGATCTGGAAGAAGATATGGATGTCTTTTTCCGCCATGTCACGTCGACCGTCCGGCTGACGGCGCCGGGCAACGTGATGGACATGCCGGGCGTGGCCCTGCCCACGGGCGTGGACGATAACGGCGCGCCGACGGGCCTGCTGCTGTCCATGGCCAAGGGCCTTGACGCGGAAACGCTGCGCCTCGCCCTGGCGGCGGAAGAATTCGTCACTCGGGGCTGAAAAACCAAAGGGGCCTGTCCCCGGCTTATTTCGCGGCCGACATCATCAACTTGATGCGGTTGATCTGGTTGGCTTCGCTGGCGCCGGGATCGTAGTCCAAAGCCATGATGTTGGCGTCGGGATAACGACTCTTGAGTTCCTTGAGCAACCCTTTGCCCGTGATGTGGTTGGGCAGGCAACCGAAAGGCTGCATGCACAGAATGTTGTGCACGCCCGATTCCAGCAGTTTGACCATTTCCGCCGCCAGCAGCCAGCCTTCGCCGGTCTGGTGCCCCAGAGAGATCAGGCCCTTGGTTTTTTTGCGCAACTCGGAAAAACGCATGGGCGAGGTGAAGCGCTTGCTGCGCGAAAAACCCCAGCGCATGGCCCAGCGGGTGAACTCAATGAAAAAGATGCCCGTCAGGCCGGAAAGGTAGGCCCCCCAGGAACCCGTGAGATATTTGTAGTTGAACACGTGGTCATAGAAGGAATAGAGCGCGAAATCCATGAGGTCCGTGACCACGGCCTCGCCGCCTTCGGCTTCCACCACCCCGGCGGCCTTGTTGTTGGCGTCGGGATGGTATTTCAACAAAATTTCCCCCACCAGCCCCACGCGGGGTTTGCGCTCTTCGGTGGTCAGCGGCAGTTTGTCGAAAGCCCTGATCATGCCTATCATGGCCAGGTCGAAACGAAAGATATTGCCCGAAGCGATGGCTTTTTTACCCTTTTCGCTCCACTCCCGGCCAAGGGCCGCCGCGCTGCCCGGCGTTTTTTCATAGGGCGTGACCCGGTGCAGCACGCGCATAAGCGCGTCGCCGAACTGCCCGGCCATCACCGCCCGGCGCAGCAGTCTGCCGGTCAGCCTGAAGCCCGGCCCCTTGGCGTCCGCGCTGGTATTGAAAGTGATGATCGGAATATGCTCCAAACCGCAGTCCACCAGGGCTTTGCGCAGCAGTGCCGCATAATTGGTGGCGCGGCAGCCGCCGCCCGTCTGCGAGATCAAAAGCGCGATGCTGTTCTGGTCGAAACGCCCGCTGCGGATGGCCTGCAAAAGCTGCCCTACGACCACGATGGCCGGAAAGCAGGCGTCGTTGTTCACGTGGCGCAGGCCCAGGTCAATGGCGGCCCTGTCCACGGTGGGCAGTTGCACGGCTTTGTAGCCGTCGGCGGCGAACACGGTTTCCAGAAACTGAAAGTGGACAGGCGACATCTGGGGAATGAGAATGGTGTGCGTGTCGCGCATCTCGGGGGTAAAGGGAGGCGGCGCCTGATACACGGGGGCGATTGCCGGATCGGCTTGCCTGCCCTTGCGTTCGCGCATGGCCGCCAGCAATGAGCGGATGCGGATGCGGGCCGGGCCCAGATTGGCCCCCTCGTCGATTTTGATTTGGGCGTACAATCGGCCTTTCAGAGTGACTATTTCTTCCAGCTGATCGGAGGTGATGGCGTCAATGCCGCAGCCGAAGGACACAAGCTGGAGAATGGCCAGATTTTCCGTATCGGCAACGTAGGCCCCCGCGCGGTACAACCGGGAATGGTAGGTCCACTGGTCCACCACCCGCAGGGGGCCGGGGTCGGGCATCAGGTGGGCCACGGAATCTTCCGGCAGAACGGCCATGCCGCAGGAAACGATCAATTCCGCGATGCCGTGGTGCACGCCGGGGTCCACATGGTAAGGATGCCCGGCCAGCACGATGCCGAAACCGCCCGATTTTTCGAGATCCGTCAGCACCTTTTCACCGGCACGGCGCATGTCTTCCTTGAACTTTTCCATGGCGCAGAAGCCGGCTTCCACGGCCTTTTCCAGTTCGGACAGGGGAAGGCCGGAAAAAAGCGGAATATCCCGCAGCCGTTTGGCCAGAATTTTTTTATCCAGGGGCAGGAACTGGTGAATGAGGGTCGTCCCGTTTTCTTTCAGGGCGCTGATGTTCTTGGCCAGCAGTTCCGGATAGCCTATAACCACGGGACAGTTGTACGTGTTGGCCTGGCCGGCGAAATCCCGCTGTTCGAAGGGCAGGCAGGGAAAGAAAATATGATCCACGCCCTGCTCGATCAGGTCCAGCACGTGGCCGTGGGCAAGTTTTGCGGGATAGCAGACCGTCTGCGACGGGATAGTCTCGTAACCCTTGAAAAAAAGTTCCTTGGACGAAGGGGACGAGAGCACCACCCGAAAACCCAGCGAGGTGAACAGGGTGAACCAGAGCGGATAGTTCTCATACAGGTTGAGCGTACGGGGAATGCCGATGCTGCCGCGCCGGGCCCGCTCTTTTGCCAGCGGCGTGTAAGGTTCGAAAAGCCGCCTGTATTTGTAGGCGTACAGGTTGGGGATGTCGCTGGCGGCCGTTTCCGCGCCCCGCTCGCAGCGGTTGCCGGAAATGAAGCGTCGCTTGCCGGGAAAAGCCGTGATTGTGAGCAGACAGCTGTTGGCGCAGTGGCGGCAGCGCGCGGCGCTGGTTTTCACGCAGAAGGCCGCCAGGGCCTCCCTATCGATAAGGCTGCTCTCTTCACGCGCCGGACCGCGCTCTTTGGCGATCAGCGCCGCGCCGAAAGCTCCCATCAGTCCCGCAATCTCCGGACGGGACACCTTGCGGTCCAGTTCCAGCTCCAACACGCGCAAGAGCGCGTCATTGGCGAATGCTCCGCCCTGGGCCACCACATGAGATCCCAGTTCGTCCATATTGGCGATCTTCATCACCTTGAAGCAGGCGTTGCGCACCACGGCGTACGAAAGCCCGGCCGCGATGTCGCCCACCTCCGCCCCGTCCTTCTGAGCCTGCTTTACCTTGGAGTTCATGAACACCGTGCAGCGGGTGCCCAGATCCACGGGATTTTCCGCCCGCATGGCCTCTTCCACAAACTCGTGCAGAGGCATGCGCAACGAATCCGCAAAATTTTCAATAAAAGAACCGCATCCCGCGGAACAGGCTTCGTTCAATTGAATGCGGCTGATGGCCCCGTCGCGGATGCGCATGCATTTGATGTCCTGACCGCCGATATCCAGAATGAAACTGACCTGCGGATCAAAAAAACGGGCGGCCGTAAAATGGGCCACGGTTTCCACTTCGTCGATGTCCATGCCCAGACCGGCTGACAACAGAGCGCTGCCGTAGCCTGTGGCGCAGGCCGCCCGGATATGCAGATCCGGCCGCTTGCGGGCGTAGATTTCGGTCAGAACGGCCACGGACGCGCCCAGAGGATCGCCCTTGTTGGGGCCGTATGAGGAATAGAGCAGCCTGCCCGCGTCGTCGATAAGCGCCGCCTTGATGGTGCTGGACCCGCTGTCAAAACCCAGCCAGGCGTTTCCGCTGCATTCTTCCAGAGGCAGGCGCACGATTCGCTCCACGGCGTGGCGGCCGTGAAACTCATCCCGCTCCGCCTCCGAACGAAACAGAGGGGGCAGGTTCTGGCTGCCCATGGTTCCGCGCGAACGTTCAAGCAAATCGGCCAGCCCCCCCAGACTGCCGTCTTCCGCGCGACGGAGGCGGGCATGCAAAGCCGCTCCCAGAGCCACAAAATATTCCGCGTGTTTTGGCAGAACCACTGCGGACGCGTCTTTCAGCGCGGCGGTGAAGCACTGGCGCAGGGAAGGCAGAAAAGCCAGCGGTCCGCCCAACAGAACGACCTTGCCCTTGATGGCGCGTCCCCTGGCCAGCCCGCTGATGGTCTGGTTGACCACGGCCTGCATGATGGAAGCCGCGATATCCTCGCGCGAACAGCCTTCGTTGAGCAGGGGCAGAATGTCCGTCTTGGCGAAAACCCCGCAGCGAGAGGCTATGGGATACACCGTCGTGTGCCTGAGGGCCATTTCGTCCAGGCCGGAGGCGTCGGTATGAATGAAGGAGGCCATCTGGTCGATGAAAGCCCCCGTGCCTCCGGCGCAGGTCTCGTTCATGCGCTGGTCGAGCCCCCCTGTCAGAAAGGTGAGCTTCGCGTCTTCGCCGCCCAGTTCGACGACCACGTCCGCGTCGGGAATGTGTTCACGGATGGAAAGGCTCGAAGCCGCCACCTCCTGCACGAAGGGCAGCGAAAATTCCGAAGCCAGCGAGATGGATCCGGACCCGGTTATGCTCATGCGCCAGGGCCGGAAGGGAAAACGCCCGGCGATATCGTGCAGAATGACGGCGGCGCTTTCGCGCACTTCCGAAAGGTGGCGCATGTAACGGCTGAAGACGACATCGCCCGCGGTATCCAGCACAACGGCCTTTACCGTGGTCGAGCCGATATCCAACCCGATGCTGAGTTCCGCGACAGCCGCGCCAACGGCGCTTGCGCCGCCGGATGCGCACGCGTCAAAAGAGACCATGCGGCAACTATAGCATCTTTAAGGAAAATATCAAAGCATCTCTTTTATTGCATTGTAAACGTTTACATAAATACGTCCCCCCCGCCCCCTCGAGCGACGCGGAACCCAGCTCCGACGGCTTGATGCGAAAAAAAACGCCGGACTCAGGCCTGTTTGGCTTTCTTCGTTGCCCTCGAAGCGGCCTTCTTGTTCTTTTTCGGGGCGAATTTCGCGGGCGGCGCATTTAACTACCAAACTTTTGCATGCTCCGCCCGAGTGGCGTATGGTTCGCCATTACATTTTACCGGGCAAGGAGAGCAATCGTGAGCGGACAAATTATGCGCATGGAAATGGGCGGTACGGCCTTCGAGGTGGAGCTGTATGACAACGCGGCCGTGCGGGATCTGGTTAAAAGCCTGCCCCAGAAAATATCCATGTCCCGCTGGGGAGACGAGTACTACGGATCTCTGGCCCCGAAAATAGCTTCTTCCGATCCGAAACGGGATGTCTTCGCCGTGGGCGAGGTGGCGCTCTGGCCTTCGGGCAACGCCCTGTGCGTTTTCTTCGGCCCCACCCCGGCCAGCCGCGGCTCCGAACCCCGCATGGCTTCTCCCGGCGTTCCGCTGGGCACAATCAAAGGCGATGTTTCCGCGCTCAGAAACATGGGCTCTTCCCTGACCGGCGTTGCCCTTTTCCTGCAACAATAGCATTGACGCCCGGGGGAGGATTCACGTAAACAGCGTCTATATGTCAAATGTCGACATTTGACATTGCTCCGTATTACCGGCGCGCCACGATTCTGGCGCGCAAGCGTTTGTCATACCCAACAAGGAGATAGTATGAACCTCGCCATTTTTCCCCGCCGCGGCTACCTGCAAGGCCCCACCCCCATCGAGGCCGCGCCCGCTTTTTCTAAAGCCCTGGGCGGCAAAGTCAACGTGTACATCAAGCGCGACGATCTGCTGCCCGGCGCCGCCGGCGGCAACAAAACCCGCAAGCTGGACTTCTGCATCGCCGACGCGCTGGAGATGGGCGCGGACACCATCATCACCTGCGGCGCCGTGCAGTCCAACCACTGCCGCCTGACCCTCGCCTGGGCCAAGAAAGAAGGCATGCAGTGCCACTTCATTCTGGAAGAACGCGTCAAGGGCAGCTTTCATGAAGACGCGTCGGGCAACCACTTCCTTTTCCAACTGCTTGGCGTGGACAGCATCAAGGTGCTGCCCGGCGGCTCCAACATGCTCGAAGCCATGCAAGGCCTGGCCGACGAACTGAAAGCCAAGGGCCGCAAGCCCTACATCATCCCCGGCGGCGCATCCAACGCCATCGGCGCCACCGGCTACGTGGCCTGCGCCCAGGAAACGCTGCAACAGCTTTTTGAAATGGGCCTCAAGATCCACACCATGGTCGTGCCCAGCGGCAGCGCCGGCACCCACGCGGGCATCGTGGTCGGCATGGTCGGCTGCAACGCCGGCATTCCCGTGCAGGGCTTCAACGTCAGCCGCCCCCGCGACACCCAGGAAGCCCTGGTGCGCAAGCTGGTCGCCGAAACCGCCAAACGCGTCGGCGCTCCCGCCATTCCCGACGCCGCCGTCGACTGCGATGGCGCCTATGTGGGCCCCGGCTACTCCCAGCCCACGGACAGCATGGTCGAAGCGGTGGAACTGCTGGCCAGGACAGAGGGCATTCTGCTTGACCCCGTGTATTCCGGCAAAGCCATGGCCGGGATGATCGACTATATCCGCAAGGACAAGTTCCCCAAGGGCTCCAACATTCTGTTCCTGCACACCGGCGGCTCCCCCGCCCTGTTCGAATACATGTCGTATTTCCGGAAGTAGAACTTCAGGGGACGCCGGCAAACGGCGGGCGTTTTTCCGTAAAAAAGAAAAACGCCCGCCGGGTTTTTGATAAAGTTGTCGTTACCGCAAATGATACTTTTTGAGACTGATACCAAATTGCGAACAGCCGCGTTTCTTCGTTTACACAAACCTGACGATGTCTTCCAGGGCCTTGCGGGTCTTGGGCCGCACCGTGTCGACGGCGGGATATCCCACCGCTATCAGGCCGGCGAACTGTTTTTCAATGGGAATATTCAGCAGGCGGCAAATTTTTTCGCGATCATAGAGGCCCAGAATGCAGGTGCCCAGGCCCTGCGCTTCCGCCGCAAAACAAAGCGTCAAAACCGCCGCGCCCAGGTCCCCCTTGGCAAAATACTGGCTGTCGAACAAACACCTGATTTTGGGGTTCAGAACCGCATGTTCCTCGAGAGCCACGATGAACGCCCTGGCGCCGGAAGTGAACTCGTTCAAGCCCAACTGTTGGGACGTTTTGGCGACTTCGGACACAAGGGCCGGATCTTCGACCACCACAAAGCTCCAGGGCTGGGCATTACAGCCTGAAGGAGCGAGACGCGCCGCTTCAATGCAGCGCAACAATTTTTCATGTTCCACAGCTTTGTCGGAAAATTTGCGGCAACTCTGCCGCCGCAGGCAAAGGTCCATAAAATTTTGCATGGCGCTCCTCCAAAATTTTACCCACCGTACAGCAAAATGCAAATCAGGGCAAAGCAATGTCCTTCCGCGCTTGTGCTGCCGCCGCCGGCCGGGTATAATACTGCAGCACGTTCATCACCCGGCAAGGTCAGCATGAAAGGTATCAAAAAACAAACGTACAGTGATCAAATTATTGAATTTATTCAGCAAAGCATCTTGCGCGGCGACTTCTCACCCGGCGACAAAATCAACGAGGTGGATCTCGCCAGCCGCCTGTCCGTCAGCCGCGCGCCCATACGGGAAGCCTTGCAGCAACTGGCCGTGACGGGACTGCTGGTTTCCACGCCGCAAAAGGGCAAAGTCATCGCCGCGCTGAGCGCCAAGGAAATCGCCGACAGCTACTTTACCGGAGGGGTGCTGGAAGGGGCGGCCGCCGCTTCGAGCATCCGCCTTTTCACTTCTGAAGACTTTTTCCGCATGCGGGAAATAGTGGATGAGATGGCCGCCGCCGAGGGGCGCCCCGATGCCGCGAGTCGGGTTTCCGCCCTGGATACGGCCTTTCACGACCATATTTTTTCACACAGCGACAATGCCTTGTTGCGGGCGCTTTCGCGCCGGTCCTGCCAGAGCATTTCTAAATTTCTGCTCTACCGAGCCTGGCAGCGCGCCTTCACGCCAGCGGAAATGCGCGACAGGCATCACGTTGTACTGCAAGCGCTGCAAACTCGCGACCCCGTTCAGGTCGAACGGACCATACGGGAACATTACCAGGAATGCGGCCGCCGCATGAGCCGTTACGGCGCCGACAACCAGTAAAGGAAAGGCCTATGCGTCTGGATTCCATGGTGCTGACCGTCATTCTTTTCGTGCTCGCCGCTTCGGCGCAAAGAGGCGCTTCTCTGACCGATGCCAGGGCCTTTTCCCTGGCCATGGCCTTCATGCTCGGCGTGGTCGTGATTTATTCTCTGGCCTGTCTTCTGCTGAAATTCTGCAAGTTCCGGCTGCCTTCGGGCGAAGTGCCGCCCTTTTTCGCCATGCTCAATATCGCGCTCGCCTGTTTCATGTTTCATTCAGTCATCGGAGCCTTTTTGCAAGCCGCGAAATAGCCCAAGGAGATCGACATGGAGTACGCTCAGTTGACCGGCACCGGCATTTTCGTATCGCGCCTGTGCATAGGCGCCATGACCTTCGGCGACCAGATAGACGAACGAGAAGGTCTTCGTTGCGTGGACCACGCCCTGGATGCCGGCGTCAATTTTTTTGACACCGCCAACCGCTATGCGGACGGCAAGAGCGAAGAAATCCTGGGCAAGGCCCTGGCCGGCCGGCGCGACTCCGTCATTCTCGCCACCAAGGTCGGCAATTCGGTTCCCGGCTGCGATCACGAACGGGGCTCTTCGCGGCCGCACATTCTGCGCCAGTTGGAAGCATCGCTGAAACGCCTGAAAACCGACTATGTCGACATCTACTATCTGCACAGCCCGGACATGGCGACCCCCGTAGAAGAAACCATAGAGGTCATGGACGGCCTGGTCCGTTCCGGCAAGGTCCGCTATATCGGCTCTTCCAACTTCGCGGCCTGGCAGGCCTGCCGCATGCGCTACGCGGCAAAGGCGGCGCACCGCGCATCTCCGGTGGTGACCCAGATGGTTTACAACCTGATCACCAGGGGGCTGGAACAGGAGTTCATCCCCTTTCTGAAAGAGCACGGCATGGGTCTGGTCGTGTACAACCCCATTGCCGGGGGCTTTTTGACCGACAAGTACGCGGAAAAGAAAAAGCTGGAAAACACCCGTTTCAGCAACAGCAAGATGTACGAGGAGCGCTATTGGAACGCGGACAATTTTACCGCCTGGGACGAAGCCAAAGCCGTTGCCCGGGACGCGGGCATATCCCTGCTCGAATTGGGCATGCGCTGGGTGTACAGCACGGGCCATGCAGATTCCGTCATCACGGGTTTTTCCGGTCTGGGCCAGCTCGAGGCCAACCTCAAGACCCTGAACGCCGGCAAACTGAGCCCCGACGTCATGCAGGCCTGCGACAAAATCTGGCAGGGACTTTCAGGCACGCGGTTCAAGTACCACCGCTGACGCCGGTGTGAATTTTTAAGACGCTCAAACGTGCGCGGAGGCGACTTC
>JAVBRE010000033.1:0-26503 GCA_031548325.1 Desulfovibrionaceae bacterium
CTTTCGGGCACAGGGGCTTTTCCCATTCCCTGCTGTTCGTCCTGCTGCTGGGCGGCCTTGGCGCGCTTTTCGCGCCCCGGTTGCGCAGCGGCCGCCTGAAGGCGTTTGCAGTCATTGCCGGGGCCGGTATCAGCCATATCCTGCTGGACGCCATGACTACCGGCGGCCTGGGCGTGGCCGTGTTCTGGCCCTTTGACGACACCCGTTATTTCCTGCCCTGGCGGCCCGTCGCCGTTTCACCCATCGGCATACGGCGCTTTTTCAGCGAATGGGGCCTCAGGGTCATGCTCTCGGAACTGCAATGGATCTGGCTGCCCTGCGCCTTTTGCGCCTTTATCTGCTTCATCGCCCGTAACGCTTGCGGCCGGGACCAGAAAAAGACGGCGTCTTCCGGCCCGGCCGCGCCTTTGTCCGCGGCCGCCGAGCGGCGCGTGATCTGCCCTTCACGTTCCGGAAGACACGCGGGACGCTGCCCCTGCCCCTATACCGGCAAAGGCCTGCGGCCGGACGGCTGCGCCTATCTCAAGGAGGAACCGTGATGCGCCAGAGTGCGGATATCTGGGACGAACATTATTCCAGCCACAAAAGCGACGGCGTTCTGGAGCAGGAAGATCTGTGGATAGAGCGCCATATGCCGTATTTCGCCGAAAAAAAGCACGAGCGCATACTGGATCTGGGCTGCGGCAGAGGCTTTTTGTCGGCGCACCTGCACGCGCTCGGCCACGGGGTCGAGGCCGCCGACTTTTCGCCGAGAGCTTTGGACCTGCTGGCCGAAAGCGGCCTTGACATTCCTTTCTCCTGTTTCGACATGTCGGCGGGGCTGCCCTATGCAGACGGCAGCCTCGGCATCGTGCTTGCCAGTTTGAGCACCCATTATTTTTCCCGCAGCGGCACGTTGGCCCTCTACGCCGACATCCGCAGAGTTCTGCAAAGGACCGGTTACTTCATCTTCAGGGTGAACAGCCGCAAGGAGTACGAGATAAAAAAGAAAACAGCCCCTTTCGAAGAAATCGAAGCGGACTATTTCCGTTGCGACGACGGTTGCGCCAGACGCTATTTCACCCTTGAATCTCTGCCGGAATTTCTGGCGGACTTCGATATCCTGCATCTCACGGAAGAAGAAACCCCGTATCACGGCAAGATGAAATACTGCATTGAATGTGTGGCGAGAAGGGGCTCCGCGTAACGGTCCGGTTTTCCGTCAGACAAAGAAAGCATCGATTTCGGCGAGGGGGGGGGTACTTTTCTGTACATGACCTGAGCCGAAATCGACGTTTGACGCAGCATCACGGCAAACCGGACCGTTACGTTCCAAACTTCACGCCCGCATTGGCTATATCACCCATGAAAGCTTTGACCGCGTCGCGCGACAGTTCCGTCAGATCTTTACCGGCGTTGGCCAGCTTGCGCACCATGTCCAGCGGGGCCGTGACCACGCGGCAGCCGGCCTGTGCCGCCTGCCAGATGTTGTACACTTCGCGGGTGGAGGCCCAAAGCAGTTCCGCCCGCGGCAGGCCGCGCAGAATATCGCGACATTCTTCCACAATGGGCACGGGGTCCACGCCCACGTCGGCGATGCGCCCGGCAAAGACCGAAACCAGGGCCGGGCTCGCGGGGTGCAGGCTGTCCGCAGCGATTTTCGCCTGCTCCGGCGTGAACACCGTAGTCACGTTCAGGGCTATGCCCTCGGCGGACAAGGCTCGGATCAGCGGCCCGTACGATTCGCCCGCGGCGCTGATGACCGGAACCTTCACGTAGACGTTTTTTCCCCAGGAACGAATGGTGCGGGCTTCTTTTTCCATGCCTTCGGGCTTTTCGCTGAACACCTCGAAAGAAACAGGCAGATCGGGCGCCAGATCCAGCACCGCTTTGGCGTAGCCGGTGTAATCGGCCACCCCGGCCTGGGAAACCAGAGAGGGGTTGGTGGTGAAGCCCTTGGTGTACGGCAGCGCCAGGGCTTTGCGGATGCTGTCGAAATCCGCGCAGTCGACAAAAACCTTGATGTCGGGAAGAGACGTCTGGGGCATGAAAACCTCCGGAACGGCGGTTGCTGTTCCCCGCATACTATCAGGACCCGGCCAGTTTCTGCAACTGGCTGAAGCTTTCTTCCAGCCCCTGGCGCTCGGCGATGTCCTGGCGCAAGAAGGCCTTGATGGGGCCGGTCATGTCGATGGCCTTGTCGATCTCCGGATTTGACCCCCTGGCGTAAGCCCCGATATTGACCATGTCCTCCACCCGCTTGAAGGTGGCCATGTGCCCCAGCACCACCCGGCCGGCATTGACGGCTTCTTTGGAGCATATATCCGTACGCAGGCGGCTGATGGACCGCAGCACGTCGATAGCCGGAAAGTGTCCCTGGTCGGCCAACTCGCGGGTCAGCACAATGTGCCCGTCCAGAATGGAACGCACGGAGTCCGCCACCGGCTCGTTGAAATCGTCGCCATCCACCAGCACCGTATAGATGCCGGTGATGGTGCCTTTGCTGCTTCTGCCCGCGCGTTCGAGCAGTTTGGGCAGTTGGGCGAAGACCGAGGGGGTGTAGCCTCTGGTGGTGGGCGGTTCCCCGACGGCCAGACCCACTTCGCGGGCGGCCATGGCAAAGCGGGTCACCGAATCCATCATGAACAGCACGTCGCATCCCCGGTCGCGGAAATATTCCGCCACGGCCGTGGCCGCGTAGGCCGCGCGCATGCGGATGAGCGGCGACTGGTCCGAGGTCGCGATGACCAGCACGGACCGGGCCAGGCCTTCCGGCCCCAGGTCTTTTTCCATGAACTCCAGCACTTCGCGGCCGCGTTCGCCGACCAGGCCGATGACAGTGACGTCCGCCGTGGTGTAACGGGCCATCATGCCCATGAGCGTCGACTTGCCCACTCCTGACCCGGCCATGATGCCCACGCGCTGGCCCTTGCCCAGGGTCAGCAAACTGTTGACGCAACGCACGCCCACGTCCAGCGGGTCCGTGATGCGCGGACGGGAAAGAGGACTGGGCGGGTCGGCGTACAAATAGGCCACGTCGTCCGGGCTCAGGCTTTGGCCGGGGTCGAGCGGCGTGCCGAAGGCGTCGAAGGCCTTGCCCAGAAGGCCCGGCCCCACGGGAAAAACCGGGGGCAGGCTGGAGTTGCGGATAAGGCTGCCCGGCTGCACGCCGCGCAGATCGCCGTAAGGCATGAAAAGGAGCCTGCCCTCGCGAAAACCCACCACCTCCACCGGCACGCCGGGAGCAGTCATGGCGGACGCCGTCCCTTCGGTCATGCCTTCGGGCAGGATGTGGCACAGGGCGCCGAGCGGCGCTTTCAGCCCGCTGCCTTCGGCCACCAGGCCCACGACCTTGCTGACCTTGCCGTAGGTGGCTACCGGGTTCATTTGCCGCAGCAGCTTTTCCGTACCATGTGGATCCATATGCTGTTGTCTCCGGCGGGCAATAACAGGTGGCAGCACATCTCTGAACTGTTCGGCATATGCCCGAAAAAAATAAGCGATTCAAAAAAGATATACCCGCACAAAAAACCTGTTTCCACATATTGCCGGAATCATTTTCGCGCGAACTTCGCGGGGCTGGCGATCAGGAAGAGGGAGAATCGTCAAAGCGGTTTTCAGCGACCGCGTCCCTCTTCTCGTCAAACCGGCCGGGTTAACCGCCGTGGGCGCCCGCAGCGTGATACTTTTCCGTTTTTTCATATAAAAGGCAAGCCTTCTTCAAGCAGCCAGTCCCGGCTTCGCCTGCCATCAACCTTTCCGGGGGTGCTCCGATGAGCCGTCTCCCGGTCCGGCGTCCGCCGACCATCAAATGCTCGCAGGAACGCCTTGAGCGTCTGCTTTCCAAGCCCTGGCGCCCATGGGCGAGTTGCTCTTGACAAAATTGTATTAAATAATTTATTAAACTAAACAGCACAAAACAAGAGAGGAATTGATATGGGAAAATATGACGCCCTGCTGCGGAATGCGAAGTTGCCCTTAATGTATCGCCTCAGACAGGAGTTCGATGCAAGGCATGTCGAGGATGTTCAATCTGAAACCATTGCGGAAATACGGGCCAGCGGATGTCTGGAGTCCGTCAGGGGGAGCACGGTCGCCGTTGCGGTTGGCAGCAGAGGTATTGCGAACCTTGGCGAGCTGGTTCGTTCCACTGTGGATGTGCTTAAAGAAGCGGGAGCGACAGTGTTTATTATTCCGGCCATGGGCAGCCAAGCCGGGGCGGTGGCGGAAAACCAGGCAGAAATGCTGGCGCACCTGGGAATTACCGAGGAAAGCATGGGCGTTGCCGTGCGCGCGACCATGGAAACCGTGGTCCTTGGCCATACGCCGCAGGGAGAACCGGTATATTTTGACAAGTTTGCCGCCGAGGCTGACCACACCGTTTCGGTCGTGCGGGTGAAACCGCATACCAGCTTCCGGGGGAAATACGAGAGCGGCATAGTCAAGATGAACGTCATCGGCATTGGCAATCAGTTCGGCGCGGACACCTGCCACCATCTTGGCATGCACGTCATGGGCGAATCCCTGGAGCGCTTCGCCCCCATTTCACTGGGAAAGTCGAACCTGCTGTTCAGCCTCGCGGTTGTGGAAAACGCCTATGACAAGATCCGCCTGATCCGCGCCGTCCCAAAGGATCGGGTGATGGAGGTGGAACCGGTTCTGCTTCAAACGGCTTTTGAGAAGATGCCGAAGCTTCCGATTGAAAAACTGGATGTGCTCGTCGTTGACGAGATGGGCAAGAACATCGCGGGGACGGGGGTGGACAGCAATATCGTGCAGCGGTTCAGCTCTCCGCACATGCCGGCGCGCATGGTGTCCAAGTGTCTGGTGGTTCTGGACCTCACGGAAGAGACCGCCGGGGTCGCCAGCGGGATGGGGCTGGTTAATATCGCGACCCAACGGTTTTTTAAAAAAATCGATTTTTTCCGGACATACCCCAATGCCATAACCTCCCGCACTCCAATGGCGGTGCGCATGCCGATAATAATGCCCAACGACCGTGATGCGATCCGCGCGGGGCTGGTGGCGGCATGGGAGGTGGATTACGACAATCCTCGCGTGACTTGGATCAAAAATACAATGCGGCTTGACCACATGTTCATTTCCGAAGCGCTGCTGCCGGAAGCTAAGCTGCTCAGCGGGGTGGAGGTTGATGCGACGCCGATCCGGTTCAAGTTCGACCGGAGCGGAAATTTATTAGACTTGTAAAACAATTAGTTACAACGAAAAGGAGCCTTTCAATGAAAATGTTGTTGTCTCTGGCGCTGGCGCTGATGCTTCTGGGTACGGCGATTACGGATTGTGGCGCTGCATCTAAAACTAATTTTCCCACGCGGGAGATCAAACTGATAGTTCCCTGGAGTCCGGGTGGAGCCAACGATGTCAACGCCCGCTTTTTGCAGCCCCTGTTTAAAAAAATGTTCAACGTCGATTTGGTTGTCGAAAACGTGGCCGGCGGCAGCAGCGCTGTGGGCAACACCCAGGCCTTGGCCTCCAAACCGGACGGCTATACGCTTGGGTACGCCTCCTCTTCGTATATCGCGCTCATCGCGCAAGGCATGGTGCCCCTGACAGTGGACAACATGGACCTCATTGCCGTGGCGGTAGAAGAACCCATCACAATGTATACGAAGGCTAAGTCCACTTATTCCTCATTGAAGCAAGTGATTGACGCCAACAAGGCCAAGCCTGGTTCCGTCAAGTTCGGCAAGTCCGGAACGTTCACGACTTCGTATATTTTTGCGAGCCTCTTGCAGCGTCAGGCCGGCACAACGTTCAACGTGGTTCCCTTTGATGGCGCTTCCCGCGTGGTAGCCGAGATATTGGGCAGGCATTTGGATGTCGGCATGTCCAACCTCGGCGATATCATGTCTCAGGTGAACGAAGGCGAGATTCTCCCGCTGGTCGTTTTCGCCAAGGAACGTTCGGAAGCCATTCCCGATACACCCACTGCGGCGGAATTGGGCTATGACGTGTTTACTCTGGGCGACATCACCCAGGCGAGTTTCATCATGGCCCCCAAAGGATTGAAGCCCGAAGTGAAAGCGGAGTTGATGAGGATGTTCAATGAGGTCATGGCGAGTAAAGAATACAGAGATTTTGCCGTAAAACGCGGGTTTTCCGTTCCGCTGTTGAACAAAGAAGAGGGGCTGAAGAAATACATCAACGGCGTCAGCGTGGGCTTTGCGACAGCGGCCAAGGAATTCCCCCTCCAGTAAGCCGCGTTGTTTCGACAGGCGTGCCTCGGCTTGTTTCGACAAGGCCCCTAGAGAAAGGACTGCATTATGGAAAAAGATCAACGGTTTTATGAACTGATTACATCCGTAGGCTTGGCGTTACTATCATGCTTCCTGCTGCACAGCGCCTTTACGGCAAAATCCACATCTTCGCCGGGGATGATGGCGGCCATGGATTTTCCGAAAGCCATTCTGTTCTCGATACTCTCGTTAAGCCTGTACCTCATCATACGTAACCTGCTCATCTGGAGAAGCGAGGCGGCAAAAAGCGAAAAGGGAGTCGGAACGGACAAGCGCGTCTGGTTTACTGTCGGTCTGATCATCGCATACGCCTTGGCATGGAACTGCATCAGCTTTTCTCTCGCCACGCTGGCGTATATCGCCGTTCAGGCTAAAATCCTGGACCGCGGCCTGAAATGGCTGAACTGTTTCCTAATCAGCCTGCTTTCCACTGCGGCCGTTCTGGCGGCGTTCCGGGTTATCTTCAAGGTGGCCTTATCCGAAGAACTGCTGGTCACGCTCGGTGTCCTATACTAAGGAGGAACGCACTTGATTGATTATGTCGCTATTTTCGGAGAAGCCCTCACTACGCTGGCTTCTCTCGAAATCATCTTCCTGGTGACGGTCGGCACCTTTGTCGGGCTCGTGTTCGGCTCGCTTCCGGGCCTGACGGCCACCATGGGCGTTGCCCTGTTCATTCCCCTTACCTATACCATGCCGGCGGCCCACGCGCTGGGCATGATGATCGGCTGTTTTATCGGCGGCATTGCGGGCGGAGCCGTATCCGCCATATTGCTGCACATTCCAGGGACGCCGGCCGCCGTCTGCACCGTGCTGGACGGGCACCCGCTCGCGAAACAGGGCAGGGGCGCCGAAGCCCTGGGATGGGCTGCGTTTGCTTCCGGTTGGGGCAGCATATTCTCGTGGATGGTGCTGGTTACCATGGCGCCCTTGTTGGCGAGCGTCTGCGTCAGCTTCAGTTCGCCGGAATACGCCACTCTTGCCCTGTTCGGGTTGACCATCATTGCCGCCGTGTCCGGCGATTCGGTGGCCAAGGGGCTTTTGGCCGGGATGATCGGGATACTCATTTCCTGCGTCGGACTGGATCCCGTGTACGGCAGCCCGCGCTTCACCTTTCACAATATCAACCTGCTCAGCGGCATAGACACGCTTCCGGCCATCATCGGGTTCTTTTCCCTGCCGGAGATCCTCAAAAGCTGCACCGGCAAGGGAAATCCCCAGCCGCTGGGCATCACGATAAAGAATTTCGTTCCCTCCATCGCCACGCAATTCAAACATATTGGCAATATTATACGCTCCAGCATTATCGGCACCATCGTCGGCATTATTCCCGCGACCGGCAGCGGCATCGCCGCGTATATCGCATACGACCAGGCAAAGCGCTTTTCAAAAGCCCCCGACTCTTTTGGGAAAGGGAATATTGACGGCGTGATCGCTTCGGAAGTGGCGAACAACGGCGTTTGCGGCGGGGCGCTGATCCCCATGCTGACCCTCGGCATCCCGGGGGACAGTGTGACTGCCGTGATGATGGGCGGATTGATGGTCCACGGGTTCGCGCCGGGGCCGTCCCTGTTTGTCAAAAACCCCGACATCATCGGCGCCATCTTCACCTGTGTGCTTCTTGCCAGCGTCATCATGGTTCTTTTGCAACTGGTGGGCATTAAACTGTTTGTCAAAATTCTCAGCGTGCCCGTCAGCTACCTGAGCGCCATCCTGGTGGTGCTGTCCCTTGTCGGCTGCTTCGCCCTGCGGAACAACTTCTTCGACGTCTTCGTCGGCATGGGACTGGGCGGTTTGGGATACCTGATGGTGCGAGGCGGGTTCCCCATTGCCCCGGCTGTGCTGGGCCTGGTGCTGGGCGGAATGTTCGAAAGCGAAATACGGCGTTCCCTTCAGGCGAGTCAGGGCGACGTATTCATCTTCTTTACCCGTCCGGTCTCCTTCGTCGTTATCGCCGTGTCCGTTGCGGTCATTGCCGGGGCTTTCATTAAAAACATCAGGCTCATGAAAATGCGGAACGCAAAGGCGACCAACGCATGAAGATAAAGAATCGTGATGAGTTGCTGTGCCGCGGTGATATCGAGGCCAAACGCATCCTGCTCGATATCGCCGAGAAAACGCTCAGCCAATTGGACGCCTATGGCAGGATTAAAACCCTGATGCATGTCCGCGACGGTAAACTGTTTATCGGCGAACGCAGCTGGACCCTCCAGAGGCCGCGCCGCGTCTACCTGCTCGGAGCGGGCAAGGCCTGCAACGCGATGGCCGTGGCTGTCGAGGAAATTTTGGGTGAATACCTTACGGAGGGGATCATCTCCGTTAAAATCTTGGAGAGCAGTGATACGTTTTCTAAAACGAAGGTCTATGTCGGGGGGCACCCAAACCCGAATGAAGAAGGGCAAAAAGCGGCATTCGCCATGCTGGAGATGGTTGATGCCGCAGCCCCGCAGGATTTGTTCATTTGCGTGGCCAGTGGCGGAAGTTCCGCCTTGCTGGGTTGCCCGGCTGAGGGCATTACCCTTGCGGACAAGATACGCGCCACGGATATTCTTCTGAAAAGCGGTGCGGGCATCCGGGAAATAAACGCGGTACGCAG
This sequence comes from Desulfovibrionaceae bacterium, assembly GCA_031548325.1. Lineage (GTDB taxonomy): Bacteria > Desulfobacterota > Desulfovibrionia > Desulfovibrionales > Desulfovibrionaceae > FLUQ01. Next base: position 8,833 of record JAVBRE010000033.1, read on the forward strand.
ACATATTTCCCGCGCCAACGGCGGGCGGATTGCCCAGCGCATTGCGGAACGGGGCGCTGACATGATCTGTCTGACCATACGGGATTCCCTTTCCGCAGGCCCCACATCGGACATTACTGTCCCCCAGCCTTACGCGTCGACGCAATTCGGCGGCGACGACACCACGCTTGACGATGCCAGACAAACTATTCGCAACTATCGTCTTGAAAGTTTTCTGCCCGCCAGCGTTTTAAGCCATCTTGCGGAAAACGGGCCGGCCGAAGAAACGCCTAAAGATTTTCCGCAGTTTTCTTACTATATCCTCAACACGCTTCCTGATGCTTGCATACTTGCACAACAGACGGCGGAAGGCATGGGGATCAACGCCGTCATTCTCACGTCTTTCATGGAGGGTGAAGCAAGCGAGGTCGGTAAAGTTTTCGCAAGCATCGCGCGTGAAATCCACAAGCATGGTCACCCGGCGCCGCCACCTTGCGTTTTGATAAGCGCGGGCGAAGCTGTGACGCGTATCGAGCCGAATGACGTCGTAGAGGGACATGGAGGGCCTTCACAGGAGATGGCTGTCGGTTTTGCGCTTATGGCGGATAAGATACCGGGATCGGCATTTTTTTCTATCGATACGGAAGGAACCGATGGAACCGCCAAGTATGCCGGAGGGCTGACCGACTCTTGCACATCCGCCCATGCAAAGCAGGCGGGGCTCGATCTGCGCGGGGCGTTGCGGGCGCATGCCACCAGCGAAGCTTTGGAGACGCTGCAATGCAGTGTTTTCACAGGCAACACCGGAACGAACCTGTGCGATTTAAATTTACTGTATGTTGCCGGTACGGATAAAAAAGGAGATAACGGCTATGAGTGATTCACGGATCAAGACGGTTCATGCCCGGCAGGTAATGGACTGCCGCATGCGCCCCATGGTTGAGGTAGACATTGTTACCAAAGACGGGTTTCGCGGCAGAGGGGCCGCTCCGACAGGCGTGTCAGTAGGTATGTATGAATCCCACGTTTTGCGCGACAACGACGAGGCGCATTTTGAAGGGTTGAGCGTCTACAAGGCAGTGGGGCTGATACACGATGTGATCGGCCCGAAAATCATCGGCATGGACGTGCTGGATCAAAAAGCGTTTGACGCCGCATTGATCGAAATGGACGGCACGGAAACCAAGTCACGGCTGGGCGGCAATACCCTATACAGCCTTTCCATGGCTTGCGCCCGTGCGGGCGCGGCCAGCCGAAAGCAGTCCCTTGCTGATTATATAAGTAAAGAGCCGATTACAAGTTTGCCGATACCAACGTTTAACACCATCAATGGCGGCCACTCTGAACGAGTGCGCATGGGCATTCAGGAGTTCACTTTTTCCCCTTACAAGGCGGAAACTATGACGGAGGCGATAGAAATCGCCTCAAAGGTCTTCAAAAAAGTAGGGGCCGTTATCGCCCGATATAAGTCCGACGGTTTCGCGGAAATCGGCCATGCATTCGGCTGGGCGCCTCCGACCGCCGATCCCGAGGTGGCTATGGAATTATTGCACCAAGCAGTGGTGGACTGCGGTTATGAAGACAAAATAGCCTATGCTCTGGATTGCGCTTCCAGTTCTCAATACAATTCCCAGAACGGCACATATGAATATAATAACCGCCAGATTGATCGTGATGAAATGATCGGCAGGGTCAAGGAACTGACCGAACGTTACCCCTTTCTCTATGTGGAAGACATTTTGGATGAAAACGATTGGGAAGGATTCCAGCTTGCCGTGAAAAAACTGGATCGGACAATCGTCATTGGAGACGACCTGATTGTTACCAGCACGAAACGTCTGGAAAAAGCTTACAACTGCAAAGCGGCTGAGGGTTTTATCTTCAAGCCGAACCAAATCGGGACTATTACGGAATCATTGGAAACGTTCCAGTATGCCAAAGAACACGGCATGCTTACGGTTCCCGCCACGCGAGGCGGCGGAGCCGTCGATGACATCGTCATGGAGCTGGCCGTCGGCCTTCAGGTTCCGGCTGTAAAGAACAGCGCGCCGCGGGGCGGCGAGCGCATTTACTCGTTGAATTGCCTCTACCGAGCTTCGGACGAGTATCCGGATGCTAAATTGTTTGATTTCAGTCAGTATGTCAAATTCTGAGCATAAGGCTTTTTTTGTAACGGTGTAAATATAACCGGTAGTCACCCGGCTCTGTCGGGCGACTACCAAAGCTTGGCTTTTACAGACAAAAAAATTGAGATGCAAATGTAATGTAATTTTGCTTTATAAATCCGAGAAAAGTAATACTTAAGAGTCTAAAAACGTATTTTAGCAGCGAATTACGTGAATTATCAGAAGAGATAATGCAAAATACTAATATATTTTGTGCAAAATGATCAGTTACGAATTTTTATATCAATTAACCATAAATATTATATTTTGTCTGTAATTGTTTTTACAAAAGGCTAAAGTGCGATTTACATAGCCAAAAACTTTTACAATCAACGCTGTAGATTTGCTTGGTGAGACATCTGGGAACAAAACGGCTATATCAAACGATACAAGCGGACAGTACGTTATGGTTGGCTGAACCAGTATTTACGTGAAAATCTTGAATAAATACATGATTTTATTTCCAAGTGACTTTGGAGCTATAACAATGAGCGCCCGAACATGGGCCTCGGCGGAATCACTCCTGCCATGAAGCTCAAGCAAGCGGCATAGGCTCTATTTTGAACAGATGCTAAAAATGAGATGATTACCGCGTGTCAATCGGTTACAGTTGTTGCAAGAAGAGGCGCCGCCTTCAGGCGACTCAAACGTTCAACCGGCTTGTGCAGTTAACACTCTCTCAAGCTCCCGGCGTTGCCCAGGATAGCTGACTGCCCGTATGATTATTGAAGAGTTGGAGTGCCGACATGGACTTTCAGTCTGTTGTAAAAAAATATTATGAAGAGCTGTCAAAATCCAATAAACATGTCGCGGATTATTTGCTCGCGAATTGGGAAGCTGTTGCCTTTTCCACGCTTGCAGAAGTGGCGCAGCAGATTGGCGTCTCCACAGCAACGGTTATCCGTTTTGCCAGAGCCATAGGGCTTCAGGGGTATTCTGCCTTACAGTCACTGTTTCAAAATAATATCAGGAATAAAGTTGGCCTGCCGCAACGCCTTGAAATATCTATGGAACGAGGCCAAGGGGATCGGTTGCTGGTAGATTCCTTCAGCAACGACATTGCGAACCTGAACAAAACGCTGGAAAATCTGCGGCCGGAGAGCCTGGCGGCAGCAGTTTCCCTGATTGTAGAGGCGCAAAACGTTTACCTGCTGGGTTCCCGCGCCAGTTTTTCCATTGCGTACTATATGGCTGTGCGGTTGGGGCAGGTTCGAAAAAATATTCGCCTCATCCATGGGATCGGAGGAATATATCCTGAGGAAATAGTTTCCATGGGGCCGGGAGATGTTTGTATTGCCTATATGGCTCCTCGCTATCCTCGCGCGATGATGAACGCGCTTGCTTGGGCAAAACAACTTGGAGCTAAGCTCATTATTATCTCCGGGCCTTCTCACAAGAGATTTGACAACCTTGCCGACATCGTGCTGCCGTGCTGGGTCCGCGGAGTCGCCGTAAAAAACTCGCTGGTCGTCCCTATCTGTTTATCACAGTATTTAGTCGCTGAAGTCATGATGAGCGATTATTCACGCTCAAAAAACGTTTTGAGCGAAATAGAAGGCGCCCTGCAAAAGGACAACTATTTTATAATTTAAGACAGCATTACGGCGGCAATTACTTTGCGGGCATGTGACCCGCCCCCCCAAAAAAACAGAGGCGGTCCCCATTGTTCGGACAGGAACTGTTTTTTCATAGCCATCGCTCAGAATAGATTTCTGAGGCGCGGATTTTTCTCGCGTTGCGAGAAAGATCCGCGCCCAATAAAGTTCCAAGGGAGCTAAGCCACTTGGCGGGAGAGTCCAGAGAGGGCGGAGCCTCTCTGGTTAATTCGCGGGCAACGTCAGCTCCCGCAAAATTTCGTTGACCAGGGCAACGCGTTTTTCCACCCGGTTGTCCGCCAGAGAATCGTCGCTTTCAACCACCAGGCCGCCGGGAGCCACGCCAGGGTCGGCTTTGACCGACCAGGCCTTGAGGTCGGGATAACGGGCCTGGGTCACGGCCACGATGTCGGCGATGGCCGGCTCGTCCTCGGGGTTCACGCGGATGATCAGGCTGCGCCTGTTTTCCAGGGCCGAGACAGCCTGCACATAGCAATTTTCCAGCACCGCGAAACGGTCTTCGACCAGGGCCATGCCCACGCCTTTTTCGACAGCCAGGCGCAGCAGGGTCACCAGTTCTTCACGCCAGCGTGCGGAAATGGCCGCGCTCTGTCCTTTGATGGCGGAGAGCACGGCGGAAACGGAATCGCCCATGGCGACGCGGAAATCTTCCAGTTCCGCCTCGGCCCCGCGCATTCCCTCGTTGTACCCTTCGTCCCTGGCCTGCTGCCGGATAAAGTCCGCTTCCCTTCTGGCATCTTCAATGAGAGATGCGGCCATGGCCGCGGCTTTTGCACGTACCCGCTCAAGGTATGCCTCTTCGTCGGCGGCGGTCCAGGCCTGGCTGGTTTCGCCTTCGACGGAAGCAAGAGAAAGGGTGGAGGTGCCCATGTACACGGCGCCCCACTCCCGGGGTTTGCCGGCATCAGACAAAGACATCGCTGCCACCTCTGCTGATCACGATGCGGCCTTCGGCTTCCAGGCGGCGCACCGCCTTGACGATGTTCTGCTGCGCGGCTTCCACATCCGACAGGCGCGTGGGTCCCATGATTTCCAGATCTTCGCGGATCATGGTGGCGGCGCGTTCGGACATGTTCTTGAAGAACAGTTCCTGCAGGTCCGGCGGCGAGCCGCGCAAGGACATGGTAAGATCCTCGTTGGAGATTTCTTTGAGTATTTCGCGCACAGCCCGGTCGTCCAGAGTCTTGACGTCCTCGAACACGAACATGAGATTGCGGATCTCTTCGGCCATGGCTGAAGATTGTTCTTCGATTTCCGACAGCACGTCCTCTTCCGTCGCGCGGTCCACCGCGTTGAGAATTTCTGCGACAGCCTGCACGCCGCCCACCTTTTTGCCTTCTTTGCCGCCCATGGCGATAAGCTGGCTTTGCAGCACCTTGTCTACAGCCATCAGCATGTCTTCGGGCACGGCTTCGAGCTTGGCGAGGCGGAGCAGGATTTCGCAACGCACCCCGGCCGGCAGGGCCGAGAGCAGGGCCGCGCCCTGATCGGACTTCATATGCCCGACGATCAGGGCGAGCGTCTGGGGATGTTCGTTGCGCAGTATCTGGGCCAACACCCGGGGGCTGACGTTGTCCAGTTCGCGAAAAGGCGTGGGGCCGGCTTCCAGGCTCAGCATGTCGCTGACGTATTTGCTCGTTTCGCTGTCCAGATTGTTGGCCAGCAGGCGTTTGAGCGTATCGTGGCCGCCCCGGATGATCTCCTGTCCCGTTATGAGGGCGTGGTGATACTCGCGCAGCACATCTTCAACAACCCGCTTGTCTATGGCTTCCATTTCCATGATGGCTTTGGAAACCTGGGCAACTTCCTGCCGCTCCATCCGCTTGAACACTTCGGCGGCAAAAGAGTCGCCGAGACTGAGCAGCAGAACCGCCGTTTTCTGGGCGCCGTTCAGGGCTTTGGAATCGGTGATGGCGGGCACGGGTCTCTCCTGTCAGCTGCGCGGGTTTACGCGGCCTTGGCCTGCGCTTCCGGGGTTTTGATCCAACTTCTGATGATGCCGAGGGCCTGTTCCATATTCTGTTCGCTGAGCTGGATGGAATGGGCCTTAATATCTTCGATCTTTTCAAGGGTGGCAAGCGCTTCGGCCGCTTCCGAATCGGATTCGTCGATGAGCGCCAGACGTTCTTCGCCCGTGGGCAGGCCTTCCAGACCTTCAAGCATTTCGCCTTCCACCTTGGGACGGATAAGGGCCATAACCACCGGCCGCACCACCAGGACCAGGAACAGGAAGACCAGAAGGGCGTTGAGCAGGGGCTTGCCCAGCCGCAGGGTGTAATCGGTGATCAGGTCGCCGATGTTGCGGTCAATGGCCTGTTCTTCGGTGCTGAACGGCATGCTGGTCACTTCAATAACATCTCCGCGCGCGGAATCAAAGCCCACGGCGCCGGCGACCAACTGCTTGATGCGCTTGATTTCCTCGTCGGAACGGGGTGTGAAGACCGACTGCCCTTTTTCATTCTTTCCATAGGTTCCGTCAACGACCACAGCCACGGAAAGCCGGTTGAGCCCGCCCATCTGGCCGACGATGCTTTGCTCTTCCTTATTGATTTCATAGTTGGTGTCGCGGGTTTCGCGGTTGCTGGAAGAGGTGCTCTGCGTGCCGCCCATGCCGTCGCCCCGGAAATTTGTTTCCGGAACTCCGGCGTCAAGGTTCGCGCGGCCCTGGCGGGATTCTTCCGAACGCCGTTCAGAGCGGACCACGGTCTTTTCCGGATCGTACAATTCCCGGCGAATGGTGCGCTGGCTGAAATCCAGTTCCGCGTTGACGCGGGCCAGCACCTTGCCGGCGCCCACGAGAGGCATCAACAGCTCTTCGATGCGGCGTTCAAGGCTGGACTGGGTCAAATTTTTGTGCTCAAGCTGGGTGCTGCTCATCTGCAGCGCGCCTTCCTCGTTGGGCTGGTACAGAACCTTGCCCGTGGTGTCGGCAATGGAAACCCGGCTTTTGTCCAGACCTTCCACCGACATTGTCAGTAAATTGACGACGGCCAGCACGTCTTTCTGGTCCATCTTTCTGCCGCCGGCCAGCTTCAGCACCACGGAAGCCGAAGGTTTCTGCTGGTCTTCGATGAACAGGCTGCGATGCGGCATGACCAGATGCACCCGGGCGTTTTCCACCGCCGGAAACGCGGCCAGGGTGCGGGCCAGTTCGCCTTGCAGGGCGCGCTGATAGTTGATCTTTTGCACAAATTCCGTCTGGCCCAGCTTCACATCGTTGAAAACTTCAAAGCCCAGCCCCTGGCCCTGAATGTTGCCTTCGCCCGCGATTTTCATGCGCAGGGCGTACACCTTGTCCGCCGGAACCAAAATGGCCGTGCCGCCTTCGCCCAGTTTGAAATCGATTTTCTGCGCTTCCAGGCTTTTGACCACCCGGCCCGCGTCTTCCGCCCCCAGGTTGGCATACGGCACCTGATATTCGGTCGTGTTCAGCCACATGACCAAAGCGAAGAAGGACGCGACCAGAAAGGCGGCCAGGGCGCCGACCAGCACGCGCTGGGAAAGGCTGATGCTTTGCCAGAAATATTTAACTCTGTCGAGGGCGGCGGTGATGAGGCTCATGGCGTTTCTCCAAACATATCAGGTTGTTGCCGGTCTATATCAATTAAAATTGCAAGCGCGACAGTTCGCGGTACGCTTCCATGGCCTTGTTGCGCACGGCCGCGGTCATGCTCATGGCCAGCCCGGCTTTTTGCAGGCTGATCATCAGTTCATGCACGTTTTGCTGCTCGCCGGAGGCAAACGAGGCGATCATGGCATTTTTTTCCTGCTGCGCGGAGTTCACCTTGGCGAAAGAAGTCTTCAGGGTTTCGGCGAAGGGCGTCGCCGGCGCGGCGGACGCCTTGAGCGTTCCGGACTGGGCGACCTTTTCCGCTTTGGTAAAATTTTGCAGCGCGTTGGTATACGCCTTGAGTCCTACTGCTTGCATGCTCATGATCCTGTCCTTTTCTAGCGGCCTATTTCAAGGGCCTTGGCGTACATGGCCTTGACGGTGTCGATGCTGGTCACGTTTGCTTCGTAGCCGCGCTGCGCGGTCATCAGGTTGGCCATCTCTTCCACCACGTTGATGTCGGGGTAGGCCACATAGCCGTCGGCGTTGGCGTCGGGGTGTCCCGGCTCGTACACCAGGCGCAGGGGGCGCTTGTCCACGGCGATGCCTTCGACGCGCACGCCGCGCAGGTCGCGGTCAAACGCTGTTTGCATGTTCTTGGAGTTCGGGCCGTCCACTTCGGCGGCGGCAAAAAATACCGACTTTCTGCGGTAGGGGCCGCCTTCGGCCGTGCGCGTAGTTTTGGCGTTGGCCAGGTTCATGGATATTATATTGATGTGCGTGCGTTCCGCTGAAAGCGCGGAAGCGCCGATATCAAGAGCGGTCATGAAGTCCATTATTTCGCCCCTTCGGTGATGATGTTGCGCAACCCGTCAAAGTTGCTTTTGATCACCGTGCTCATGGCGTTGTATTGCAGCGAGGTCTTGGCCATCAGAGACATTTCCTTGTCCAGATTGACCCGGTCCTCGCCGTGCACGATTCGGGGCTTCAGTTCCTCATCCCACTCAGCGGAAAAACCGTTGGCGTCGAACCCGGCGGGAATGTGCCGCTCATGCGTGCGGGACAACTTACCCTTGGAATCTAGATTCAGCGCCGCCTGCAGCTGGTCTTCAAACTCCAGAACCCGCGGTTTGTAGCCGGGGGTTTTGACGTTGGCCACGTTGCTCATGACGACATTCTGACGCTGGAGCTGCATATTCATAACCTTGCCCACAAGGTTCACATGCGGTTCAATCAGGCTTTTCATGCAGGTTTCCTCCTTATCTCTGCTCTGGAAGCGGCAATTTTTTCCGCCCCCTTTGTGCCGGGTCCGGGTTCTGCCCGGCAACCGACGCATCGTCTTTAGCAAGAGTCGTTCCATTTATATAACATTGCGAATTTTAATAATTAAACACAAAAACAGTCCAAAGTCAGCGACGGAAAATCGGCATTTCACAACTTGGCACGTGATTTGCTTATACCAAAATGCCCGCGGCAAATTGTCGTACCGGATGCGCGGGCACAGCGGCAAATACATAAAGCGCCGTTGTCGTAAAGATGCCATGCCTCAGGGAGGGGATTATGAGCTCGCACATCGATTACGAAATCAACAAAGAATTAGGTGAATGCTATCTGTTCATGGGCGATTTTGAAAAAGCCGAAACCTATTATCAAAAGGCTGTGGCCGCCGCGCCCGAAGAAGCCGATTCCTATCTGGGCCTGGCCACCATCGCCGTGCAGGCCGCCGACCTGGGCAAGGCTGAAACCCTGTACGCCAAGGCCGCCGCGCTGAAGCCCTCTGACAAGGCCTTTGCCGGGCTGGCGCTGGTTGAAATGGAAAGAGGTCTGCATGACAAGGCGTTCGGGCATTTCAGCGAGGCCCTGGACCTGAACCCCACCAATATTTTTGCCGTCAACGGCCTGGTGCAGGAAGGGTATTTTCTGAATCGCCTGGCAGACGTGGTGCCGCACCTGGAAGCCGCGCTTGCCGCCGAGGACATGGAACCCCTGCGCTATACCCTGGCCGGGTGTCTTTCCGCCCTTGGCCGAGGCGCCGAGGCCAAAAAGCAGCTTGAAGCCCTGCTGGGCTCCAACCCCGCCCACGGAGACGCGCAGGAACTGTATGCGAAGATCGCTGCATAACCCGAGGGGAGCGCACCCGCGCGCATAAAATTTACGCCGGCCCCCCGGGGCCTTTGTCCCACGCCGGCGAAGAACGTTGCGGATCCCGTCCATGGGGGCGGGTCCTCCGCGACACCAACCTCCCCTCCCATACGATTTCCCGGTCCCAAGCTGGCGCGAGGGGCCGGGAAATCAGTATATAATCTGGTCATTCCCTTCCGATTGTTTTATATGGAACACACCAAGACTTTCGGAGGCAGCTATGAAAATCGTAAAAATTGCAGGGCTTGCCGTCGCGACGCTCGCGCTTGCGGCCGTCGTCGTTCTCGGCCTTGCTGCCGCGCTGATCAAGCCCAACGACTACAAACCTCAACTTGAGGCTCTTGTTCAAAAAGCCACGGGCCGCGTGTTGGCCATGCAGGGCGATCTTTCCCTTTCCGTCTTCCCCGGAATCAGTATCGCCACAGGCCCGGTGGAACTGCGCGACGATCCGTCATTTGGGTCGGCCCCCTTCGTGCGGATGGAAAAAATGAACGCGTCCGTGGCGCTGCTGCCCTTGTTGACCGGCAAAGTGGAAATAGCGGAACTGACTCTTTCCGGCCTGAAGGTCAAGCTTGTCGTCAGCAAAAGCGGCAAGGCCAACTGGGACCTGAAAGGCAAACCCGCAGGCGGCGTCACGGCGACGCCTTTGCAAGAAAGCGGGGACCAGGCCGCAAAACCCCTGCCGCCCTTGCGTATCGGCTCGCTCAGCCTGAAAGACACGCATATCGTTTACGCGGACATGCGCAGCGGCAAAGAACTGGCGGTCAGTCTGCCCGGCCTGACTCTGCATAATCTGGCGCCGGGGCAGAAAAGCTCTCTCGATGTCCAGGCGGAATACGCCGATAAGACCGCGCAGCGTAGCGCGGCGCTCAGTCTGCGGGCGGACTTCACCCTGCCGCAGTCTCTGGAGCAGGGCACGGCTTTTGATCTTTCCGGCAAGCTGGACAAAACCGCCTTCAGCGGCAAGGGCAACTTCGGCCTGCGCCCCGACGGACGGATACTTTTGAACGGCGAATACAGCCTGGGAGATATTGATCTTGACCCCTATCTGGCTTTTGTCTCCGCGGACGGCCGGGAAAAAAGCGCGTCCGGCGCCCGGCCTCCGGCTCAGGGCAAAAGCGCGGCGCAGGATGAGGCCGAACTGGCCAAGACCCTGCGCAACCTGAGCCTGGATCTGGGCCTCAAGGCGGATTCGATCACCATATCCCGTCTGCCTCTGCGCAAAATACAGGCCAGGCTCAAGGCGGAAGAAGGCCGGATCAGCATCGCGCCCCTGACTTTTACCCTGGCTGAGGGCGCGGGGGACATCAAGGTGGAAGCGGACGCGCGCGGCACCGCCCTTGTCGGCCGGATCAACGGCGTCATAAAGAGCGCCCAGGCCGGGCAGATCGTGCGCGCGGTCACGGGCAAAGAATCCCTCAGCGGGATTCTGAACCTCAACTGGAATGTCGACGGCACGGGCGCGGCCTGGCCGACGCTGTCCCGGTCTCTTGCGGGCAAAGCGGCGCTGTCGTTGACGCGCGGAAATATTCCGGCTTTTCAGATCATTCCCGAAGACCTTCCCGGGCTGCCCGCGCAGCGGGCGGATATCGCCATCGAACAATTCAGCGCCAGCTGGGTCATCACCAACGGCATCGCCCGCAGCAACGACCTTGCCCTGCGCGCCACGGCTCTTTCCGCGCACGGCGGAGGAAGCTTCGACATTCCCGAGCAGACCATGAACTATCGGGTAAACATCCTGTTGCCCGCCCTGCCCACTGTGCCGGCCGTCATTGCAGGGCCGCTGGCTTCTCCGCGCTACTCCGTGGACAAAGTGGAATTTTTGCGCGGCACGGCCAAAGGTATTCTGGAAACGCCGGGAAAAGCCGGGCAAGGGATAGAAAAGACGGGAGAAGGCCTGGGGAACGTCGTTAAAGGAATTTTTGGAGGGAAGCGCTGATGCGGCGACGCTGAACTCAACCGGGACATCGCCTTGTTCAAGAGATATTTTTTTGCAATAATCGATATTCTTTCTTGTACATTGCCCTCAATATTTTTATGCTGCGGTCGATCTGTATTTTAATTCATGCGTGCAGTTGTGGGAACGGGCAAAGTTGCAGAGGATATACTCAATATCTTATATTGTAAAATACATTTCAAGGGGAAGGAGGGGAGATGACCACCAAATTCAAGATTATTGCCGGCTTCCTGTTAATGGTTGTTCTGCAGGGCGGTATCGCGTTTCTCGGGTACATGGACGTTCAGCGGTCTTCGTCCGGATTCATGGAATACGACCGGCTGGCCAGGTTCAACGTGTACATGAGCGATCTGGGAACAGACACATACAGCGCGGCGTACAACATCAGCCAGTTCATAACCGGCCGGAATCCGGCCGACATGGACCAGGCCCGCGCCTCTCTTGCGAAGGCTGCCGACGAAATAAAAAAGTCCGAGGAAGTCGTCCGCAAGCAGGACCGCAAAACCGCGCTGGCAGGGATGAGCAAAGATCTGGCGGCATTTCGCGGCCACATGGAAAACATCCAGAAAAACGTCATTGCCGCTTACAGCCAGTATATGGACAAGACGATGCCCAGCATGCGGACGATGCAGCAGAACCTTGTTGATATAACCAAACAGGCCAGGATGGCGAACAACCTTGAAGCGCTGGAAGATATTTCCGCCGTCTGGCTTGGCCTTTCCAACACGCGTTCGGCCATAAGCCGCTTCGCCGAATCCCGCTCGCCGGCGGATTCCGCCCGGACGCGCGAAATGCTCGCGACCATAGTCTCTCCGCTCAAGGAGCTGTCCGCCGTGCTGCGCACGGACGAGGGGCGCAAACTCTTTGCGTCGCTGAACCAGTCTTACGCCTCGCTGAACGAGGCTTTCACGGCCATGAGCAACGCGGCGCTGGCCTCCAGCCAGGCGGCGAAAGACCTTGACCAGTTGCTGGAAAGACTGAACAAGGACATCGCCGCGCTCAACAGTTCGGTGGACGCCGAAATGCTCGCTTACGGCAAAGCCATGCTGGAAGACAACGCGGCCTCCCAGCGGCAGTTGCTGATCGCAAGCGTGGCCGGGGTGCTGCTCGGCATCGCTTTCGCCCTGTTTATCATCCTCGGCCTGGTCCGCGTGCTGAAGCAGCTCGGCAGCTTTGCCGGGGCCATAGCCAAGGGAGACTTCAGCTACAACCTTGCGGTTCGCGAAAAGGGCGAGATCGGCGCCATGATCGAGGCCATGAAACAAATTCCCGCCGTGCTCGGGCAGGTTATCAGCCAGGGCAACTCCCTTGCCGGCAACATCGTGTCCGGCCGTTTCCGCGACCGTCTTGAAGTGCAGTCCTTCTCCGGATCGTTCGCCGACCTGGCCAAAGCGGTCAACGTTGTCGGCGACGCCTATACCGGGGTTATGGACTCTCTGCCTCTTCCCATCATGACCTGCGACAAAAAGAACAGCATCCTGTTCCTGAACAGGATCGCCCAGAGCGCCATCGGCGGCAACTATACCAACACCCAGTGCAAAGACCACCTCAATGCCGCCGAATGCGGCAAGGACAACTGTTTCGGCGCCTGCGCCATGTCCAAAAACGCCCAGCACTCGGGCGAGACCTCCATTTACCCCCAGGGCAAGCGCATGGATATCGCCGTGACCGCCCTGCCCATGCGCGACATGCAAAACGCTGTGGTCGGGTATATGGAAATCATCACCGACCTGACCGAAATGAAGGCCAAGCAGGCTATCATGCTGCGGGTGGCCAAGGATGCGTCCGAAATATCCGACCGGGTGGCGGCCGCTTCCGAGGAATTGGCGGCCCAGGTGGAACAGGTTTCGCGCGGCGCGGAAATGCAGCGTTCCCGCGTGGAATCGACGGCCAGCGCCATGACGGAAATGAACTCCACCGTGCTTGAAGTGGCCAGAAGCGCCGGACAGGCTTCGGAACAGAGCGAAGGAACCCGCAAAAAGGCGGAAGACGGCGCGGGTCTGGTCAACAAGGTGGTGGGCGCCATGAACACGGTCAACAGCGTTGCTTCCACCCTGCAAGGCAACATGCAGGAGCTGGGCAAGCAGGCCGAAAGCATCGGCGGGGTCATGAACGTCATTTCCGACATTGCCGACCAGACCAATTTGCTGGCGCTCAACGCCGCCATTGAAGCTGCCCGCGCAGGCGAAGCGGGACGCGGATTCGCCGTTGTGGCGGACGAAGTGCGCAAGCTGGCGGAAAAAACCATGTCCGCAACGCAGGAAGTGGGCGCCAGCATCATGGCCATTCAGCATTCGGCCCAGACCAACATCAGTGAAGTGGCGAACGCGGTTTCAAACATCACCCAGGCCACGGAACTTGCCAACTCTTCGGGCGCGGCGCTGAAAGAAATCGTCGATCTCGCGTCCGCCAACTCCTCGGTGGTGACCTCCATCGCCACGGCGGCGGAAGAGCAGAGCGCCACTTCTGAAGAAATCAACCACGCCATTGACGAAATCAACCGCGTGGTGGCGGAAACCACGGACGGCATGGTGCAGTCGTCCGCTGCAGTGCAGGACCTTTCCCGCATGGCCCAGGAACTGCGCCGCGTGATGGAAGGCCTGAAGTAAAAAGACCCGCCCGATACCAATCCCCCGGCATGAAAATATGCCGGGGGATTGTGCACAAAAGCCCCTCATTGTGTGATATGCCTTACCATCATGAAGTACAGCCTTGATGAAAACCCCGGAATAGTCCCGCTGTTTTTGTACGGTCTGCAGTGGTGGGTCGTGTCCCTGCCTTCCGTGATCATTATGGGCATGGTTGTGGCGCGGCTGCATTTCACCGGCATCGGCGAACAGACTGCGTATATGCAGAAATTATTCTGGCTGACGGGCATGGTGACCGTGGTCCAGGTATACTGGGGGCACCGTCTGCCTCTGGTGGCGGGACCGGCCTCCACATTGCTGGTGGGCCTGGTGGCCTCGGCTTCGGCCGGGATCAACGCCATGTACTCATCCATACTCATCGGCGGAGCGCTGCTTGCCCTGGCGGCTGTTACGGGCGTGCTGTCAAAATCGCGGGTGTTCTTTACCTCCCGCATTGTGGCGGTTATTCTTGTACTTATCGCCCTTACCCTGAGCCCCACCATCCTGCGCCTGGTGACCGGCGGGACCGGAGGACATGCCTCCGCCAATCTTTGCTTCGCCCTGGCAATGGTTTTTGCGCTGGTGATCTGCAACGCCTGTCTGCCGGGGGTCTGGAAATCCCTGACCGTGCTCTTCGGCATCGGCGCGGGCAGCCTGTGCCACTTTCTTGCCTTCGGCCTTCCGGCCGCGCCTGCCATGCCGGCAAACAGCGAGGGCGTGCAATTATTCCTCTCTTCCTTTGAACTGCACCCCGGCACGCTTCTGTCCTTTCTTTTCTGCTTTCTCGCGCTGACCATCAATGAACTGGGATCCATCGAGTCTGTCGGGCACATGCTGCGGGCGAAAGGCATGGATGCGCGCATCAAGCGGGGGGCGGGCCTGCAGGGCGCGGCCAACATGGCGGCCGGGGCGCTCGGGGTCATCGGGCCGGTGGATTGTTCCCTCAGCGCGGGGCTCATCACGGCCACGGGCTGCGCTTCGCGCTTTACCCTGGCGCCGGCGGGCATCGGGCTGGCGCTCTGCGGATTTTTTCCGCACCTGATTCTGCTGTTCTCCTGCATTCCTGAAGCGGTCATGGGCGCGCTGATGCTGTACCTGATGACCGCGCAGCTTGCCGGCGGCCTGACTCTGCTGACGCAAAACGGCGGCGTCACGGACTTTGCCGGCGGCGTGACCGTGGGTCTGCCCCTGATGATCGGGCTGCTTATCTCCTTTGCGCCGCCCCTGGCCTTGAGCGGTTTTCCGGAATTTTTACGGCCTATTGCCGGCAATGGGTTTGTTATCGGCACTGTGTCGGTGATTCTTCTGGAACACGTCGTGTTCAGAAAAAAGGCGGCAGGGTGACGGCAAAGGGATGAAACGGAACGCGACCGGATGCCGCGCAGCAGGTCCGGGGCGGTGAAGCGGCCCACGGCGGGATCATAATCCCGATACCCGAAGCGGACAAGGCCCGTGTCGGAATCCGCCAGCCCCCCGGCGAAACCGATGGGCATGAACAGGTCCGGCATCCTGAGCCAAGAGAAAAGGGGCCGAAGCCCCTTCCATTCTTTGCTTACTCCTCATGCTTTTTCTTTTCCGGCGGCTCGCCGTGGTCGCGCAAGTACATGCGGTCCAGTTCGGCTTCGGCGCGTTTCGCGTCTTCGTCGGTGTAAGGCTTGGGCTTACCCTCGCCGCGCCGAATAGCACGGAGGGCCATAATGCATATGATGACACCTATGGGCACGAAAATCCATCCACTCCAACTGGGAACGGGAAATTTTCCCCAGGAGTGCCGCCCATCGCCCGTTATCAGGCTGATCATCCCGTCGGCAATCAAAACAACGCCTAAAAGAAACAACCCAAGCCTTCCCATAAATTCTCTCCTCATAGGCAGTCATTTTTCGTTATCTCGCTGTTTTTGGATCGCTTCGACTATTCGGGCCGCAACTGCTCCTATCATCCCCGTACCGGATGCAGGTACAGGCGATACCGGCAAAAGATAGCCATCCGCAAATCGCGCGGCACGCGTTGCGCCTGTTATGATCCCATTCCCGTACTTGCTTGTATGCAACATCGCCTGCCCCCGCAGCAGCAGGTCGCTGGCCATGCCCGCAAGGCGCGGCAGGGCGCGCACTCCCATGAGAGCCAAGGCATACAGCGCGGGAGGAAACAACCCCGTGGGGTCGTTCAGGGTCACCGGATCATCAATACAATAGTCATACAGATCGTGGTCCCCGCCGGTGTCGCCCAGCGGGTCCGGGGCGGTGAAGCGGCCTACGGCGGGATCATAATCCCTATACCCGAAGCGGACAAGGCCCGTGTCGGAATCCGCCAGCCCCCCGGCGAAACCGATGGGCATGAACAGGTCCGGCAGCGTGTCGTGAAGGATGACGCCGAAGCTGTCATACGTGATTTCTTTGACCACCCGCCCTTTCGCATCCGTCAGCACTTTGGGCGTGCCCACCTGGTCGCAGCCGCAGAAAAGATCCAGCTTTCCGCCCTGTCTGTCCAGCAGTTCGCGCAGCCGGTCGCCCCGTTCCTGCGTGACCATGGCTCCGAGCCAGTCCGTGCAGATGCCGGCCGGTCGCACGTCCTGTGCGACACGGCCTGTCGGGCCGGAACATTTTTCTGACGCGCCGGCCGCCGGGAAACCTGCTTCCCGGCTCAGCACCTTTCTTTCAGTTTCGCCAAAGGCCCCGGCCCTCCGCTGCGCGCCTGTCCGCCATCCTGGCGAACGTAAAGGCGTGACGCGCACCCTGTCCGGCATGCCACCGGATTTGCCGTAGCTGAACGCGTATTCCAACTGGCGCTCGTGGTCCAGGCAGCCCGAAAGGCGCAGGGCGTCCAGCCACAGATACTCGGCAACCAGTTTGCCGTTTCTGAACTTCCGGGCCGGGCCGATGGGGTTTTCGCCATCGCATTCGTAGCGGATTTCCTCTCTGGACGGCAGGATGACCCTGTCCAACAGGGTATCCCTGCCGTAGAAAAACCAGGTGACTCCCCGGCAGTCGCGCCGGGCGGCAAGCGCGCCGCTTGGGTCATAGTCGAAGGTCGTCCCTCCGGCTCTTTCCAGCCTGCCCTGCTCATCGTAGTACAGCGAACCGGCCGTCAGGTCGCTGTATCCGCCATATGAGCGGCGCTGTTACACACGCTGCCCGGCCTGGTTGTAGCGGTATTGTTCTTCCAGGCGGCCGTTGCGCAGCACCGAGAGCAGATGCCCCCTGGCGTCAAAGCCATAGACGAATTCACTGGCTACCCCATCCACGTGTTCGATTTTTCTGCACAGCTTTCCATTGCTGTTCAGAAAACAGTCGACGGCCAGTCCGTTGCTTTGAATACGTCTGCTCTTTTGTTCGTCATTGACATCGGGGTGTTGTAAAATCCGCGTCACGATTCGCTCCTGTGTTGTATGGGGGAGTACGGGCAGCGCCTGTTCGCGCCGAGCGGACAGGCAAGATGCTGGGATGCCCCGCCCGCCCAAGGCGGACAGGTCAGGCATGTTCAGGCGATGAGAACTAGATAGTGTCTACACGAGTCTGCGCCAAAACCTTCAACCACAAAGCTATACAGCGAATTTGGACAGCGGCTGTGAATGAGGAAAGCACTTTGGCGTACCTGGTGGCGATGCCTCGCCAACGCTTAAGGTGCAAAAACGC
>JAVBRE010000184.1:0-12015 GCA_031548325.1 Desulfovibrionaceae bacterium
GACAGGGTCAGCACGGTGAGCAAGGGGAAAAGAGTATTGGGCGGCACGTAGGTGCCGGCGGAAAAAAGATCGAGCCAGAACAACTCGTAAAAAACCGCAAGGGCCAGCGGCAGCGCCAGGTCGCCGGTTATGGCGCCCCAGATGAATCCGATGACGATGGGCCGGTCGAAAAAGCCGAGATTGACGCAAAAACGGGTCAATCCCAGCAGGGCAAAAAAAAAGCGGGAAACACGGCCTGGCTCAGATCGGGAAACGTATCCATCACCAATCCCTCACATGTCCGGCATCATTGGGCACGCACCGGAAATCAAGCGCCACGTCATTGTCGGCAAAAGCGTGCAGGCAGGCGGTATCTTCTTCTGACAGGGCCACGTGCGGGCAAATTTGCTTTTTACCCGGCGCGTAGTGCATGTTGCCGATATTAAGCACCCGAAAGCGCAGGCCCGCATCCTGCGCGATTTTTGCATCAGCGCAGGTGGCGAAAAGCACGAGCGCCTTTTCTCCCTGCGATTCGCTGCGGCGTACGGCTGCCGGCACTTCTGCCAAAGAAATAAAATCCACATGGATTCTGGCGGGGACAGCCAGCAGCATGATTTGCTGCTGCAAAGCATCACAGGCCAAACTGTCGTTGCCGACAAACAGGCGCGCGGCCCGGGTATACGGCAGCCAGGCCTCTATGATCTGGCCGTGAATCAGCCTGTTGTCCACACGAAACCAGGTCATGTATCCGCCTTGGCTTTGGTGCGCAGAATGCCTCCGGCGGAGACAATGCCTTTACGGCCGGCATCCAGGGCCAGTTCCGCCAGGCTCTGCACATCGGATTGCCTGTTTTCAAAAACTTTCAGCAGCATGGGCAAATTGACGCCGGTCACCACTTCTATCTGGCCCATGCCCAAAAGCGACAGACTGAGATTGGTCGGAGTGCCGCCGAACATGTCGGTCAGAATGATGACGCCTTTGCCGTGATCAAGCATGGACACCGCTTCTTTCAGGCGAGCCACCGTTTCCGCCACGTCAAGAGCCGCGTCCACCTGAATGGACGAACAGTCCTGCAAGGG
Source organism: Desulfovibrionaceae bacterium (assembly GCA_031548325.1). Lineage (GTDB taxonomy): Bacteria > Desulfobacterota > Desulfovibrionia > Desulfovibrionales > Desulfovibrionaceae > FLUQ01. Next base: position 1,059 of record JAVBRE010000184.1, read on the forward strand.
GCCCAGAATGCTTTCCGCCGCGCGTAACAGACCCGCGCCGTAATCCACATGGGTTACCAGAATAACCCCCGTCGTCTGCTGCGGCGCGGGGTCGGACATGTCCATGACTGTTTACCTCTCTTTTCGTCAGCTCAATTCCAGATGTCGATGTTCCGTGGATACTGCAAATTCATGTTTTTTCATAGCCTCGCCCAGCGCCTGGGTCACCGCCACCGAACGGTGCCGCCCCCCGGTGCAGCCTACGGCGATTGTTATGCGGTACCGTCCTTCCGCTTCGTACAAAGGCAGCAAGTACAGCAGAAAATCGCGCAGCCGTGCCACAAAACCCGTTCCGGGCTCCTGTTCCAGCACATACATGGCCACCGGCTCATCCATTCCTGACAGCGCCTTCAATTCGGGCACAAAATACGGATTGGGCAAAAACCGCAGATCAAAAACCATGTCCGCTTCCGCCGGAGTACCGTACTTGAAGCCGAAAGAAATCAAATGCACTTTCATGGCGTAAGCGCTGGCGCGCAAAGCCTGCCACTTCTTCTGGATGACGCGGCGCAGGTCATGAATGGAATAGTCGGAGGTGTCAAGCACAAGGTCCGCCCGCTCGCGCAACTGGACAAGACGGACCCGCTCCTCTTCCAGGGCCTGTTCCAGGCCCAGGCCTTCCCGCTCCAGAGGGTGGGGCCGGCGAGTTTCGGCATAGCGCCGCATCAGCACGGCGGCTTTGGCTTCCACAAACAAGATGCTCGGCGCAATTTTTTTTTGCCGCAGGGCGACCAAAGCCTCGTTGCAAATAGGAACGGAATCGGTCTGCAGCAGGTTCACGCCGATGACCAAACCCTGGCAGTGCGGCAGGCTGTTTTTATTGAGAACCTTGGCCACATCCCGGATCAGCGTGGCGGGCAGCCCGTCCATGGTAAAAAAACGCATGTCCTCAAATACATTGAGAACCGTGCTTTTGCCCGCGCCGGAAAGCCCGGCTACAAAAATCACCGGAAAATCAGCTGCGGGCATGGAAACCTTTGCAGGCTGCGAAGCGGAACGACCCATGGCGCCTCCTTGGAACATTTCCACTGTGAGCTGCTTGCATGGCACGGGCAAAGCCGGCCGGCGCCCCGCGGTTCGCTTTTTCAAAAAGGTGTTTTCCGAACGTCACGCTAGACGGCGGCCAGTATGTTCCAAAGTTCTGTTTTATTGCTTGCCTGCATGACGCAGGTTCTGAATGCGTCATCCCTGCCCAGCCGGGCAATGAGCCCCAGCATCCCCAAATGTTGCCCCGCCGCTCCGTCAGCAGCGAGAACCATGAAGAAAAGATGGCAGGGCTTGCCGTCCGGCGCGCCAAAGTCAATACCGCCTTCGCTTCTGCCGAAGGTCAAAATCATACGGTCCAGGTCGCGCAACTTGCCGTGGGGAATGGCTATTCCATTCCCCACGGCAGTAGAGCCGAGCTGTTCCCGGTCCCGCAGAACCTCCAGAACTTTCGCCGCGTCAAGCGCGGAATTTTGACGCAGGGCGGGCGCTATAAGTTCGGAGAGAACGGCGTCTTTCTTCGCGGCGGCCAATTCGGCTATCACGCCGTCCCGCCAGAGGTAGTCCGCAAGATGCACAGCTAGCGACCCGTGTCGATCACTCCGAAATCGCCGTTTTTGCGGCGATACAACACGTTGACCCGATCAGACTCCGCGTTCAGAAAAACCATGAAGGCGTCATCGTTGCGCTGCTCCAACTGAAGAGCGGCTTCATCCAGATACAAAGGTTTTGGAGAAAACCTGTCCTCGGCGCCGATGATAGTGCGTTCATGCCCTTCAACCATGGCGTTGTAAATAAACGCATGCTCATCCGAGCGGGCGCCGCGGCGTTTCTCCTTCATTTTTTCCATGTGCTTCTTGAGCTGCGTTTCAAGCTTGTCCAAGATCATGTCCACGGTGGCGTACATGTCTTCCGATTGCTCTACCGCGCTCAAATTAACGTTATCGCCCGCGAACTGCACATCCGCTTTGTGCCGGAATTTGTCGACAGCCAGATTGACCGTCATCTCCACGTTTTCCGATTTGCTCAGAAAACGGCCGAGTTTTTCAAAGCGCCGCTGGGCGTATTTTTTCAGATGGTCGGAAGGCTCGAAGTTTTTGAAAGTAAAAGCTATATTCATATGATTCCTCCTGTTTTCCGTAGTCGTTCGGAGAGGTCAGCATAATCAGAATATACTTCTACGCTTGGAAGAGGAAGGAATATTTAAGGCTGTACGATATTTTGCCACCGTGCGCCGCGCGATATTCACGCTCAGGATCTCTTTGAGTATTTCCCCCAACCGCTCGTCGCTCAAAGGATCCTTGGCGTCCTCTTCGCCGATGAGTTTTTTTATCAGTGCTTTGACGCTTTCCGACCCCACTTCCGAACCGTCATCCAAGGACAACGAACTATTAAAGAAAAACTTCAACTCAAAAATGCCGTGCGGCGTCGCTGCATATTTGTTGGATGTTATGCGGCTGACGGTGGATTCGTGCATGCCGATGTCATCGGCTATGTCCTTGAGAATAAGCGGCCGCAACCTGGACACCCCTTCCTCAAAGAAGGCCCGCTGGTGTTTGACTATGCTTTCAACGACTTTGTACAAAGTGCGCTGTCGCTGGTACAGGCTTTTGATCAGCCAAGAAGCCGCGCGCATTTTGTCCTGAAAATACTCTTTTTCCCTATCAGACTTCACCATCAGGCTTTCACCATACAAAGAGGACAGGTGCAGTTGGGGCAAACCCTCTTCGTTGAGCACCACCACAAAATCATCGTCGAAACGGTACACGAAAACATCAGGAGAGACATACGAAGGCTCTCCGCCGCCATAGCTGGCGCCGGGCATGGGGTCCAACGACTGAATGATGTCGAGATATTCGCGCAAATCTTCCTGCGTCAATTGAAACTTGCGCATGAGCGGCTTGTAGCGCCTGGCTTCCAGATCTTCCAGATGGTCCCGGACCAAAGAAACCAGAATGGGGTCGCGGTCGTATTTAAGCGTCTCGATCTGCACCATCAGGCATTCTTGCGGCGTTCTGGCCGCGACGCCGACAGGATCAAAGCGTTGGATGGCGCGCAGAACCTCTTCTACCGCGGCGGCATCCGCCCCGGTCAGCGCGGAAATTTCGTCAACGCCCGCCTGCAGGTACCCAGAAGAAGCCAGATTGCCGATGATGGTTTCGCCGATGTCCATCTGCTCTTCCGTCAGGCGGGAGAGCCGCAATTGCCAGGTCAAATGTCCTTCAAGCGAGGGTTTGACGGAATAGCGCGCCTCGAACGAGGTCATTTCCTCCGGCAATTCGACCTCCCGGCCTGAAGCCTGGCGCGAGGTGCTGGCGAATTCCCCCATATAATCTTCCCAGTCGGCGTTGCGGGCCGCCTCTTTGGTGTAACCGTCACTGTCCTCTTCAGTGGCGCGGCGTTCTTCCGCTTCAGGGGAAGGGCTTTCTTCCGGGCTCGTTTCTTCCAAAAAAGGGTTTTCCAACAATTCCTGCTGTACCGTTTCCAAAAGTTCTATGCGCGAAAGTTGCAGCAATTTTATGGCCTGCTGCAACTGCGGCGTCATGACCAGTTGTTGGGACAGTTTCAGTTGCTGTCGAAGCTCAAGAGCCATAGACCACCATGTTTGTAAAAAGCGAATGCCAATATTTCATTTTTGATGCGAGAATCATGCCATATTCGGCAAAATATAGCAAGCATTGGACAATCCAGAAAATCATCCCCTGATCACGAAAAACTCGAAGTTTTCGTTTGCCGGCAGGAAAGTCCCGTTTTTCGGGCCAGGGCAGTACTTTTTGGGTACAACCTGACCTGAAAAAACGGAGTTGACGCGGCAGGAAAAGAAAACTTCGAGTTTTACAGACAAAAATCTTCGCCGAGATACACCCGCCTCGCCTTGGGGTCGGCCACAATGGCCTCGGGGGTTCCTTCGATGATGGCCATGCCTTCGTGCATCAAATAAGCCCGGTCGCAGATGTGCAGGGTTTCCCGTACGTTGTGGTCGGAAATCAGGATACCGATTCCCCGCGCTTTCAGACCGACAATCAATGACTGGATGTCGTCCACGGCCAGGGGGTCAATGCCCGCAAAAGGTTCGTCAAGCAGGACGAATTTAGGCTCTCGAATAAGGGCGCGCGCGATTTCCAGCCGCCGCCGCTCGCCGCCCGACAAATGGGCGGCCAGGGATTTTGAAAGATGGGAGATATGAAATTCCTCAAGCAGCGAGGCGGCCTTTTTCTTCTGAGCTTCTTTGGGCAGGCCCGTATGTTCCAGAATGACGCGCAGGTTGTCCATGACGGAAAGACGACGGAACACCGAACTTTCTTGCGGCAGGTACGACAGCCCTACTCTGGCCCGCTCATGCAGCGGCCAGTCCGCGATATCCACGTCATCCAGGGTGACTATGCCCGACGTGGGCTTCTGAATGCCGGTCAGCATGTAAAAGGTGGTTGTCTTGCCCGCGCCGTTGGGGCCCAGCAATCCGACTATCTCCCCCTGGCGGGTTTGCAGAGAAACGCCGCGCACCACTTCGCGGTCGCCATAACGCTTGCGCAGACCCTCGCCTTTCAGAATACTCATGGCCGCCTTCTGGAGCAATTTCAAAGTTACGACGCCCTATTGCTTGCCGCCTGTTCCCAACTTAAGGTCCTTTCCCTTCTCGCCCTTGTCGTCGGTTATGAAGCGCACGTCGACGGCGCCAATGACTTCGCTGCGATTCTCCCGCGTGTAGTAATTGATAATCTGCCCGCTTATGTGGTTGGGGCCGTCGTTCACCACCGGACTCTGTTCCATGATGATCTTGCCGGTCGCGGCGATATAGGTGGCCTTGCCGCAGGAACCCGTTTTATCATCCTGCCGCATGCGGACATTACGTTCGGCCACGATGCGCTCCACCTGCCCCGCCTGCATGCCCATGACGGGCGAAGCGGTGCCGTTGCCCTGTCGTTTGGCCTCAACCTTGTTGTCCTTATCCAGAAGAACGGTCAGTTTTTCGGACCACATCTGAAAATCCGGACGGATCACATGCACCTTGCCTTCAAAAATCACTTTCTGCCCCGCTGCGTCATATTGCATGCGTTCCGAAGTGATCCTGGTGGATACGGGCTGCCCCCCGGCCGCTCCGAACACGGGCGCAGCTCCAAGCGCGACTGAAAACAGCAAGGCAAAAAACAAAGTTCTGTATAATCTGTGCCGCATGGCTATTCCTTATGGCACGGCCGGAGGCAAAGCCCGAACGGTCGAATTGTGAAGCGGCTCCATGTCGTTTTGACGTTCCGCTTTAGAAAGGGGCATGGGATCCGCATCCCGTTCCCACGTCATATCAACTCCGCCCGATGCGTCAATAACCCTGTCATTCAAGCGCCATACCACGTCAGCGGCCGTTCCCGAGGTGCCGCGGCCGGTAAAGCTTGCGCCTTCAGGAAAAAGCAATTTTTTCGATGTGCCGTTATAAACCATCAACGAAGCTTTGAGCGTGTCGTTGCCCTGAGTCACTATCACGGACCGGACAAAGCGTATGGTTTTGGCCGTTTGGCTGACCTCGCCCTGTTCCGAGACAACCCGCAGTTCCGTGTTGTCAGGAGGCATATGGTAAGTAAAGTTGGGCTTTTCCAATTCCAGAAGTTCACCTTCCCGCCGAACGTTGCCCCATTCGGCTTTCAATCGCCACAGTTCAATGCCGTGTTCGCCCTGCTTCATCTCAATGGCTTTCACCGCCAAAGTCGCCGCATCTTCGGGCTTTACGGCGCCCAGCACCGCATTTTGCGCGGTTTCCTTCAACTTTTTTTTTGCCTGATCAAAGTCGGACTGGCCTGTAAAATAATACCATGCTCCCCCTCCGACAAGCAGGAAGAGGCAGACAAAAAGAAAAATACGAAGTCTGGTCATTGCGCGTAAGTTTCCATCCAGCCGTTGAGGGCTGTTTCAAGCTGACCCCGGCTGTGCAGAATCAGGCGGATCGCTTCGCGAGCGGCTCCGTGCCCGCCTTTGGCTGCGGTCACATACAGGGAAGCGGCCTTCACTTCCGGCTGGGCATCCGCCACGGCCATCGGCAGACCTACTTGGCGCAGCACAGGCAGGTCAACCCAATCATCTCCGAGATACGCCACCTGTTCCGGCAGCAAGGCATGCCGTCGACATACCGCGGCGTAGCTTTCCCGTTTATCGACAAAACCGGGAAAATAATCCTCTATGCACAGATCCCGCATGCGAGCGGCAACCGCCGGCGAATCCTGGCCTGTAATCACCGCGATCTTCAGGCCGGCGTGGCGGGCAAGCGCGACGCCGAGCCCGTCATGCACATGAAAACGCTTGCTGACAGCGCCGGCGGCGTCATAAAATAATCCCCCGTCAGTCAGCACCCCGTCGATGTCAAGAATGAGCAAGGCTGTTTTCTGCGCGGCGGCTTTGACTTCCGCGGAAATACGGACAAGATCGGACAAAGGGTCAGCGCCCATCAGTCAGACTCCAAATAGCCGCGAGATCGCGCAACAGTTCCGGAAGACGTTGCAACGGCCAACTGTTGGGTCCGTCGCACAGGGCTTTGTCCGGGTCCGGGTGGCACTCGAGAAAGACGCCGGCGGCGCCGGCAGCGACAGCGGCTTTGGCCAGGGTGGGCACATAGCGCCGCTCGCCCCCGGAGGAGCCGCCCTGTCCGCCCGGCAACTGTACGGAATGCGTGGCGTCCATAATCATGGGCACGCCGAGTTCCGCCATGACCGGAAAGGACCGCATATCCACAACCAGATTGTTGTACCCGAAAGTGGAGCCCCGTTCCGTGACCATAATGCGGCTGTTTCCGGTTGCCTTTATTTTTTCGACCACGGGACGCATATCCCAGGGGGCCAGAAACTGGCCCTTTTTCACATTGACCACCTTGCCCGTGCGGCCGGCAGCGGTGAGCAGCGCGGTCTGCCGGCAAAGAAAAGCGGGAATCTGCAAAATATCCACCGCTTCGGCAACCGGCGCGGCGTCCTGCGGTTCGTGAACGTCGGTGATGACGGGCAATCCCGTTTCTTCGCGTATGCGGGCCAGCCAGTCCAGCCCTTCGACCATGCCCGGCCCGCGAAAACTGGAGGCCGAAGTGCGGTTGGCCTTGTCGTACGAACTTTTGAATACCGCGAACAGTCCGGCCGCTTTCGCCGCCTCGCGCACGGCGCAAGCCGTCTCAAGGGCCAGCGCGCGGCTTTCCAGCACGCAGGGTCCGGCAATGACAAAAGGACCGCCTGACAACGCCCTGTAAAGAGCGTCGGAGGATACGCCTTCCCGCGGTTCGGCCATCAGTTTCTGCTCCGCTGCGTTTTGGCCGCGTCAATGAATCCGGCGAACAAGGGGTGCGGCTGCATGGGGTTGGATGTGAATTCCGGATGGAACTGGCAGGCCAAAAACCAGGGATGGTCCGCCAGTTCCATGATTTCCGCTAGCGCGCCGTCCGGCGACATGCCGCTGAAAATCAGCCCTTTCTCTTCCAGAACTTCCTTGTAGGCGGCATTGAACTCAAAACGGTGGCGATGGCGTTCTTCGACCTGATCGGCATCATACATGCCGGCGGCCAGAGAGCCGGGCAGCAGTTTGCAGGGGTACGCGCCCAGGCGCATGGTGCCGCCCTTGTCACTGACCGTGTCGCGCTGTTCCACGCACTGCTTTCGGGGGTCATACCATTCGGTCATCAGGTAGATGACCTTGTTTTCCGCCAGACCGTCAAATTCTTCGGAGTTAGCGTCGGGAATGCCCGCCACGTCGCGGGCGAACTCGATGACCGCGCATTGCATCCCGAGGCAGATGCCGAAAAAGGGTATCTTGTTTTCCCGCGCATGGCGGATGGCCGCGATCTTGCCCTCTATGCCCCGGATGCCGAAGCCGCCCGGCACCAGAATGCCATCCAGTTTCGCCAGTTTTTCCGCCGCGTTCTTTTTGTTCAGATCTTCAGAATTTATGTAACGCAGGTTGACCGTGACCTCGCCCGCGACGCCGCCGTGCACCAGGGCTTCATGCAGGCTTTTATACGCCTCTTTCGACTCCACATATTTGCCGACGATGCCGATGGTCACTTCCCCTTTGGGATTGGCCATGGTGTGCGCCAGCCTGCGCCAGGGTTCCAGTTTGGCGTTCTTGGCCGGCAGACGCAGCATGATGGCCACTTTCTGGTCCAGGCCTTCTTCGTAAAACTTGAGCGGCACTTCATAGACGTTGGCCGCGTCGGCTGAAGTAAACACCGCGTCCGCGTCCACGTCGCAAAAAAGCGCTATCTTGCGTTTCAGATCGGCGGTCAGTTGCTCTTCACAGCGGCAGAGAATGATATCCGGCTGAATGCCTATACTGCGCAGTTCCTTGACGCTGTGCTGCGTGGGTTTGGTTTTGTACTCTCCGGCGGCCCGCATATACGGCACCAGGGTCAGATGGATATACAGGCATCTGTCCCGGCCCAAATCGCCGCGCAATTGGCGGATGGCTTCCAGAAAGGGCTGGCTTTCAATGTCGCCCACCGTGCCGCCGATTTCAACCAGAGCCACATCTACGTCCATATCCGACAGCGCGAGTATGGTCCGCTTGATTTCGTCCGTGATGTGCGGAATCACCTGTACCGTGCCGCCCAGATAATCTCCGCGCCGTTCCTTGCTGATGACCCGATAGTAAATTTTGCCGGAAGTGCAGGTATTACGCTGAGTCAGATGGTCGCCCAAATAGCGCTCATAGTGCCCCAGGTCCAGGTCGGCTTCGGCCCCGTCGTCTGTCACGTACACTTCGCCGTGCTGCAGCGGGTTCATGGTGCCCGGGTCCACGTTGATGTAGGGGTCCAGTTTCTGAATCGTGACGGAAAGCCCGCGCGCCTTGAGCAGCGCGCCGAGCGACGCGGCGGCCAAGCCCTTGCCGAGCGAAGAGAGCACGCCGCCGGTTATGAATATATACTTCGTGTTTTTCTTCGTCATTGATAGCTTCCCGCCTGAAGTCATAAGTGTAGCTTCGCCCGTCCGACCAGGGCCGCATGTCGCCATACCCATATCCCGACGAAGTATAGCCTTTTTTTCGATTAAGTCAGCCGTTGACTCAAATACGGCTTGAAGCGTACAGTGTCAAACCCGACATTCTACCACTGTTTTTGAGGGATCTTCATGTCCGGCACCGTCAATACCCTGGTTATCACCGGTTACGGCACCAACTGCGAAGTGGAGTGCGCCCACGCGGCGAAACTCGCGGGGTCCGACCAAACGGATATCGCGCATTTTTCCGATCTTATCGCGGGGCGTTTTCGTCTGAAAAAGTATCGTTTCCTTATTTTTCCCGGCGGATTTCTTGACGGCGACGATCTCGGCGCCGCCCAGGCCGCCAGCATACGCTGGAAACACAGCAAGGACGACGCCGGATCCTCTTTGGTGAGCCAGCTGATGGAATTCATCCTCAAAGGCGGATTGATTCTCGGCATCTGCAACGGTTTTCAACTGCTGGTCAAGCTGGGCCTGCTGCCCGCCCTTGACGGCCTGTATCTGACCCGCCAGGCCTCGTTGATGCACAATGCTTCCGCCCGCTACGAAGACCGCTGGTGCGCGCTTGCCGTCAACCCCGACAGCCCCTGCGTGTTCACGAAAGGACTCTCCTCCCTGTACCTGCCCGTTCGCCACGGCGAGGGGCGTCTGGTCACCGACAGCGAAAGCATCATGGATCGTATTTTGTCGGAAAACCTGGCCCCCGTGTTTTATGCGGACCCGGCGACCGGCAGCCCCACCCAGGAGTACCCCCATAATCCCAACGGTTCGCCTCATGGCATCGCCGGACTGACTGATCCTTCAGGCCGTATTTTCGGCCTGATGCCTCATCCGGAAGCTTACAACCACAACACCAACCATCCCGGCTGGACCAGGGGCGAAAAAAGCACGCCCGGAACGGCCCTGCTGGCAAACGGCATACGCAGTCTGCGTGACGGAGAGTGACATGAAAAAAGTTACCGGGTTCATCGTCTGCTGCGCTTTTCTGGCCCTGACCTCCGCGTGCGCTCTGGCGGCGGAAACGGCCCTGCCCAAACCCGCCACGGACGGCGGCAAGGGTGTGCTGACCGCCATTAACGCCCGCGCGTCCGCTTTGCAAAACCAATTCCCTTTGGGCCCCATCAGCACGGAAGACATGAGCACCCTGCTGTGGGCCGCCGCCGGCCGCAACCGGGGCGGCAATGGCTGGTCGGTGCCGGTGGCCCAAGGCCGCGATCCCTATTGCGCCGTGTATCTGGCCAAGGCCGACGGCGTATTTCGCTATGACGGCAAAAAACACAGTCTGACCGAAGTCTCCAAAGAAAACATCCTGCCCGGCATCACCAGTCAGTCTTTTGCCACAAAAGCCCCGGCCATCCTCATTTTCGTCATCGACGGCGAAAAGGCCGCCGCCTTCAGCGACCCCGCGCGTCGCGCCAGTTTCGGCTACCTGCTGGTCGGAGCCATGACGGAGCATGTCTATCTCGCGGCCGATTCCTTGAACATCGGCGTGCGATACATGGCTACCCTGAACACCGATTTCGTGCGCGCCAAGCTGGGCCTGAAAGCGGCCGACACGCCGGTCTGCATTCTGCCCATGGGGCCTAGATAGTCATGAGGGGGCGCCGCCCCCCCAGGTTGATGACAAACCCGCCTTCGGCAGGGTTTGTAGAGGCACGCTCGCTTCGGCGTTCAACGGCGGCAGTGAATGCCGCCTGCGCCTGCGCGACGGGCTGCTGACCAAGAGGGCTTTGTCAGCAGCCCCAGGGGGCGCCGCCCCCCTGTTGTTTGCAAACAACCCGCACATTCGCGCGAAACGCGGATTTACGGAAAAATTGCAGGTCAAGGGGGCCAGCCCCCTTGCGGGGTCCGGGGCAGAGCCCCGGTTCCCAAAGGGCCATCCTATGATGCCCTGCCAGCTTTGCGGCGCTGGCGCGGGACCCGGCTGGATAACCGGCGCCCCGCCCGCGCCGGCGCGCCCGAAGTTGGGCCTC
>JAVBRE010000203.1:0-10653 GCA_031548325.1 Desulfovibrionaceae bacterium
GACGGCCGCGATGCGGCCGTCTTTAACCGCCACATCCATAAGCGGTTCATTGTCCTTGATACGGACTTTGCGAAGAATGGTATCCATGCGTGTCTCCTTTGGGCGAAACTGTCTGCCGCTTTTATTACAGCATTTTACGCTTGAAATAGTCGCTTGACGGCGAGCCAGGCTCGCCTACGCCCATTTCGCGGCAAGGATTTGCTGACAAATCCTTGCGAGCATTTCAAGTGTGAAATGCTCTAAACGAACACGAGGGAAAGAGCCATCAGCAGCCCCACGCAAGGCCGAATCCACACGCTGTTGCCGCGCACAACCTGCATGATGGGAATCGGAAAACCGAAGGAAAGGGCCTGCATGGTGATGTTCACCGGGCACATCTGGCTGCCGAGGCCAACACCCATGGTCACAAAGCCGATGGCGAGGGGCGGAAAGTTCAGGGCCACGGCCACGGGCAGAATAAGACCGAGAATGGTCGCCACATAGCCCCCGGCGGGCACGCCGATAAGATACCCGGCCAGAATGGCCGCCGGAACCGTCAGGGAGATGGGCGCGTTTTTGGCGATGGCGGCGATGGTGGCGAAAGCGCCGATTTTTTCAATCAGGGCGATGAACATGAGGAAAAGCCCCACCTGGAAGAGGCGGGTCAGAATATAGCTGGAACCGTCGATAAGCGCGTCGCAGGACTGGGAAAAAGAGAACTTTGTGCACAGGCCCACCAGAAACAGGGTGACCACGGCGTACATCAGCGGGAAAATGACGGGCTGGCCGACTGCCTTGTTGACCACGGGGCTGAGCACCACGGCGAGGAGCAGGAACACGGCCGGGATGGTGGCCTTGCGCAGCTCTTCGTTGGACATTTTTTTGATTTCTTCGCTTTCCTCGCCGCTGAACACGCCGCCGTTGCGCCAGCAGCCGTAAGCGGCGATGGCCATGGCGATGACCACGAAGAGCAGCATGTAGGGGAACATCATGTCCGCATACTGGTCCACCGGAATATTGGAGAGCTTCAGCACGGTGGCTGTTTCCAGCGAGGCGCGGGAAGTGGTGAAGCAGGTGGCCGCGGCGATGGACATGCCCACGATGACGGCGGGAATGGCCCCCACGGCGGCAAAAGCAAGGGGCGCGATAACCATGGCCGAACCGCCGCCGATGCCGCTCATGTATGTGGCCGCGGCCTGCAGAAAGACGATGAAGGCCCCCATAGCGGCCATATTGCCGCCGATGCTGCGCCGCACCAGGGTGAGCGCCGCCGAATAGCCGCCCGATTTGAACACGGCCATGGCGATGGCGGAGTTGAGTATGGGCACCACGGCGATGCTCATCAGGTTTCTCACCTGCCCGATCATCATGCCGTTGGCCTCGATAATCGAGATGCCCCCTGCGATCATGGCGATGATGCCGCCGGCCATGCCTGCGATAAGCATGTTCACGCGCAGAAACAAAAGCCCCAGAATCACCAGCAAGGGCACCAGGGAAAAGAAGCTGAACAGGGGCGTTCCCTGTTGCCCCTTGATGGTGAAGGCGCACAGCGCCAGCACGGCCACGACGGCGATCAGCAGCATCGGCATTTTCTTTTCAGTAGTCATACTATTCTCCTGCGATTACAATGTTTCAATATAATACCGCCGCTTCCGGCGAGGCAGATGCACAAGATTCAGAAGGGGGGTCGAACAAAAACGACCCGCCCGAACGCGACCGGGTCACGCCGCGTATTTTGCGGCGTATGCCCGCAAGGCCAGTTCTATAATCGCCATCGGCGGGGTAACGATGCCCGCGCCCACCTGGCCTATGCCGGGCATGCGGTGGGCCACCCCGGTATTGATTACCGGCAACACGCCCGTGGACACCACCCGGCGAATGTCGATGCCCAGAGGAACCCCGGCGAAATCCATGGTCGGCATGGGCATGTCCGCGTTGGAACCGACCGTGATGCGGGCCATTTCCTCGGTATAGCGCACGGCGTCTTCCAGTCCGCCCGCTCCCACGAAACGGACCACGGCGGGGGCTGACCCCATGGCGAACCCGCCGATGCCGAGGCATTCCACAATGGCGGAATCGCCCATGTCCGGGTTGGCGTCTTCTTCGCTGAAACCGGGGAAGTACAGCGCTTTGGGCTTCAGGCAGGGGGCCGTGAACCATTGCCCGCCAAGGCCGCTGACGTTGATGCCGAATTCCACCCCGTTGCGGCTCATGGCGGTTATAACCGTGCTGTACGGGATGTCGCGGGCGGGGTCGGCCATGGCTTTGCAGGCCGCCATGGCAAGGTTGAGGAAAAACTGTTCGTTTTTCTTCGCTACGAATTCCACAATGGCCGGGCCTTCCGGATTGCCGGAGATGACCCCGGCCAGTTCGCCGCAGATGGCTTTGTAAAACCCGAGGCTGGCGGCGACGTTGCGCTGGTGCATTTCGTCGCCCATGGCCAGGGACTGGGCCATGATGTTTTTCAGGTTCACCCCCCCGGTAGCGGCGATGGCCGCATCCAGGGCCGGGGCAAGCGTCTTTTCCAGCCAGTGCAGGCGGTTCACCACTTCCGGACCGTTGGCGCCGAAACGCATCACTTGCCCGATGCCTTCGTTGATCGTGCAATACGCCCTGTTGCCATAGGTTTCGTTTTCTACCACAAAGAGCGGCATGGAATAGGAAATCATCCCGGTCATGGGACCGACGGCTCCGTGGGCATGGTTGGGGCCGTAGGTAATTTTTCCGGAAGCCATGAGCTTTTCCGCTTCCGCGTCCGATTGCGCCAGCCCTTCATATTTGAGGGCGGCGGTGTACGCGCCGCGCATGGGACCGCACATGTCTTCCCAGCGGACAGGGGGCCCCGCGTGGTTGATGGTGGTTTTGGTCAGGCCTGGAATGCACTCGTGGGCCGGGCGCACCCCTTTGAGCACCGGCTGGCCTGTTTTCAGGCGGCGGAAGGCTTCTGCGTTGGCCGCGTCAATCAGGGACTTTCCGCTTTCGTCCACCAGTTTTGTTTCCAGGCGGAACAGCGTTTCCACCAGTTCCGTGTCCCCGTGAGCGGGGGGACGCCAATCGATATGGGTGTAAGGCGCGCCGTTTTGGGCCAGGGCCGGAAGAAAGGCGTCAACTCCCAGCGAGACGACGTGTGGCGTTTGAATGGTCATTATGCCTTTCCTCCCCGCGCCGCCTCTGATACGGCCTTTGCCGCCCATACAGCCGCTTTGGCGTTGCTGCCGAGCACGAAGACGCCGGCCCGGGACAAAACAGCCGCCTGGGCGGAACGCGAGGGAACATCGCCTTCCGTGCCGCAAACCGAGGCGACCACATATTTTTCACGGCTTTTGCCGCCGCTTCTCGCCGCTGCGTCTTCCAGGGCTTTCGCCACCAGTTCCGCCTGGCCGGAAGCGGCCCCGTGCCCGATGACCAGATCGATGAGGACCGCGCCCGTCGCGGGGTCGCACATTTCGCGTACCAGGCGGTCCATGCGCAGTTCCGGCGCCATCATGGGATGGGGCCTGCCCACGGTGAACTCGTCATCCCCGAAATCCAGAAAAACGTGCCCCCGGCTGGCGTCCGCCGCGCCAAGACGCTCAAACCCGGCCACAAGGAGGTTGGAGCATTTTTCGCCCCGCAGCATAGGCGCGGCCAGTTCGGCCGCTTCCTGACACAGGCTGCCGCCGCTGAAGAGACCGCGCAGGTATCCGCCCTTGCCCTCCGGAACGGGGGGGCACTGCTCAAAAAAGGACGGAGAACCGCATTCGGCGGTTCCGGCCAGCAGGCAGGCAAAGGCCGTCAGATCGCCGGCATGGCCTATGCCCGCGGCGTCTTCCGCCGCGTATTCCGTCGCGCCGAGAAAATGGACGACAACGGGTTTGCCCAGGCTTTTGGCCCGTTCCAGGATTTTTTTCCGGGTGGTGTCTCCGGGCGGTTTGGCGATAAGGCCGATGACCCTGGTGCCCGGATCTTCCGCCAGCCTGTCCAGGGCGGCCAGAGCGGTGATGCCGCCCACGGCGTCCTTCAGGTCGCGTCCTCCGGTGCCGTAGGCATGGCTGACGCCCGCCCCGAGCCGGTCCAGAAGGCACATGACTTCTTGCAAGCCGGTTCCCGAAGCGCCCACAAGCCCGACGGAGCCGCGCCGCACCGCGTTGGCGAAGGCCAGCGGCACGCCGTTGATGAAAGCCGTGCCGCAATCCGGCCCCATGACCAGAAGGCCCTTGCGTTGGGCCAGCTTTTTCAGCATCAGCTCATCGTCAATGGATATGTTGTCGCTGTACAACATGACATCCAGCCCGGCGTTCAGGGCGCGGGCCGCTTCATAGCGGGCGTAATCCCCGGCAACGCTGATGAGGGCCAGGTTGATGCCGGGGTCGGTCGCCAGAGCCTGATCCAGCGACTGTGGCGCGGACGCCATAGCCCTTCCGTCCTTCTTGCGGGCCGGAGCTTCATCCAGCAGGCGGCGGACGACGGCCAGCGCCTTTTCCGCCAGATCGCCTTCCCCTCGCGCGGCCACCACCAGATCGTCCGTCCTGGCCGCTTCCACTTCGGGGGCGGACAGGCCGGAACGGAGGAAAAGTTCCTTGTTTCTGGCGGTACCCATCATGGCGGAAACCTGTTCGGCCCCGCTTTCCTCACGGGCTTGGGCGGACAACTTCATGAGAAAAACAGAGTCTCTGTATGTATCCGACATGATTAACGTTCGTATCTGATCCATGCGTACCTCGGTTTTACTTTTGAAAACAGTCTCTCTCCGCCATGTGCGGCGCAAAGAAACTTCATCTCTGATTAGCAATCTTGGTGCCAAGGAAATTATTTTTTATATATTGGTTTGTTACGAAAACTGTCGCGCAAAAAGGCATGTGCGCGGCGCTTGAACTATGGCGGGATCGCCATACTGTTGTGAAAAACCGGAGAGGGATGGCAGGAGGCGCGATGCGGCGCGTTGTTTTTCTTACATGCTGTTTCGTGAACGCGACACCAGTGTTTGCTTGCAAAAGTAAACACAAAAAATCCGTCAGGATTTTGCGCCGCCTGCGGCGGCGGAGCAAGCCGAAAACGACGTTTTTCGGCGTAGCGATCTTAGCAAAAATAAGACCTCTTATTTTTGCAATTAGACACCAATGTTTACTTGCAAAAGTAAACACAAAAAATCCGTCAGAATTTTGCGCCGCCTGCGGCGGCGGAGCAAGCCGAAAACGACGTTTTTCGGCGTAGCGATCTTCATAAATCGGCCAATGGCCGATTTATGAAATGAGTACTAATTGCGCGGCGGCGTTATCCGGTTCAGGGCGGCGGCGAATACCGGGAGCGAGCCCAGCAGGGCGTCCCAGCCGGAAGAATGGCCCATGCGATCCAGGCCGCGCAGGACGTCAGGCAGTTCGGGGGCGTTCCGGCACAGGGCGTTCAGCGCTTCGTGTAAAACGGAAGAAGCGTGCCCCTGGGCGGCGGCGCGCAGATAGGCGAGGCTGATGCGGTTTGTGCGGTCCGGCGCACGGCGCAGGGCTTCCCGCGCCGCCATATCGTGCCGCGCCGTGTCGCCCAGAAGACGCAGGGCCAAAAGAAAGCCGCCGGTCATGTCGTCCCCCGACGGCGTCAACCCTTGGCCCAGGCCCAGCAGGCTGTCCAGGGCGGCGGCGAGGTCCGCCGGGCGTCCTTCCCGCAGCCAGGCGGAGAGGCTGTCCAGCCCTTCTCGAACGGCTTCCAGCAAGGCCTCTTCCAGCGTGCGGGGGCTGCGGCGGGACGGGTATCTTTCGACCCCCGCCGCCGGGGGCAGAAGGGGCGCAAGCGCGCCGGAAGGATGAAGCAGGGCGCAGAGCCCGGCCGTTCGGGCGAGTCCCGCCGCCATGCGGCGGAGGTCGATCGCCGGAAAGCCGGGGGACGCGGAAAGGGCGGAGACAGAGGGAACGGGGGAAGCGGCGGCGTCCCGGCATATCCGCAGGCCGCCGGGGCCTTGCAGGCCGGCATTGTCCGCCGTGAAGGCGTCTCCTTCGCGAATGCCGGCCGTCAGCACGGCTTCCCAGGGGGTGCAGGCCAGGGTGAACGGCCCCGGCGGCAAATCCGTATGGGCCAGGCAGAGAAGCTTTCCGCCGGGACTTTCCGCGTACACCGTGCGGGCGAAAACGGCGATGACGCGCAGGGCGCCATCCGCCAGGGCGAAGGCGGCCAGGGGACCTTCAGCTTCGACCCGGCAGGCGGGTCCGCCGGAAGGATCAGGGGGTCTGCCGCGCCGGTTCATGGTTTTCTCAGGCGATATTGAGTTGTTTCAGCTTCCGGTGCAGGGTCTTGTAATCTATCCGCAGGGTTTTGGCGGCCTGAAGTTTGTTGCCCCGGGTGCTGGAAAGCACCCGGGCGATGATGCCCCGTTCGAATTCCTGCATGTGCCCCTGCACCAGTTCGGCCAGGGAGCGATCGCCCAGATCCGGCGGACCGGATGCTTCAGCTTTGTCCTCGCCGGAAGGAAGGGCGGCGAACGGCAGATGGGCGGGCAGGATAAACTGCCCGTCATCGCAGGTCAGGGCGGCCTGGCGGACCACATTGCGCAGTTCGCGCACGTTGCCCGGCCAGGGGTGGCGCATGAGCGCCATCAGCGCCGGGCCGGAAAAGCCCTGGCAGCTTATGGACAGCTGTTCCCGAAACTCCTCCAGAAAGCGCTGGGCCAGGTAACAGACATCCTCCTGCCGTTCGCGCAGGGGCGGCACCCGCACGCTGACCTCTTTCAGGCGGTAGAGCAGGTCCGCCCGGAACAGGCGGGCTTCCACGTCCTGTTCCAGGGGGCGGTTGCCGGCAGCGATGATCCGCACCGTGACCGGGGTCGATACAACCGCCCCAAGCCGCTGCACCCGGCGTTCCTCAATGGCCCGCAGAAGTTTTTGCTGCGCGGTATAGGAAAGGTTGCACACTTCGTCCAGAAAAAGGGTGCCCATATCCGCAGCTTCAAAAAAACCCGGTTTGTTGGTGGACGCGCCGGTGAAGGCCCCCTTGACGTAGCCGAAGAGTTCGCTTTCGAACAGAGTTTCGGGTATGGCCCCGCAGTCCACGGGCACAAAGGGGCCGTCGCTGACCGCGGACATGTCGTGAATGGCGCGGGCCACCAGCTCTTTGCCCGATCCGCTTTCGCCCTCGATCAGCACGGTGAAGGGGGAGGGGGATATTTTTTCCAGCAGCCGCACCAGGGCTTGCACCACATCACTGGACCCCATGCGTTGCAGCAGGGAGATGCGCCCTTCCAGCCGCCCTTTGAGGGTGCGCAGTTCTTCCTTCAGCCCTTTTTCTTCCAGAGCCTGGCTGATGGAAAGGCGCAGGTCGTTGGCGTTTACCGGTTTGGTCAGGTAATCGTAAATGCCCCGGCGTATGGCCTGCACCACCACCCGCATGTCGCGGTCTTCCGTAATCATGATGATGGGCACATACGGCAGCCGTTCTTTGATGAGCATGGCCAGTTCCAGGCCGTTCTTGCCCGTGAGCTTGAAATCCAGCAGCACCAGATCCGGCGTGACGGTATTGAAAAGCTGCATGGCCGTATCGGGGTCTCCCGCTTCGTGAATGAGGAACCCGTCCGGCTCCAAAATGGCGCGCAAAGTCGTCCGGCTTTCCTGGTGCGGGTCCACGGTGATGATGACGGGGGCCTTGGCGTCCTGCGCGCTGGGCATGGAGAACTCCCTGTTTCTGTCTGCCGCCCTTGCCTTGCGGGCGAGCATCCCGTATGTATGGCGTGCGTGCCATACTATACGTGCGGAGGCTCCTGTGTCCACCATTTGTTCGCTTGTTTTGCCGGGAACATACAGGGATTCCGTGTTCTTGATGAAGCTTTCCTGCCAGTCGGCTCAGCGCAGCGGTGCGCGGCAGGTTTCCGCCATGATGGCCACCGCCCGCAACAAAGAGCTTTTCGCCCGGTCCGGCTTGCTGACCCCGGAAATAGAAGCCGCCCACCCCGACGATCTGGCCGTTTCCATTGAAGCCGCGCCCGGCGCGGTGGAAACCGCCCTGGCCGTAGTGCGGGAAATGCTCAATCAGCCTTCTCCCCTGCCGGAGCTTTTTGCCGAAGGAACCCAGCCGCCCGCTCTGCCCTTTTTTCTGGAAGAGGCCCTGCAAACCAGGCCGGACAGCAGCATCGCCCTCATTTCCGTGCCGGGGGAATATGCCAGATATGAAGCGGCCAACGCCCTGGCCGCCGGGCTGGATGTGATGCTGTACAGCGACAACATATCCCTTGACGACGAGGTGATGCTGAAGAAGCTGGCCCAACGTAAAAGCCTTCTGGTCATGGGGCCCGATTGCGGCACGGCGATTATCGATCGCGTGCCTCTGGGCTTTGCCAACCATGTGCGCCGGGGGGCGGTCGGCATCATCGGGGCTTCCGGCACGGGCATTCAGGAGGTTTCCTGTCTGCTGGACCGCTGCGGACTGGGCATCAGCGCCGCCTACGGTACCGGCAGCCGCGACCTGATGGACGAAATCGGGGGCGTCAGCGCCATGTCCGCCTTGCAGAGACTTTCCGCCGATGCGGATACGCGGCTCATTCTGGTCATCGGCAAAATGCCCGGTCCCTTGACCCGCAAAGCCCTGGCCGCCCGGTACAAAAAGTGCGGCAAGCCCGTCATGGCGCGCTATCTCGGCGTGACGGACCACGCCATCGAAGATGAGGCGGGCATAGGCCACGCCCGAAGTCTTACGGATCTCGCCCGCATGGCGGCATCCTTGCTGGCTCCGGTTCTGGACACTTCCGAACTGGACCTGCCGGAAGCCCCGCCCGTCCCGCCGAAACCTCGGGCGGGCGCGCGCCGCCCCCGCTGGCTGCGCGCCGTCTTCAGCGGCGGCTCCTTTTGCCGCGAGGCGACGGAACTGGCCCTGCCCATCCTGAAAGGCACGGGCGGCCTTTTCGCCAATACGGAAATCCCCGGCGCGACCCGCGTGGCGGGCATCATGCCCAGTCGCGAGCATAGCTTTCTGGACATGGGGGCCAACGAGTTCACCGTGGGCAGGCCTCATCCTCTGGTTTCTCCGGAAACGAAGCTGGAACGCATCGTGGCTGAGCTGTGCGACCCGGAAACGGCCGTTGTTCTTACCGACATCGTTCTCGGACACGGGGTGGCCAGAAACCAGGCGCCTTTGCTCATCCAGGCGCTGGACAAGGCGGCGGTGCTTTCTTCGGGCCGCAGCCGCCATATCCCCGTCATCGCTTCCGTTTGCGGCACGGAACTTGACGAGCCCAGCCGGTCTTCTCAAGTGGCCCTGCTGCAGGAAGCCGGGGGCATAGTCCTCGGCAACAACGCGGGAGCCGCCGTTTTCGCCGCCACAGTATGCCGGGAATGGGGGAGGTGACGCGCATGGCGGGAAAACGTTCCATCATCAATATCGGCCTGGGAACCTTTCTGCCCGGTTTGCGCGAATCCGGCGCGCCGTTCTCCCATCTGGCCTGGCGGCCTCCCGCCCAGGGCGACGCGGAGTTGACGGACATTCTTTTCAGCCTGCGCGCCGGGTTTTACGACGAGGACGGTTTCTCGCTCGTGGACAAGGCCAACGCCGAAGCCTTGAAGCGCATCCTGGAAGGGCAGCCGGTGCTGCGCCGGGTGCGCCCGGCTGCCGAATGCATCCCATCCCTGACGAAAACCACCATCCTGCACGCCGGCCCGCCCATCCATTGGAACGAAATGTGCGAGCCCATGCGCGGTTCCATTCTTGGCGCCCTGCAATACGAGGGACTGGCGGCCTCTCTGGCCGAAGCGGAAGCGCTGATGGAATCGGGTCGGATTTTTTACGGCCCCACCCATCCGCACGGAGCCGTGGCCCCCATGACGGGCATCATCTCGCATTCCATGCCCCTGCTGGTGGTGGAAAACGAAACTTTCGGCAATAAAGCCTTCTGCCCCCTTAACGAAGGCATAGGGCCGGTGCTGCGTTTCGGGGCCAACAGCCCCTCCGTCATCGCCCACTTGCGCTGGCTGGAAGCGGTGCTGGCTCCGGCGCTGGACAAGGCTCTCGTATCCTGCGGCGGGTCGAACCTCAAGAACATCATGGCCCAGGCCCTTTCCATGGGCGACGAGATGCACCAGCGCAATATCGCCGCCAGTCTGCTTTTCTACCGGTCGCTTTGCTGCGATCTGGCCCGCGCCGCCGGAAACGGGGAAGAAGCCTTGCAGATTATGGAGTTCATGGCCCAGAAGAACGAGCAGTTTTTTCTCAACCCGGTGATGGCCGCCTGTCGGGCCATGCTCGACCCGGCCCGGAACATCCCGTACTGTTCCGTGGTTACCGCCATGAGCCGGAACGGCGTGCAGTTCGGCATCACCGTCAGCGCGTTGGGCGACCGTTGGTTCACCGCTCCCAGCCTTACCTCCCAGGCGCTGTATTTTCCCGGTTTCAGCGAAAAGGACGCCTGCCCGGATATGGGAGATTCCGCCATTGTGGAATGTTGCGGCATAGGCGGGTTCGCTATGGGAACGGCTCCGGCCGTGGGGCGTTTTGTCGGCGCGGGGGGGCTTGAGGATTCCCTGCGCTATTCGCGGGAGATGGCGAGCATCTGCGTGGGCAAAAATCCGGATCTTCCCCTGCCCAACCTCGATTTTGCGGGCGCGCCCACGGGCATTGATTTATGCCGGGTGGTGGCCACGGGGATTTTACCCGTCATCAATTCGGGCGTGGCGCACCGTCAGGCCGGGGTCGGCCAGGTGGGGGCGGGGTTCGTCACCCCGCCGA
>JAVBRE010000099.1:0-8466 GCA_031548325.1 Desulfovibrionaceae bacterium
GTGACCGCGGTCAGCGATTTCGGTTCCCTGGCCGGCGTGCTGGCACTTCGGGCGATCCCCGTGTTTTGCGATATCGATCCGGATACGGGCAATGTCGACGCCGGACGAATCGGGCGCTGCCTGACGGCTGCGCCCGAAAGATGTCCCCCGGAACGGGGCGAATCAACATAACGCCGGCGGGCGGAAAAAACCGGACGCCTACATGCAGGCTTTCAGAGCCTTGACAAAGCGCGTCACGTTTTCCGGCCGGGCGGTGTGCCCCATGAGCCCGATTCTCCAGACTTTACCGGCCAGAGCCCCAAGGCCGCCGCCGATTTCAATCTGGAACTCGTTCAGCAGGCGCGAACGCACGGCCGCGTCGTCAACGCCGGCGGGCACCGTCACCACGTTCAGGTGCGGCAGACGCAGTTCCGCCGGAATGAAGAAAGAAATGCCCATCTTCGCCAGTTCTTCGCCCAGCAGTTTCTGCACGGCGATCTGGCGGGCGAAGACCTTGTCCAGGCCTTCGGCCAGCAGCATCTGCAAGCCTTCATACATGCCGTAGATCAGGTTGCTGGACATGGTGTGGTGATAGGCGCGCTTTTCGCCTTCCCAGTATTTGACCAGCAGCGAGATATCCAGGTACCAGTTGGGCACCTTGACCTTGCGAGCCAGAATTTTTTCCACGGCCCTGGGCGAGAAGGACACCGGAGCAAGCCCCGGAGGGCAGGACAGGCCTTTTTGCGAGCAGCTGTACAGCGCGTCGATCTTGCGGTCGTCCATGTCCACGGGCATGGCGCCCAGGCTGGTCACGCAGTCCACCAGGAACAGGGCTCCGGTCTTGGCTACCAGTTCGCCTACTTCCTTGACCGGGTTGCGCATGCCGGTGGAAGTTTCAGCGTGCACCATGGCCACGATGGCATAGGGGCCTTTCTTCAGCTGTTCCTCGACCTTATCCAGAACAATGGGGGTGCCCCATTCAAATTCCAGCAGGTCGATCTTGGCGCCCAGGCGGCCAGCCACTTCTTCCATGCGTTTGCTGAAGAAGCCGTTGATGATGATGAGCACACGGTCGCCCGGTTCCACCAGGTTGGTGAAAACCGTTTCCATGCCCGCGGACCCGGTGCCGGAAATGGCGAAGGTCACGGGGTTTTTTGTGTTCATCACGGCGCGCAGGCCGTCTTTGACCCCGTCCATTATCTTGAAAAAGTGGGGATCCAGGTGCCCCAGGGTGGGTTTGGCAAGCGCCGCGTACACTTCGTCATAAACCATGGAAGGTCCGGGCCCCATGAGCAAAATGGGTTTGATGCCGTCGAGCAGATTGGCCATGTATATCTCCTTGCGAAGTAGGATGTGAATAAGCTGTTTCCGGTTTGCCTCAAATGGCAAAGAAAGGCAATCGTTCAGGATATTTCCCTGGTGGTCAGAAATTCCACCTTGGGGTACCGCTCTTCGGCCGATTCCAGCTTCCAGGGGTTGGGCGCGAGGTAGGCCAGCGCCCCTTCGGCGTCAATGGCCAGATCGGAACGATAGTAGTCCTTGAAATCGTCGAACTGGCGCTTGTCCCCGGAACGAACCCAGCGGGCCGTGGCCACGCCGACCGGCTCGTAAACAGCCTTGACCGAATATTCATCAGCCAGACGGGAAATGATCACGTCGAACTGCAACACCCCGACCGCGCCCAAAATATAGTCGTTGTTCACCAGCGGCCGAAACAGCTGCACCGCGCCCTCTTCCGCCAGTTGTTCCAGACCTTTTTGCAGTTGTTTGGTCTTCAGGGGATCTTTCAGCCGCACCCGGCGAAAATGTTCCGGGGCGAAACTGGGTATGCCCGTGAACTTCAGCGTTTCGCGGCCCTGTGTGAAGGTGTCTCCGATCTTGATGGTGCCGTGGTTGGGCAGGCCTATGATGTCGCCGGGCCAGGCTTCTTCCACTCCGCTCCGGTCCTGGGCCATGAACATGGTGGCGGTGTTGACCGCAAATTCCTTGCCGGTGCGGTGATGAAAAAGTTTCATGCCTCGAAAAAACCGACCGGAACAAACGCGCAGAAAGGCGATGCGGTCCCGGTGGGCCTTGTCCATGTTGGCCTGGATTTTGAAAACCATACCCGTGAAATCGGGCTCATCCGGCGCCACTGTGCGCGTGGTCGTGCCCCGAGGCCGGGGCGGCGGCGCGAGTTTCACAAAGCTGTCCAACAGTTCCTGAACCCCGAAATTATTGACGGCGCTGCCGAAAAAGACCGGGGTCTGCCTGCCGGCCAGGTACGCCTCTTGGCTGAAAGGAGTGCCGGCTTCTTCCAAAAGCGCCATGTCCAGACGCAGTTGTTCCGCCTGGTCGCCCAGATGCTCGTCGAGCGCCGAGTCGTCCAGCCCCTTGATGCGCACGGCCGCTTCCAGCTTGCGGCCGCCGTGGGTGGCCGAAAAAAGCGCCAGTTCGCCCCTGGCTATATTGTAGGTACCCTTGAAACTCTGGCCCATGCCCACGGGCCAGGAAAGGGGCACGCATTCGATCTTCAGGTGTTCCTCGATGTCGGCCATGACCTCCAGTGGAGTCAGGCCTTCACGATCCAGCTTGTTGATGAAGGTCATGATCGGCGTCGCGCGCAGGCGGCAGACGTCCATCAGTTTCTTGGTCTGGGTTTCCACCCCTTTTGCGGAATCAATAACCAGCAGTGCGGAGTCGACAGCCGTAAGCACCCGGTAAGTGTCCTCGGAAAAGTCCTGGTGTCCGGGCGTGTCCAGCAGGTTGACCTCATAGTCGTTGTAAGAGAACTTCATAACCGAGGTAGTCACCGAAATGCCGCGCTCCTTTTCCATGGACATCCAGTCGGAGGTGGCATGGCGGGCCGCTTTCTTGGCCTTCACCGCGCCGGCCATCTGAATGGCCCCGCCGAAGAGCAGCAGTTTTTCGGTCAGCGTGGTCTTGCCCGCGTCCGGATGGCTGATTATGCCGAAGGTGCGGCGTTTGGCGATTTCGGCGCGCAGGGTTTCTTCAAACGTCATTGTGATGGTGCCTCCGGCGGCCGGGCGACGCTGTCTCCCGTGCCCCCTGCCAAAGGGCGGTGCCCCTTGGAACCCGGTTATATATCATCCGGCGAGTCGTCGCTTTCACCAAGGCCGTCCAATCCCAAGCGCTCGCGCCGGGCGGCCTCCTGCTTGCGCTCGCGGGTGCCCATGGGTTTTCGGGCGTCGAACGCGTCGCTGCGTTCCTGCTGGCGGGCGAAAATCAAAAAGCCCGTGTGCGCGATCATTCTGTCTTCCGGCCGCAGACGATCGGCCACAGCCTTCCAGCGCCGGACAAGCAGTTCCTCGACTTCAATTTCGGCAAAGGGCCTGGTCTCCATGGCCCGCAGCAGGTTTGAGACCTGGTCCACCGTGGGCACGAAAAAAACGAAGCGGGCGCCGGGTTTGACAGCGGCCAGGGCTTTGTCCAGATACTCCCAGGGGCTGCGCACGTCCAAAAAAAGCGCGTCCGCGTCGGTCTGGTCAAAACCTTCGGCAATGTCGCGGTTGTACTGGGTGACGTTGGTCCCAAGGCCCGCCCATTCCAGGTTGCGGGCCGCCAGTCTGTAAAATTCCTGCCGGGCCTCATAGGTGTAAACATGGCCCCTTTCTCCGGAAAACCAGGACAGAGCCATTGTCAAAGTGCCGGACCCGGACCCGGCCTCGATGACTTTCGTGCCGTTGCCCACGCCCAGGCGTACGCAGATATAGCCGATGTCCTTGGGGTACAGCACCTGGGTCTGGCGGCGCACCCCGCGCAAAAGGTCGTACAGCGAAGGGCGCAGAATCTGAAAAGGCGCGCCCTGGCGCGTCAGGACCACGCCGCCGTATTCGGCCGCCGCCAAATCCGCGGCGTTCAGCACCCCATGGGTACCGTGGATGTCGTCCCCTTCCGCCAGGCGACGCAAATAACGCTTGCCTTTGGGGCTGAGCAGAATGACCAGATCTCCGTATGCCGGCATGAAGCCTCCGTAAAGTATGGCATGGCGTACAAGCGCGGGCCGCGCCTGTCAAGTATCGGATACCGGCGTGTTTGCCCTGTGGAATTTTTCGGCAGCCCGGCAAATTTTTTGCCGCCCGCCTGTTGTCTTGCCGCTGTCCCGCTATTATATTTCATAGTGCAAGCTGCTGTTTCAAGGAGTTTATATATGGACAAACACGACCACAAACATAACAAGCACAGCCATGAGAACCACCCCAAACAAGAACGCAAGGAAGCAACGCCCTCCCGCCGCGGCGATGAACACCACTATCCCGGACAACCCATTTCCGGCGAGGGGGGCCCTGAGGAAAAGGAAGAAAAAAACAGCCGCAAGGATACCCGCAGGCATAAATAGGCTCAATCCGGAATCGGCCGGGAAATTTGCCGCCGGGTCTTTTCGGCATCCGCGCCCGCGAGGCGAAGCCTCGGGCGGGTCGAATCAAGCGCTTGCGGACGGACTTCGCCGTCGTGAGGCGGGCATCTCAAGCGCGCCACGCTGTAAAAAAACCGCGGCGCGCTTCTTTTTCCACATTTTTGTTGCTTTTTTTTAAAAAACCCGCTTTTATGCGCGCAAGCCGAAGAGAATGCTGCGCGACGTTGCGCTGCTTTTCGGTTTACCGCGCGGGCGCGGCATCGTGCCGCCCCATGCGCACGAATTTTTTTCCGCCGGGCCTAGCCGCCCGCGGATTTCAGGCCCAGGCCGCGCCGCCCCGCACCAGTTTCCCGTGCCAGCGCGTGCTGACGCCTGCCACCATTTTTTAAGGATTTTACCCATGACTCAGGACCACGATTCCGCCGCCGCGCCCGTCGCGACCGGCGCGACCGGCGTTGACAAGGCCGGCGGCGCGCCTGAAACCGCCGCGAAAACTCCCCGCAAAAGAACGCCCAAGGCGGTGCCCAAGACAGACGCGGCCTCCAAACCCGCCGCGGGAAAAAGCGCGGCCGGAACAAAAAAGAACGCGGCGCCCGCGAAAACCCCCGACTCGCCCGCCTCCGACACAGCGGAAAAAACGGCTGCCCCGGCCAAAACGGCCCGCAAGGCCCCTGCCGCGAAAAAGCCCGTCCCTCGCGCATCCGGAGCCAAAAAAGGCAAAGCCGACGCCAAAACTTCGACCGCCGCGCCGGAACCGGCTCAGACAGCGCCTGCCGCAAATGTCGCGCCCCCCCCGGAAGCAATATCCGCCGTTTCCGGCCCCTCAACCGACCGGAGCACGCCGGGCGCACCGGCTGTGCGCGGCGAACAGAAGGCATCCGAGGCGCACTTCGCCGAACAGACAGCGCCGGAAGCCGCTTCTTCCGAACAGGTCCGGCCCGACGAGCAGACCCAGCCCGCCCGCCGCCGCCGTTCCCGCCGGGGCGGCCGCCGCCGCAACAAAAACAAAAACACTCTGGCCGCGCCGGAGACCGCGTCTTCCGCGCAGGCCGCGCTTGCGGAACAGAGCGCGCAGGCCGAACAGAGCCAGGGCGATGCCGCGCCGGCCCCGCCAAAAGACGCTGTTTCGGAAGACCCCGCGCCGATCCCCTTGTTGCCGACGGACGCCGACAGCCGAAGCGACGAAGAAGACGGCGATGAAGCGCCCGCCGCCGCGTCCGGGAGCCAAGCCAAAGCCAGGGGCAAGGGCAAAGGCAAAAAAAACGCGGCAGCGGAAGAAGCTGAGGACGACGAAACGCCCGCAACTCTTCGCGCGCGAAAAATGTTCATCAGCGTGTTGTCCGGCGAGCAGGTGGAGGTTGTGCTGACCGAAGAAGGCGTGGTGCAGGAATATTATGTCGAGATGCAGCACCAGGCCAAGGTCAAGGGCAATATCTACAAAGGCGTGGTCAGCAACATCGACGCCAACTTGCAGGCCGCTTTCGTTTCTTACGCGGGAGGGGTCAAGAACGGATTTTTACAGATCGATGAAGTGCACCCCGAATACTACCTGACGCCCCACGATCCCGCCAAAAGCCGCAAATATCCGCCGATCCAGAAGGCCCTGAAGCCGGGACAAGAAATCCTGGTCCAGGTGGTCAAGGAACCCGCGGGCAGCAAAGGCGCCTTTGTGACCTCGTACCTTTCTCTGCCCGGCCGTTTTTTGGTGCTGACCCCCGGCCGGGAACAGATCGGCGTCTCGCGCAAGGTGGAAAGCGAAGAAGAGCGAGCGCGCCTGCGCGAATTGCTGGAAGGCTTGACCCCCGGCAAGGGGCTGGGCGTCATCATCCGCACCGTGAGTATGGGCGCCAGCAAGACCAGCCTGCAGCGCGACCTGCAATTTTTGAAACGCCTGTGGAAAGAGGTGCGCGACAAAGGCAAAAGCGCCCCGGCCCCCAGCCTGATCTACCAGGAACTGGACCTGTCCACCAGGGCCGTGCGCGATTACCTGACCGACGAAGTGCAGGAAGTCTGGGTGGATGATGCCGACACCGCCAAACAGATGGCGGAATTCGCAACCCTGCTCTTTCCCAAAAAGAAAAACCTGGTGCAGGTTCACAAGGACACGGCCGCGACTTTGTTCGAGCGTTTTTCCCTGCAAAAGCAGCTGGACCAGATCCAGTCGCGCGAAGTGCCGCTGCCCTCGGGCGGACGCCTGGTCTTCGACAACACCGAAGCCCTGACGGCCATCGACATCAACTCCGGCCGCAGCAGCGGCAGGAGCAACTTCGAGGACATGGCCTATCGCACCAACCTTGAAGCCGCCAGAATGATCCCCTTGCAGTTGCGGTTGCGCGACATCGGCGGCCAGGTGGTGGCTGACTTCATCGAAATGCGCGACCGCGACCACTGGCGCGAAATCGAAAAGGCCGTGAGAAGCGGCATGAAGGGCGACCGCGCCCGCTACGATGTGGGCAAAATCGGCCCCTTCGGCATGCTGGAAATCGTGCGCCAGCGTCTCGGCTCTTCCGCCATATCGCTGAGCACCGAGCCCTGCCCTCACTGCAAGGGCACGGGCATTCGCCGCAATATGGAATGGCAGGCCCTGCAAGCCCTGCGCGACATCCACAAAGCGCTGCGTCAGGCGGCGGCAGGCAACCAGGCTGCCGCCGTGTTTCAGACCGAGACGGAACTGGCTTTTTACCTGCTCAACGCCAAACGGGGCGTGCTGCAGGATCTGGAAAAACAGTTCGGAGTCAGCCTGACCGTCAGGCCGGCTTAGAGCAATTAACGAATGAAATGAGTAATTGCTCTGCAAGAATTTGTCCGAAAATTCTTGCCGCGAAATGAAAGTGAAATGCTCTGATGCGCATTCTGCTTCATATCTGCTGCGGCCCCTGCGGCATCATGCCCATTCGGCGCCTGCTGGACGAGGGTTTCAGCGTCGCGGGCTATTTCGACAATCCCAATGTCCAGCCGCTGGCCGAATACCTGCGCCGCCGGGAAGGGGCGCTTCGGGTCGCGGCCGAAATGGGCGTAGACCTGCACTTTCCCCATCAGAGCCCGGAATATGACGCGGAAGCTTGGTGCCGCGCGGCCTTTGCCCACCCGGCCGGGCGTTGCGTCTATTGTCGCGAGTCGCGTTTCGCCCGCGCCGCGGCTTTTGCCGGAGCCGGGGGTTTTGACGCCTTCAGCTCTTCCCTGCTCTATTCTCGCCGCCAGAACCACGAAGGCATGGTAGAGGCGGGCAAAGCGGCGGAAAACGCGACCGGCGTCCCCTTTCTGTACCGCGATTTTCGCGGCGACTGGCAGCAAGGCATCAGCCGTTCCAGGGAATGGGGCATCCACCGTCAGCAGTATTGCGGCTGCCTGTTCAGCGAGCAGGAGCGCTACGCGAAGGATCTGGCCGCAGCACCATCTGCGTGCAACGAAAAATCATGACGGGCTTGCCGGTCGCCGCCGCGACCACGTCCGCGTCCCAGACGTGTGTGGTGAACCCGACATGCCGCGCCGTGGCCCTGCAAAGCAGCACGCCCGCAAGAGCCGTGCCGAGGTGGTTGCTTTTGAGCTCGATGGTTGTAATCTTTTCCCCAGGACCGCGCAGCAGAGCGGCTGACCCGAACCCGCAGGCGATATCCGCCAGCGCGATGCTCACAGTGGCGTGCAGATAGCCGTTGGGGGCTATATGCTTGGGGTCCACCATCATGCGCGCCGCGACCCGGCCGGGTTCCAGTTCGTCCAGTTGAAAGCCTATCCAGGCGGCCAGAGGGTCTTGACTCAGGCGTTCACGGGCCGCTTCCAGGGTCAGGGGCCATTGTATCGCGAGGCTCATATTTTCCTCCAAATGTGATCCGGTAAAGAATGGATTATAAAACAACGGCATTTTGCTGACAATATGGAAGACGCTTGCCCGGTTGTTTGCCGCGCCCAAAGATGACTAGAAGCCATTTCATAATTCATTATGAAATGGCTTCTAACGCCGGACGGCAGTCCGGCGCGCCGCAGGCGGCGGCGCGAGCGAGCCGAAAACCACGCTTTTCGGCGGAGCGGATTTGATAAATCGGCCATATGGCGAGTTTTGGCATGAGCGCCAAGCAGCGGCGGGGGGAGCGGCCGGCCCAAGCCGGCCCCCGTGTCCGGGCGGCGGGGGC
>JAVBRE010000221.1:0-8560 GCA_031548325.1 Desulfovibrionaceae bacterium
CGTGGCGGTTGGATTCACCGGGGCCCGCGTGGGCGGACTATGTCCGGACCATTGCCGGAGGCCCCCCCTAAAAAAATCCCAGACCAGATTAATTTTGTGTTTTTTTTCAGGCATGAAACAAAAACGGCTCTTCCCCCGGAAGCGCGCAAGCCGAGGCGGCTTGTGCGACCGGCACGCCGCGCTGTTCGCTTGCCGGCGGCTGCTTCGCTTCGTGGCCGCCGGGGCGTTTTCAGACTGAAAATGCTAATGGCGGCCGGCCTTGTCGCGCAAAAGGGCGGCAAGGCGTTCACCTGCTTCGGATAACAAAAAAGCGGCCGTTGTCGGCGGCACGAGGGCTTCCAATTTTTCAGGGCGCTCGCGGTATTTCGGATCGCGCATGATGTCCCGTACGGTGGAAGCGCTGATGGCGGCGCCCGCCGCTTCTTTGCGCGGTATTTCCACGCAGCTGATCCTATGCCGGGGCAGCACGCTTTGCAAGGTCTGATTGTAAAGGGCCGTGACTGCGCAGTAGGGTTCGGAACCAACGAAGCGGGTGCTGATGCCCAGGCCGGGCGCGATACGGTCCGCGAAAATCGTGGCGTCCAGATCCGCATGCACGGCAGCGTGGTCGGCTTTGCCCGTAAAATAGGCCGGAAAGCTGGAACGGGACACCATGTACGGCCCGGAAGGCAGCGCCAGAGCGCGGGGCAGGTCCGCCAGGCCCTGCCTGACCAAGCTGAACCTGTCGGCAAAGGGAAAGGACGAGGCTTCTTCTTCTACCACAAAGACCACAACGTCGGGGCAACGGGCCAGGGCTTCGTTCACCAGGGTTTTATGTCCCAGAGTAAAGGGGTTGGCGTTCATGACGATGGCGCCCGGACCGGGCCTGTTCGCGCCGTTTGGCGGCGCATCGCCGAAGGCGGCGGCCAGGGCGCGGCGGGTCGCTTCCAGCCACTGCGCGCAGGAAGGGGAACCATATTCCAGCAGGACGGCCCGCGTCGTGGCGGCCACCTGCCCAAAGCCCAGGGACAGAAATTTTTCCGCCTCTTCCGGCTTGGTGAAGATGCAGACCCGACTGAGTCCTTCGTCCAGAGCCGCGTTGACCAGCCTGCCGACCAGGGCCGCCGACAGGCCGCTTCCCTGGTGTGACGGAGCGACGCAGACGCCGCAGATCACGTTGCCCGCGAGAAAAGCCGTGGCAACAAGACGCCCGTCCTCGTAAAAACCGAGGCTCCGGTTGATTCCTTCCGGCATGTCCAGATTTTCTTCCCGCAGCAGGGCGGCCGCGCCGCGCAGTTCCCTTTCGGTGATAAGTTCTCGGTATCCCTGGCTGAGCACTGGCGTTTTCCTCCTGCGCAGAGGTAACATATCCCCTGTCTTTTGGCAAAAGACGCGGCGCTTCTAATTTCTTGCCTCCTGAAGATACTCGCGATACTATGCAAACATGAAAAATTTGACCCACAGCGCGCGGGCGCTTTTTACCGACGCCCGGCCCGGGGTCCACGAAAAAATGTGGCGCATCCGGGCCGGTTCTCGCGCGCTCTTCGCCTGGGAAGCGGAAATGGCGGATTTGAAGCGCCTGGAAGAACTCAAGCCCGGCGCGGAACTGTTCGCGGGGGTCACGCCCCTTACGGACGGCAGCTTTCGGCTGCACTGGCTGCATGTGCCGGGTTTCGGCGCCTTCGCTTCCCGCGCTCTTTCCGGCCGGGCGAAACAGGAAATGGAAGCCGTGCAGCGCGGCGAAACGGACGCCTGCCCGCCGCTGGAAAGCCTGCGGGCGGCCGACCCCGACGCCGGGGCGGAACAGAAATTCATCGCGGATCTGGAACGGGCTCCGGCCCCCGACAGCCCGGCCACCCTGTACAGGGCCGAAGGCGAAGCCGTGCGGATCAAGGCCGATTCGGGGATACGACTGATGCCCAAGGCGCGGATGGACCCCTATTTGTCGTATGCCTTCACCTGCGCCGGGCGGCAACTGCATTTCACCTTCAGCAACGAAAAATCCTTGGCCAGCCCTTTGCATCCTTTTTTTATCGCCGAAGGGGACAGGGTCCGGGCCGTTGTCGGCCACGACGAGCGGACAATTCAGGCGCTGCTCAATCTTGAGGACGGCTGCCGCTATCTCAGGACCGTGGGCGCGTATGCTTCACGGCGCTGGCTCAGGCAGCAGTTGAAAAACGCGCTGGGGGTCTGCGCCAGCATCATTGCCGCCGTGTCGCTGGCCTTTGTGACGGAAGCCCTGTCTCTGAAGTTTTTTCTGGCCGCCGGGGGCGTGGCCCTCTTCGTCGGCCTGGTTCTGGGGCTGGGGGCCTGGCTGGAGAATATCCTGGGCGCGAAGTTCGGCCGGGGCAGGGCGGATCTTTTGCGCATTCTTGACGCCCTGGACGTGACGCCTGATGCGGAAGGCAAACTGCCTTACGTGCATATGCTTGAGGCGCGATACCCCAAGGGCAGGGCCACGGAAGATCCGTGACCCCAACCCGCGCATGGCCGAACTGTTTCAGGAACTGTTTCTGAAAAACGATCCCTACGCCTCAATGAGGCGCTTGGAGCAGCCGGCCTCGGCCAGCAGGGCGTTCAGCGCGGCCACGGCCTGCGCGTCCATGTCCACGCCTTCGAGGCGGGCCTTGCGTTCTTTCGCCAGCTCGATTTCGCCGGGCAGCAGGATTTCCGCGAATCCTTCAGCCTTTCTGAGGGCCTTGATGTCGGTGATATAGGCGGCCATTTCCGCGACGAACTGATCCATATCGCAAAAGCGCGCCAGATCCAGGGCGAACAGAAAGCCGCCTACGCCCGCCTTGCCGCTGGGCGTGTGGATGGGCTTCACATGCGGCGCGCGGCTGGACCCTGTGATGATGCCGGCCATGATGTCGATGGCCAGCCCGATGGCGGAACCTTTGGGCCCGCCGATGGGCAGCAGCGTGCCCTTGACCGCGGCCGCCGGGTCGGTGGTGGGCCTGCCTTCGGAGTCCAGGGCCCAGTTGTCCGGAATGCGCTCGCCGTAGCGTTCGGCCTTGCGGATCTTGCCGCGCGCCACGATGCTGGTCGCCATGTCGGCGGAGAAGGGAATATCCTGGCCGGTGTAAATGGAAAAGGCAAAGGGCTGGGTGCCGATGAACTGTTCGCTGCCGCCCCAGGGGGCCATGGCCGGGGACGCGTTGCAGCAGAAATAGGCCAGCATTCCTTCCCGCGCGATGCGGTCGGTGTAGTTGGACAGCGCGCCCACGTTGTTCGTGTTGCGGATAAGCACGGTGGCTATGCCGCAGGCTTTGGCCTTTCTCACGGCCATTTCCACGGCGGCCGCGCCCGCCACCTGGCCCAGGCCGTCGTTGCCGTCAAGCATGCCCGTTGCTCCGTCATCCCGCAGCGCAGTGATGCGAGTGGGCAGCTTGAACTGCTTCTGGCGCACCCGGTCATAGATCGGGCTCAGCAAATATGTGCCGTGGGTGGAAACGCCCTTGGCATCGCAAAGCGCCATCAGGTCGGCCGTGGTCTTCGCGTTTTCCGGCGATTCGCCGGCCGCGACGAGCAGGTCGCGGGCGCATTCGCGCAGAGATTCGAAAATAATTTTCATGTAAAGTCTCGTTGGCGGCAAATCCGCCGGTCACAGGTCCATGTATTTCGACAAATGTACACAATGCGCCCGGCGGACCTCAACATATATTTTCGCCAGACCCTTAAAGGGATTTTCCGGCCGCTTCGCCGCTGGCCCAGGCCCAGTGCAGGTTGTAGCCGCCCAGACGCCCGGCCAGGTCCAGCACTTCGCCGCAGAAAAAAAGGCCGGGCAAACGCAGGCTTTCCATGTTTTTCGGGTTGACCTCGGCCGTGTCCACGCCCCCTGCGGCGGCTTCGGCCCGGTTCAGACCCTCGGAGCGCAAAGGGATGACGCTGTGTGCTTCGATGCCGTGGGCCAGGCGGATCCGGTCCGGCCGGGACAGTTCCGCGATTCTTCGGTCCGCCAGTTCCGGGTGCAGCAGGGCGCGGCAGAGCCGGTCCGGCAGGCGCCGGGACAGGACGGAAAAAGGCGTGGCCTTGCCGCTTGCGTCGTCCAGCAGGGCGGCGGCATTCCGCCCCGGCAGAAAGTTGATGCACAAACTGGAGCCTTTGCGCCACCAACAGGAAATGTTCAGGACAGCCGGGCCGCTGATGCCCTTGTGGGTGAACAGCAAAGGCGCGGTGAATGAAGGGGAAGCGGAAGCATCGCAACGGACGCCAACCTGCACGCTGATGCCCGCCAGAAGAGGTCTGGCCGCCTGCAAGGGCGATTCCGGCGGCAGAACGAGCGGCGCGAGCACGGGCCGTATCGGCACGATGCGATGACCCAGGTCGTGCACCAGGCGCAGTCCGGAATCGTCGGCCCCGACCTGCGGCCAGGCCGGACCGCCCGTGCTCACGACCAGTTTTGGCGCGCAAAACGCGGCGCCCTCGCAACGCAGGGTGAAAGCGCTGCCGTTCGTTTCGATGCGCTTTACCGTAATTTCACGTTCCAGACGGCACTTGCCCGCATCGCGCAGCAGCATGTCCAGCACGGCTTTGGCGCTGCCGGTGCAAAAAATCTGACCGTATTCGCGCTCTTCCACGGTGATGCCCGCCGCCGCCAGACGGCGCAGCAGCATGTCCGGCGCGAAACGCGAAAGCGCGGGCCGGGCGAAGGCGACGTTTTCGCCCACGTAATCGACGGTCGAAACGGAGCGGTTGGTGACGTTGCCTTTGCCGCCTCCGGCCAGCAGCAACTTCGCGCCGGGCCGGGCGCTTTTGTCCAGCAGCAGAACGCGCAAACCCCTGCGGGAAGCGGCGGCGGCCGCTGTCAGCCCGGCCGGGCCCGCGCCCAGAACGATGCAGTCCCAGTCCGCCTTCATGCTTCGTTGTCCAGAAGGCCGGATGCGGCCAGGGCCTGAAAGAGCACGATGCCCGCCGCTGTGGACAGATTCAGGCTGCGCACTGCGGGGCGGATGGGACTGCGCACCCGAAAGGGGGAAAGGGCCAGAATTTCCGCGGCCAGTCCGCGCGTTTCCGGGCCGAAGATGAGGGCGTCGTCAGAGGCGAAAGCGAAACGATGCACGCCGGTTCCGTTTTTGCTGCTGGTCATGACCAGGCGCTTGCCCGCGCCCGCGCCCGCCCGGTAGGCCGTGAAGTCGGGCCAGACGCTGACCCTGACGTGAGGCCAGTAGTCGAGCCCCGCCCGTTTGAGGTAGCGGTCGGCCAGAGAAAAGCCGAGCGGTTGCACCAGGTGCAGGCCGATGTCCGTCGCCGCGCAGAGCCGGGCCACGTTGCCGGTGTTGGGCGGGATTTCAGGTTCCACAAGAACGATGTGCATGGCGCGGACCATACATTCAGGTTTGGCGGCTGTCCAGAATGCCCCTTTTAGCGCCTCTTGACGGGAAGGCGAAGCGGAGGCCATAGTGCGTCGACGAATAAAGGCGGTACTTGTGGGAAGAATAGGGGTCTGGAACACGGCCTTTCTGGGGGATGCCGTCCTCACGCTGCCGCTGCTGCAAAACCTGCGGGCGGCGTATCCGGATTCGTCCATTGATTTTTGGGTGCGCAAGGGGCTTGGCCCCCTGTTCGCCGAACACCCCGCCGTGGACCGTGTTTTCGAGTATGACAAGCGCGGCGCGCAGGCGGGTTTTTTTGCCGCGACCCGTATGGGACGGCGGCTTGGGCGCGAAGGCTACAGCCTTTGGATTTCGGCGCACGCCAGCCTGCGCAGCGGGCTTGTCGCCCGCTGGAGCAGCGCGAAACTGCGCATCGGCTACGACAGGCCCCGGTTCAACGCCTGGCTGTACACGCACACCGTGCCCCGCCGTTTTGCGGAACTGGAAGAAATAGAGCGGCTGCTGCAATTGCTTGGCCCGCTCGACCTGCCCGGCCGGGGCATTGTCGGTGACGCCTGGCCCGGGATAGCGCTGCCGCGGACGGCGGAGGACAAAGCCGAGGCTTTTTTCGCGCCCTTGCGCGGCAGGCCCGTGCTGGGCGCGCATCCCGGCTCCATTTGGGGCACCAAACGCTGGACAGAGGCGGGTTTTGCCGCCGTGGCGGCAAGGGCCATCCGCGAAGGCGCGCATGTGCTGCTTTTTGCCGGACCCGGCGAAGAGTGTATGGCCGCATCGGTTAAAAGCATGATCGCGCAGGAACTCGGGCCGGGAGCGGAAAGCGCGTTGAGCGACCTGTCCGGCCGTTTGTCTCTGCCGGAATTGGCGGCGTGCATCAAGCGTCTGTCCTGTTACCTGACCAACGATTCCGGCCCCATGCACCTGGCCTGGCCTCAGCATGTGCCGGTGACGGCCGTTTTTGGCCCCACCGTGCGCGAACTGGGTTTTTTTCCGCGCGGAGAGTCGTCTTCGGTCATTGAAGTGCCCCTGTCCTGCCGGCCCTGCGGCCTGCATGGTCCCCAGGTCTGTCCCCTGGGTCATCACAACTGCATGAAAGAGATCACGCCGGACATGGTTTGGGACGATGTGGCGAAGAAACTTTTCAGAAACGCCTGATCGGCGGAGTGAAGAATGGCG
Organism: Desulfovibrionaceae bacterium; assembly: GCA_031548325.1. Classification (GTDB taxonomy): domain Bacteria; phylum Desulfobacterota; class Desulfovibrionia; order Desulfovibrionales; family Desulfovibrionaceae; genus FLUQ01. The sequence goes on from JAVBRE010000221.1 coordinate 6,489, forward strand.
CTCCCGGCTTTTGGGCAGGAGCATCGCTCTTCAGTTTCCGCCCCGCAGTTTCGCCACGGCCTCTTTGACTTCTTCCCGCAGGGCGGGCAGATCGATGCGGCTGTAAACGCCGTCCTGGTACAGTATTTCCCCTTCCACCATGGTCAGGCGCACCTCAAGGCCGGTGGCGGCGTAGACCAGGTTGGACACGGGCGCGTGCTCGGGCAGCATATTGGGGCTGCACATACCCACGGCGATCAGGTCCGCCGGGCCCCCGGCCCGCAGGGCGCCCAACTCCGGCCAGTGCAGGGCGGCCGCGCCGCCATGCGTCGCCATATCCAGGGCAGTTCTGGCGGGCACGACCACGGGGTCGCGACTTGCGACCTTGTGCAACAGGGCGGCGGCGGTCATTTCCGCGAACATGTTCAAATTATTGCTGCTGGCGGCCCCGTCCGTGCCCAGGCCCACGGAAATGCCCCGGGCCAGCATGCCGGGCACCGGGGCCACGCCGGAAGCCAGCTTCATGTTGCTGCGCGGGCAGTGGGCCACGACCGAGCCGGATTCCGCCAGGGTGTCCAGTTCTTCTTCCGTCAGGTCCACGGCGTGGGCCACCGTGACGCGCGGGGTGAGCAGGCCCAGGTCCCGGCAGTAAGCCAGAGGGCGTTTGCCGTGCTGTTTGAAACACTCGGCGCTTTCGCTTTCCGTTTCGCCGAGGTGCAGGTGCAAAGGCAAGTCCAACTCGTCCGCCATATCCCGGCAGCGGACGAGCAGGGCGGGACTGGTCGTATAGACCGCGTGAGGCATGATCGCCGTCCGGATGCGCGAATTGTCCCGCAGGGCCGCGGCCTGGCCGCGGATCAGGTCGAAAGCCTCGTCTTCGGATGCGTAGCTGATGGAGGGAAAAGCGAAAACGACGTCGCCGCCCAGCATGCGCAGGCCGGTTTTTTTCACGGCTTCAAAGACGGCGCTTTCTCCGAGGTACATGTCCTGAAAGGCTGTGACCCCGAAACGGGTCATCTCCGCGCAGGCCAAAGTTGCGCCAAGGGCGATCAGGTCCCTGTCCAGGCGCTTTTCCATGGGAAAAATGTGCTCGGTCAGCCAGGTCATAAGCGGCAGATCGTCGGCAAAGCCCCGCAGCAGGGTCATGGATGCGTGGGTGTGCGCGTTGATCAGCCCCGGCATGACGAGGCTTTCCCCCAGGTCAAGAGCCCGGTCCGGGGCATAGATGCGGCGCAGATCGGCGGCGTTCCCCACAGCCAGGATGCGGCCGTCCTTGACGGCGACCCCTCCGTCCCGCAGCAGGGGGGTCATGCGGTCTTGCGTCAAAACGTATTGGGCCGTAAGAAGAAGGGCGCAGTTCTTTTTTGTTTCCGGCACGGGCGATCCTCCGCTGTGTGCGATCTTTTGCAGCAGAGTGCTCGGAAAGTGCGAACAATGCAAGAGTCATGGTTGGCAAATGGCGGGATGCCTGTTGATTCACGGCTTCGGGGGCAGCCTTTTTGAGATGGAGCCCCTGATTGCGCCTTTGAAAGAGGCGGGTCTCGTCGTGCGCGGCATTCAATTGCCGGGACACGGCGGCGATTCTTTGCCCTTTGAGAAAAGTTTTTTCAATGATTGGCTGAACGCGGCGGAATGCGCCTATCTGGACCTGGCCGCGCAGGTGGAGCGGGTTTTTGTGATAGGTTTTTCCATGGGCGGCACCCTGGCGTTGGCTTTGGCCGCGCGCCATCAACCGGCGGGGCTGATCTGCATTTCCGCCCCGGTGCATACTCTGCGCCTTTTTCCCTGGCCGGTCCGTAACTTGCGGCTGTATGCCGCGTCCTTGCTCGCGCATTTGTCACGCCTGCTGCAAAGCGAGGCGCAAAAAAAAAAGCGCGGCGGCAAAGGAAGCGGAACGGCATAAAGCTTCGCGGGCCGTGGCGCCCTGGAAGGGGCATGAGGGGCGGTTGTGCCTGCCGCAATTGTTCAGCCTGCGCCGGGGTTGCGGAACGGTTTACCGCTCGCTGCCGAAGGTTGCGGCCCCCTTGCTGCTGCTGCACGACCGGGGCGACAGGCTGGTCTACGCGGGCAACGTCTGGGAAATAGCCCGCCGG
>JAVBRE010000209.1:0-4285 GCA_031548325.1 Desulfovibrionaceae bacterium
GTGGGGCTTCAGAATGTCTTTGGCCACCATGTGCTGCGCGCCGGGCCAGAAAGTTTTGAAATTGTCCCCGTCAGGCCAGCCCAAGGCGCTGACATAGTTCAATAAAGCGTCAAACCAGACGTAGCATACGTAATTCGCGTCAAAAGGCAGCTCTATGCCCCAGGTCAGGCGGCTTTTGGGCCGCGAGATGCACAGATCTTCCAGCGCGCCGGAATCGAGCAGCCCCAGCACTTCGCTTTTATACCGCTCCGGCCGGATGAAATCCGGATTGGCGAGAATGTGGTCCCGCAGCCAGCCCTGGTACTTCGACATTCTGAAAAAATAGTTCTTTTCGCTGATGAATTCCGGTTTGGCCTGATGCTGGGGGCAAAGGCCCTCTGCGGTCAGTTCCTTTTCGGTATAAAAGCGTTCGCAGCCGTAACAGTAATGGCCCCCGTACTCGCCGAAATAAATGTCGCCCGCGTCATAGACCTTTTGCAAAAAGGCCTGCACGCGACGCTTGTGGTCTTCTTCGGTGGTGCGAATGAAACGGTCAAACCCGATATCCAGCCGTTGCCACAACGCGCGAAATTCCCCGCTGATGGCGTCGCTAAACGCCTGCGGCGAACAGCCGGCCTTTTCGGCGGCCTGAACAATCTTGTCGCCGTGCTCGTCGGTTCCGGTCAAAAAAAACGTCCGCAGGCCCATCATGCGCTGAAAACGGGTCATGCTGTCGGCGACCAGCGTGGTGTAGGCGTGCCCCAAGTGGGGCTTGGCATTCACATAATAGATGGGGGTAGTCAGAAAAAAGGGCTGCACGCAAAACTCCTCTTTCCGAAAAACGTATCGCCGCTGGAGCAATTTCACTTTGAAACCGCCCGGCAGACGCGAAGCGGATGCCCGCTTGCGTGTCGTTCTGATTTATATAATCCGTATGCTAGAGCATTTAACTTTCAAATTGTATAAAAACCTTTTCAAAAAAGGCGCCGGTATCTGCATATAATGATGCGAGATTACCAGTATAAACGACACGCTTCGCGGGCATCCGCTTCGCGTCTGCCGAGCAATTTCACTTTGAAATTGCTCTATATGATCCGGTAGCTATGCTTGGCGAATCTTTCATCCTATAAGCTCAAAGTTGCAATGCTCTATTTGCGGCGATGGCGTCTGTGCCCGCCGGAACCTGGCGGGCGGAGTCCGGATGCGCCTTCCGCCGGGGCTGTTTTGTGCGGAGCCAGACCGAAAATGGAATCCGAATTATCGTCGTCGCTCGGTTCCAGGTCGGCCGGGATGCCGGCATTCGGGACAAACTGGGTAACCGGAGAGGCTTTCGGCCACACGGCTCTCGACGAAGTCTCGCCATCGGACAAAACGACCGGCGAAACCGCGCGACCTGCGGATGCATTGCCGCCGGCCGCCGCGGCCGCGCCGCCGCGGCTACGCTCATGCGGCCTGTCCCGGTCGCCTTCTTCCCGCTTCGCGCCGCCGTCCCGGCCGCCCTGCGCATGCTGCTGCGACGCGTCCGGCCGGTGGGGATTGAGGGTCTTCCATTCGGCCAGGGTGTATTCGTTCTCTTCGTTGTTCTCGTTCAGCACGCTGACGCTTTCTCGAAACAGGCTCGCCCGCAGCACACGCACAACGCCTTTGTCCGTCTGGTATTTTTTTCCCAGTTTGGGGCAGCGGCGGTAAAATTCGTCGTAATGGTCCTGTTCGTAGGCCAGGCAACAGAGCAGACGCCCGCAGATGCCGGAAATTTTTGCCGGATTCAAAAACACGTTCTGCTCTTTGGCCATTTTGATCGCAACCGGCGCGAACCTGCGCAAGTAGCGCCGGCAGCAGCAGACCATGCCGCAGTTGCCGATGGCTCCGGCCATCTGGGTTTCATGGCGTACGCCGATCTGGCGCAACTCGATGCGGGTGCGGTATTTACGCACAAGGTCCTTGACCAGATCGCGAAAATCAATACGCGCCGGCGCGGTGAAATAAAAAATCATCTTGCTCCGGTCATGCATGATCAGAACATCCACAAGCTTCATCTCCAACGCGCGCTCGCGGATGCATTGCTTGCAGAAACGCACGGCTTCCTCGGCCAAAGATATGTTGTCCGCGGCAGCGGCCGCCTCCAGGTCATCGACCTTGCGCACGACGGGTCGAAGCTTGCCGCCCTCCTCCATCACCAGATGCGACGGGTCCACCCTGGTGGTGCTGACAACCTTGCCCAGCGCCAGAGAGCCTTCCATATCGACCATGACCATGTCGCCCTCGGCATAGGTCCGGCCCCGCGTCAGAAAAAAATTGACCGGTCCCAAAGGCCGCAGGCGAACACCCGCGACATCCGCCCGCGTGTCGCCGGCGGGCGCGTCTTCCATTGACTTTTCCGCTTCACGGGCCGTCGTTTCGGGTCGACTTTCCCACCCATCCGCCGCATGCGCGGGTGAAAGTTCGTCGGCCGCGACATCCTTGAGACTGTCTTCGGGCTGCTCCGGACCGGCGGCGGCGATCAGCAAAATGCCGCCCCCCTGACCGGGTTGCGTCACCTGAAGAGCAAAGGCATCGTCCGCGTCGGAAAAACCGGTCTCTTCGGCCGTGTCGGGCAAAGCCGCATCAGCGGCGATATCTTCAGTCCTCAATGTCACATCCTATCCTAAGTGCTTGCGCAACAATTCGTTGACCAGAGCGGGGTTGGCCTTGCCCCCGGTTTTCTGCATAACCCGGCCCACGAAAAAAGAAATAAGCTTGGTCTTTCCTTCTTTGTAGGCGGCGGCTTCCGCGGGGTTTTCCGTAACGGCTTCCGCCACGGCGGCTTCCAGGGCGCCGCTGTCCGAAATCTGCGCAAGACCCCGTTCTCGCACAAGTTTTTCCGGAGAACCCCCGTTGATGAAAAGTTCCGGAAAAATATCCTGCGCTATTTTCATGCTGATGAGTCCATCATCAATGATTTTCGCAAGTTCCGCAAGACTCTCCGGCGTCAGCGCGGCGGCAGCCAGGGTCAGGCCCGTGGCGTTCATCTCTCGCAGCACTTCGCTCTGCATCAGGTTGGCGAGACGCTTGGGCTGCCTGTACAGGGCAAGGGCCGCTTCAAAAAAATCCGCCAGTTCCTTTTCGGACGTCAGCAAATCCGCATCTTGCTCCGACAAACTGAAAGCGGCGGCGAACCTGTCGCGCCGCGCATGGGGCAACTCGGGCATCTCGCTTTTCCAACGGGCGAGATCCTCGGGGCTGACCAGCACCGGCGGCAGGTCGGGGTTGGGAAAATACCGGTAGTCGTGCGCCTCTTCTTTGCTGCGCATGGCCAGAGTCAGATTTTTCACGCTGTCGTACAGCCGGGTTTCCTGCGCCAGTTCCTCGCCGTCTTCCAGACAGATCTTCTGCCGGGCGATCTCGTATTCAATAGCCCGCTGCACGTTGCGAAAGGAGTTCAGGTTCTTGATTTCCACGCGGGTGCCGAAAGCTTCGCTGCCCGAGGGGCGAATGGACACGTTGGCGTCGCAGCGCAGGCTGCCTTCTTCCATGTTGCCGTCGCAGACGCCGAGGTACAGCAGAATGGAACGCAGCCGCCGCAGAAAAAGCACGGCCTCTTCCGCGCCGCGCAGATCCGGTTCGCTGACGATCTCGATCAGCGGGGTGCCGCCCCGGTTTAGGTCCACATAACTCTCATTTCCACCGCTGGAATGGATGTTCTTGCCCGCGTCGTTTTCCATATGGATGCGGGTTATGCCGATACGGCGGGTTTTGCCGTTTTCGGCGGTCACGTCCACATAGCCGCCCGTGCAGATGGGCGGACTGTACTGCGAGGTCTGAAAGCCGTCGGGCAGATCGGGATAAAAATAACTTTTGCGCGCGAACACGGAATAGGAGTTCACCGCGCAATTGATGGCCAGGCCCATTTTTGCCGCGTACTCCACGGCTTTTTTGTTCAGCACGGGCAGTGCGCCGGGAAAACCCCCGCAAATTTCGCAAACGTTGTCGTTGGGTTCGTCCCCAAACCTGTTGGCGCAGGAACAAAACAACTTCGACCGCGTCGCCAGTTGGGCGTGGACTTCCAGACCGATTACGGCTTCATAGGCAGGCATGCGGACTCCTTTAGCAAACTCGGGGCGCTGCCCCGAACCCCGCAAGGGGCCAAAGCCCCTTGACCCCACATTATCCGTTTTTACCCTTATTTCCGTATAGTGCGGGATTCAGGGCCGGATCGTTATACATCTTGAACTGAAAATACGCCTTGGGCCGCTTGACCCCGTTGATGAAATCATCCGCCAGGTCGAGCACGGCCCCAATCAGGTCCGCGCGCTGTTCCCGCAGTATC